>JBBDYF010000318.1:0-1538 GCA_040901775.1 Pirellulaceae bacterium | reverse complement strand
TTCCTCCCTTCCCATCCGATGTAACTTGGCCAGCGGCCTATCGGGAGGCTGACGCCGCTGGCTCGGCAGGAGCCTCGCCCTCCCTGGCGGCCTCGCCTGAACCGGGAAGCACCCGGAAACCGGGTTCCCCCTCGCGCAGCAGGATCGTCTGGTTGGGGGCGACGTCGGCCGCGGTGGAGACCTTTCCGCTGGGCCAGCGGACCTCGATTTTTTCGACCCGCGCCGCTTTTCCCAGACCGAAATGAAGCCAGGGGCCAAAATCGCTTTGGTAACCCCGCCCGCTGCGAACCTCATCCACCCACGCAGCCCCACCGGCATGGACCTTGACGTGCGCCCCGATCCCGCCGCGGTTGCTTTCCACTCCTTCCAGGCGCACCCCCAGCCAGTGGTTGCCGGACGAAGTGTCGTTGCGAATCAGGGTAGGCGGCTCGCGCGAATTGAGCACCACGATGTCCGGGTCGCCGTCTCCGTCGAGATCGCCCAGCGCCGCGCCCCGGCTCGAATAGACCGGCTTTAGGCCGTCTCCGGACTGGGCCGAAACATTGCGAAACCGCGAGTTTCCCAGGTTTTGCAGCACGACATTGGCTACGGCAAAGGCCGTCGAACCCCCGCCCCCGCGGAGATGGAAATTGTCGTCCAAGTGACCGCAGGCGATGAACAGGTCGCGCTGCCCGTCGTTGTCGAAGTCGGCGAAGCCGTTGCCCCAGGTGACGTGGGGGAGCGTCCCCTCGCCCGCCCGCGTGGCCCGCGTCGCATCCTCGAACAGGCCTCCGCCGAGATTCCGATAGAGCGTGGCGAACTCGCCCGCGTAACTGGTGACGTGAAAATCGACCAGGCCGTCGTTGTCGAAATCGGCCGCGTCCACGCCCATGCTGGCCTGAACGTTGCCCGCCAGGTCGAAGGCGGTTCCGGCCAGCACGGCCACGTCGGTAAACTTTCCCGTGCCGTCGTTTCGCAGCAGGAAGTTGGCCTGCACGTCGTTGGCGACGAACAGATCCTGATCGCCGTCGCCGTCGTAATCGGCGGCGACGACCCCCATGCCGTGGCCTTTCAAGTCCGCCAGGCCCGCCTCGCGGCTGATGTCGGAAAAGGTGCCGTCGCCGTTGTTCCGAAACAAGACCATGGATCCCGGCCGATGGTGGAGCGGGCCGGGATAGGAGGGGACGCCCTTGTGGAAGTGCGGTTGGTGCCGATCGAGCGTGTCCTCAATGTAGTTCGCGACAAACAGGTCGAGGTGGCCGTCGTTATCGACGTCCACGAAGGCGACGCCCGCGCCGACGTGCTTGCCCAGACCGACCCCGGCCCGCTCCGTCGCGTCGCGGAACGTGCCGTCGCCGTTGTTGCGGTACAGCACGTTCGGCCCGTAATTGCTGACGTACAGATCGACGAAGCCGTCGTTGTCGTAGTCCGCCGCGCAGACGCCCAGTCCAAAGCCGGTGTCTCCCACGCCGGCCTGCTTGGTGACGTCGGTAAATCGCCAGTTGCCGTCGTTGCGAAACAGGGCATTGCGGGGCGTCGAGGCGACCTTGGCACCCGGC
>JBBDYF010000317.1:0-10336 GCA_040901775.1 Pirellulaceae bacterium | reverse complement strand
GACGCCGGGCCGGCGAGGCCGTGACCAACGGGCAAAAGCTGTGGATGTTCCTGGCGACGCTGGGATTGGTCGTGGCCGCGGCTGCGACGACCCTGGGAACCTCGCTGCTCGCCGCCTGCGTCGCCGGGTCGGCTGGACTGCTCCTAGGCGACTTGGTAGGCGAGCCCTGGCTGCCGGTCGTCATGTTCGCCTGGGGCGCGGTGCTGGGCCTGCCGGCGGGAGTTGTGGCGGCAGCAATTCTGCTGCAACACTGGCCGGCGACGCGCTGCTGAGAAATACGTTACTGAATCACGATGACCCGCCACTTGCCCGGGCCATGCACGCCGGTGGTTAATTGCAACTCGATATCGCCCGTCTTGCTGGGGCCGGTAATGAAGGTAACGTTCGAGGGAAGTGCGGCGGAGGGCGCGGCAAGGCGCTTGAAAGCATCCAGCAGATCCGGCACGATTTGCGATCGTTCGACAACCGAAACATAAAACGGCGGCAACAGCGAACTGGCCCGTTCTTGCCCCGGCTGCGAGCAGACCATTAGCGTGCCGGTTTCGGCGATCGCACAGTCGCAACTGGTGATGCCGATGTCGCAGCCCAGCATCATGCTACGCTGCTCGGCGGGGGCAAGCTTCGCCAGCGTGCTCTGGTCGTGCCGCGTCACGCCGGGAGCGGCCAGCAACTCGTCCAGGCCGAGCCGGTCGAGCAGGTCGTGCCGCCAACAGAGGGCGCTGCCCGCGCCTGCTTCCTGCAGCAAGTGATGCAGCGCTACGCGGGCGGCTGCCAGGTCGGCCACGAGATACGATTGGCCGCCGACGGCATCGACTTCGGCGGCAAACCGTTCGCACAAGTCGCCGCTAACGCCGATATACCCGACGTTCTCGGGCACGGGCAGCAGATGCACGCGGTAGGCCCGCCCCATTTCGGCTGCCTGGCGGACTCGCGCCAAAAACGCATCACGACTCATCCCGCCCCTCCCGCTTCCACCAGTCGCGAAAGCGCGTGGCGGCTGGGGCGGGAAAATCCCGCTTTTGGGTCCAGCCGCCTAGCTTGCCCGGCAAACGCGTGAACCAAGGCGACTGGCGTTTCCAGCGGCCGATGCTGCGGGAGGCGAGCCAGGTGGCCAAGCGATACAGCCAGGGCCGGCGCAACATGCCGGCCCAAGCCCGGTAGGCGAGCGATTCCAATCGGCTCGCTTGCCCCGGTTCGTGATGCAATTGCTCGCGAAGCTGAATCAGCATGTCGGGAATGTGAATTTTCACCGGGCAGGCCGCCTGGCACGCGCCGCACAGGCTCGAGGCGTGCGGCAAGTGATGGTTAGCGGCCAAGCCGTCGTACAGCGGGGTGAGCACCGCCCCGATCGGCCCGGAATAAACGCCGCCATAGGCGTGCCCGCCGACGCTGCGATAGATCGGGCAGGCATTCAAACAAGCTCCGCAGCGAATGCAGAACAGGCTTTCGCGCAAAGGGCTGCCGAGAATTCGCGAGCGGCCATTGTCCAGAATCACCAGGTGAAACTCTTCCGGCCCGTCGAGTTCGCCCGCCTGCCGCGGCCCGGTAATGATCTGCGTATAGACCGAAAGCTTCTGTCCCGTGGCGGCACGGGCCAGCACTTTCAGAAAGTACGGGAGGTCCGCCAACTTGGGGATCACTTTTTCCATCCCCATGATCGCGATGTGATACTTGGGCAAGGCACAGGTGAGGCGGCCGTTCCCCTCATTCGTCACCAGCGCGATCGAGCCGGTTTCGGCGATGGCAAAGTTGACCCCCGAGATTCCCACTTCCGCCTCGGCGAACTTTTGCCGCAGCGCCTGGCGGGCAAAACCCGCCAGCGTTTCGCGCTCGACCGGCAGCCGGCGGCCCGCCGGTTTGCTAAGAATCTCGGCCACTTCGGCAGCCGACAGGTGCAGGGCCGGCCCGACGATGTGCGATGGGCGATGGCCGGCAAGTTGAATAATATACTCGCCCAGGTCGGTTTCGACCGCTTCGATCCCGGCCGCTTCGAGGGCGGGATTCAGGTGGATTTCTTCGGTCGTCATCGACTTCGATTTGACGACCTTGGTGGCGCTCCGCTGTTGGATCAGCTCGACGACGATCCGGCATGCCTCTCCGGCGTCGTCGGCCCAGTGGACGCGTCCGCCGCGCGATTGAACGCTTTGTTCCAGCGTGGCCAGGTGCCGATCCAACTCGGCCAACGTCTCGTCTTTGATCGCCCGGGCTCGTTCGCGGATCTGGTCGGCGCCGGGCAAGGCATCCCAGGCATCGCGATTTCGCTGGCCCAGCGTGTCGCCCAGTGTTCCCAGGATTTGCTGCAGGCCCGGGTTGGCCAGCGCCTGGGCCGACGCCTCGAGAAACTCGTGATGGGTCTCGCGGAGATAGTCGGTGTCAGGCACGGCAATCCGTCATGTAGGGAACGCCCTGTGTGGCAATCCTGTTCGGCACGGCAGTTGCGCCCGAGGCAGGGTGCCTGCCGACTTGTCGGGGCTTATCGAGGGCATGGACTGGCGGGAAGTCACGCTCACGGGCGGACCTGCCGAGGCCGTTTCGTTTCGTGTCATTTTGGCAAGCGCGGTCAGGGCGGGCAAGCGCGGTCAGGGCGGGCAAGCGCGGTCGTGCAGGAGTATTCAGGGGGAGCACCCGACAGCCGGAATGAACTCCAAAGCCAAAGTTTTTTGTTCAAAAAATGTTGGTTACAGCAAAGCTTCGATACTACAATCTACCCATTCTTCGCAGCTTATCAGCATCTCTCCTGTTTCTGCCAACCTTGAAACTGCATCTGGAGTTTACCCCATGTCGATTCCTGGCGACGGCCTGGTTTTGGGGCGCCCTTGGCGCACGCGGACCTCGGCAAAAATCCGGCGGGCTCGGCATTCCCAAGCGGCGCGGCGGCAGCGACGCCTGCTGATCGAGTCGCTGGAAGACCGCAGCCTGCTGGCGGCCTTCACCCCCGGCAACCTGCTGGTCTATCGGATCGGAACCGGCCTCCCTCCGCACCCGACCAGCAACATGGCGATTGCCGCCTTTCTGGACGAAGTGGATCGCTCCGGCACGGTCATCCAGACGATTCCCGTTCCCACGGCCGATTCCGGCGCGAACCGCGGGCTGACGGCCAGCTCGACCGCCGAAAGCGAGGGGCTGCTCACGCTGTCGGCCGACGGGCAATACGCGCTGTTCGCGGGGTACAACGCCCCGCTCGGCACGAAAGGGCTGACTAACACGAACAGTGCCACCGTGCCGCGGGTGATCGGCCGCGTCGGCGCGGATGGAGTGATCGACACCACGACGCTCGTCACCAACGCTTTCTCTGGCGGCAACATTCGCAGCGCACTGAGCAGCGACGGAACCGACATTTGGATCACGGGGTCGGGAAGCGGCGGGGGCGTGCGGCACACCACCTTCGGCAGCGACGGCGCGACCACCCTGGTCAGCGCCACCTCGACCAGCACCCGCGGCATTGCCGTTGCCGACGGCCAGCTCTACGTCTCAACCGTCTCGGGCGCGCTGCGAATCGGGACCGTGGGAACGGGGACGCCGACGACCTCCGGCCAGTCAATCGCCCCGCTCGCCGGCATTCCCAGCGGCCTGTTCGGCAACGACCCGCATCAGTTCTTCTTCGCCGACCTTTCCCCCAGCATTGCCGGCGTGGACACCCTCTACATCGCCGACGACACGCAGGGCCTGTGCAAATTCTCGCTGTCTGCCGGCTCTTGGGTTTTGCGCGGGAGCACGAAATTCCAGGGGGACGGCTTCCGGGCGCTCACGGGGCAAATCAGCGGCAACACCATCACGCTGTTTCTTCTGACCGACGAGATGACCGACAGCAAACTCGTCTCGGTGACCGACAGCGCCAGCTACAACCAACCGCTGAGCGCCAGTCCCACGTTGCTGTTCTACTCGGCGGGCCCGGCCCGCACGGCGCGAGGCATCGCCTTCGTTCCCGAAGCGAGCGTCGCAGAGCCGGGCCCCGACATCCTCCTCACCACGGCCGGCGGTCACCACGATATTTTGCTGCGCCGCGTGGAGAACCGGGTGGTCGCCAGCTCGGCTGGAACCACCCTGCTGGATCGCGAAATCTCCCTCGTCAACAGCATTACGTTCCAAGGAGACGCCGACGACGACACGCTCACCGTCGAATTTAATGCTGGCGGCGGACAGCCAATTCCCCCGGGAGGCCTGTTCTTCCACGGCGCGGGCCAGGCCGCAGGCTCCTCCCGCGGCGACCTCCTGCGGGTGATCGGCAGCGGGCTGGAAACGGCGAGCTACTCCGCCGACGTCCAGGCGGCACTCGATCGCGACGGCACGCTTACCATCGATGGCCGCACGATCTCCTTCACCGGACTGGAGCCGATCGACATGCTCGGCATGGGGGTGGTCAACGTCACGTTGCCGGGTGGGGCCGACGTGCTGACGATTGCCGGCGGCAGTACGTTCGCCGGCGGGCAAGAGGCGCTGCGGCTGGGCGGAACTTCGGGGGGCGTCCCCTTCGAGACGATCGCTCTGCGGGGGAACGCGACGGTCAACATCGATACGACGGGGATCGAGGGAGCGCCCGACCTGGTGAGCATTTCCGGCGCGGACAACCCGCACGGCAATACGAACCTGAACCTTACGACCGGCTCGGGCGCTGGTGATCGGATCGAGGTGCTGGGAGCAATCGCCGTTTCCGGCTCGCTGCGGCTGGCGAGCGAGCGGATCGACTTTCCCAACCTGGCCAGCATCGCCTCGGCGGCGGCGGTCGTGTTGGAGGCGGGTGGCGGCCCGATCGCGGACAGTTCGCCCGGCGCGCCCAGCGTCGTGGCAATCGTGCTTTCGGCCACCGCGGCCAGTGGCATCACGCTGGGAACCGACGTGGCGACGCTCTCGGCAGTCACCGCGTCGGCGGGCGACATCAACCTGACGGCAGCGGGGCCTGTGACCCTGACGAATGTTACCACGGCCGGGGGCACGATCCGCATTAGCTCCGGCGGCACGGCCACGATTCAAAACATTGACTCGGGCGCGAGTAGTACGACGATCGCCGTGACCGGGGGCGGGCTGGTCGGCAGCGGCGACGCCGGAACGGCCGACATCGTGGCCGGGCTGCTGACGATTGACCTGCTGACGCAGGGCAGTTCGGCGGGAAGCAGCGCCGCCAGCCGACTGGAGATCGATGCCGCCGAGTTGCAGCTCACCACGAATGGGGCCGCCCAAAACCACGCTTTTATCCTCGATACTGCCGGCGGCCTGCGGCTGAACGATTCGACGGTCGGCATGGTCGCCGGTTCGACGTTCGACCTGCTGATCGAAAGGGGCAGCTTGACGAGCGTCGTCGATGGCTCTCGCGACGTTGCGGGCGACCTGGTCGTTCTGCGCGTGACGGGGCCGGCCAGCACGCTCGGCGCTGGCCTGGAAAGTCCGCTCGAAATCGATGCCGCCTCCCTAGCTGCGGCGACCTCTGCTGGGGGAGAGATCTTCCTGCGCGACACCGACGGCGCGTTCCCATTGGGATTGGTCGATGCGGCGGGTGGAAACGTCGATCTGCTCTCGATCGCTGGGCCGTTGACCGATGCCAACGGCGATTCAAACAACATCGTGGCGGCGGGCGTCTCGTTGCGGGCCTTTGGCGGAATCGGCGACGGCGATGCGCTCGAAACGGCCGCCGGCACGCTGGCCGCACGCAACGTCAGCCCGACGGCCGGGGATATTGCGATCGTGAACCTTGCCGCCGGCCCGCTCGCGGTCGATAGCGTCAATGGCTTGGCAGGGATCGTCAACAGCGCACCGGAGGGGCAAATCCGTGTGGCTAGTGCGAGCGTCCTGGCGGTGACCGCCAATGTCATTGCGGCTGGCGATGTGCTCCTCTCCGCAGGCGAAACCGGCTTGAACGATGTCGATCATCTGACGGTCGAAGGGCCAGGAGTCAGGGTGCAATCGACCGGCGGAACGGTCAGCCTGCTTGCCGGCGACGATCTGAATATCGGCGCGGAAACCAGCCTCGTGGCTGCCGCGACCATCGAGCTTCATGTCGATGAAGGAGACCTCGACGCCGCGGGGGGCGCTCTAGCCATTTTAGGAACCGTGGCGAGCGGCCTCGGCACGGTTCTGAGCGGCGGAGCGGGAAACGACACGTTCGCGCTTGCTCCCCAAGCCACGACCCGCTTCGACATCGACGGCGAATCGCCGTTTGGCACGCCCACGGGAGATACGCTCGACCTCGACTTCACGGCTGCGATCGACCCGCTGTTTACTCCGGCCGGGGTCGGCGCGGGCACCTGGTCGTTTGCGAATTGCCAAGCGGTCGCCTTTCAAAGCATCGAACAACTCCTACCTTCGCCCCCGGTGGAGCCGACCGATTTCATCCTCGATATGCAACTCGCCGGACTGCAAAGTCCCGCGGGCGACACCGACGAAATCTTCGTCCGGCTCGACGACACAGGAACGCAACTTTGGATCGACGTGGATGGTGTGCCCCTGTTTCGCGGCGCAACAGCCGCCGTGCGCTCGCTGACCATCATTGGCTCCAGCGACGACGACGTTTTGCGAATCGACGAGACGGCGGGGGGCCTGCCTCGTTTTGCCGGCCGCACACCGCAGGTCGATCACGGGCCGCTGGGTGGTGGCTCGGCCCTGGCTTCGCACTTGAACGATTCCGCCGCGCGCCTGCTCGACGCAGGTTCTCCAGCCGGAACTGTTTGGACCGATGACTCGGTGACGATCCATTTCGACGGCCAAAGCGGCAACGACGCAATCGAGTTGAACCTCCTCACCAGGCACGATGTGGCGTACACGGCGGACAACCTCGACGCGGAAAACAGCGGCAACCTCAGCGCGGCTGGCAGCGCGGGGCCGAACCTGCTACTGTCGTTTGCCAATCTCGCCCCCTTAAGCTTGAGCGGCGCGGGGGGCGAGTTGGTGGTGGATGCCTCGGCCAACAGCCAAAACGGCGACAACGTCACCCTTCGCGACGACAGCGCCCCAGCCGACGGCTGGTCGATAGTCGAGGGAACGGCTCTCGAAGCGACCCGTTTCCGCGGCTTCGATCGGCTGGTAGTCGTGGGAGGCAGCGGCAGCCAGTCACTCGCTCAACTGGGGCTCGATAGCAACACCACGCTCGCACTCGTCACGCTGCACGGCGGCAACACGGCCGACTGGCTGAACCTGGCCGGCGGCGATAGCGACGACGATACGATCCAGATCGAGAGCACGCCGCCGCAGACCGCGGTCGGAGCCGCTGGCGACGGCGGCAACGACCTGTTCCACCTGTTCGATGCCAGCGGCACGGTCGATCGCCTGCTCGCCGCCGTCGCCATCGAAGGGGGCGCCGGCGACAACCGGCTCGTCGTGCGCGACGAAGGGGACGTCACGGGAGACACCATTCTGATCGACCAGGACTCGATCGACGGCATCACCGGCTTCGGCGGTAGCGGCATCGCCTTCGCCAATATTGATCGGCTCGAACTGACCGGCACCAGCGGCAGCGACACGCTCGACGCCCGCTTCGCGCCTGGGAGCGATCTCGACTCGGTCATCCTGAGCGGCTGGCTGGGCGACGATCAGTTTTATCTGAGCACGTCCGACGAAACGGCGAGCAGCCCAGCCGCGACGGGCATCAGGGCGATCCAGCTCTATGGCGATGCGCCGGGCAATCCCCACCCCGGCGACGGGAGCGATATTTTCGGCGAGATGCCGGCCGATCTGACGGCGGGCTTCACGCCGCCGCCAGAAATCCGGATGATCCGGCCGAGCCGCACCACGCGGATCCAGATCGACGGGGGCGGGCCGGAGGGAATCGCGTTGCCCGTTGGCGACCGGGCGGGGGACGTGCTGAATCTGGATGTGACGCAAATGGGGCCGCCGTTGTTGGTCTCGACGCTCGGAACCGCGGCTGCTGCCGGCGGATTGGTCCAATCGATTGCCGGGCCGCCGTCGCACGCGCCAATACATTTCGCCCAGATCGAAGACATCAATCTGGCCGACGGCGGAATATTGACCGGCGCGCAAATGGGGGATTTGTACGTCCGGGGTTCGGATGGCACCGACTCGATCCAGTTTGCCGCCACGGCCGATCCGAACCTGACCCGCGTTCGGGTCAACAGCTTTCAAGGCTACTTTCCCGTGACCCGGCGGACCGTCGTCTATGGCCGCGGCGGCAACGACTATCTGACCCAAGGCAATTTCAACAAGTCGGCCGAGTTTTACGGCGAAGGGGGAAACGACTATCTGGCTGGCGGCGTGGGAGACGACCTGCTCGTCGGCGGAGCGGGCAGGGACCGGATCAACGCCAGCCAGGGGAACAATATCGTCTGGGGCGATCGCAGCCCGCTCGACGCCGGGCTGCCCGATACCCAGGCGAACCGCCAGCTACTGGCGGCGGATCTGCCCGGCTCGCAGTTTCATCCGCTGGCGGAAACCCAGTACGCCGACACGCTCAGCACGCTCGACGGCAGCGACACCGTGTATGGCGGGCCGGGAATCGATTCGCTGACGCTGGGGGGCGGCGACGACTGGGCCCACGGCGGCCAAGGCAGCGACCGCTTGGCCGGCGGTTCGGGCGAAGACCGGCTGTATGGCGGCGACGGCAACGATACACTCAGCGGCGACGCGGGCCACGACCTGCTCGGCGGCGGCGAGGGGAACGATACGCTCTATGGCAGGACCGGCAACGATGTGCTGATCGGCGGAGCGGGAAACGACTCGTTGATCGGCGACACGGGCGACGACCTCCTCTTGGATGGCAACGCCACTTACGGCGGACTGAACAGCGAAAGCCGCGCGGCAGGCGATCCGAGCGACCTGGCGCTGGCCCAACTGCTGGCCGAGTGGGCGGCGCTCGGGCTGGGCGGCTTGACCCAACCGCTGACCAACGATCACGCCGGCAACGACCTGTTGCGCGGTTCCGGCGGCCGCGATACGTTGAGCGCCGGCTCGACGGCCGAGATACTTGACTTTTCTACCCTGGACGACACGCTCTTGCCGTAGCCCTACCGCAGCACCGCCACTTTCGAGCCGACCGAGAGGATCGAGTACAGGTCGCGGGCGTCTTGCGGACTGAGGCTGATGCAGCCGAGCGTTTGCGTATCCGGGGCCGACGACTGCGGGCTGCCGTGGATGCAGGCGGTGGGCCCTAGGTCGATCCAGGCCTGGCCGTAGGGATTAGTCGGGTCGTTGGCGGCAATGGTGCGGCCGTCGGCGCCGATGTAGGTTCGGTCGGATCGCTTGTCGTGGACCGTGTATTCGGCCGGCTGCGGGGGCTCGTTCCCCAGCGACAGCGGAAACCGGCCCGCGTACAAATCGCCGAGAAAGAGCGTGATCTCGCCCGCGACCAAATGCACTTCGGCCCGGAACGGCCCGGGAACCACCTTCAGTTCGGTTCCCGGCAAGAGCACCCGCGGATCGTTGATGCCGTTGATGTTTTGCAATAGTTCGGCCGGCACGTGCAGCCGCTGGGAAAGGTCGAACAGCGACTCCTGGCCCCGGACGACGTGGGGCAAGTCGAGCAGGTGCTCGCGCGAGTAGATCACCTTGGCGGCCAGCGCGTCGAGCCAGGCGACCAGTTGCTGCCGCTGGTCGTCGGCCAGCTCGGCGTTGCCATAGTAGGGACTGAGCAGTGCCAGGGCCGAGCGAAACTTACCGTCGCTAACCAACCGTTCGGCCTGCTGAGCGTCGCGGCGGAACGCGAAGCCGGCCAGCGACGAACCTGGGGCCGCGCTGGCTACAGGGCTTGTCGGAGGCGAGTCGCTGCCGGACAAGCCGCTGCCGGACGAGGCCGGAATGAAGTTCTCTTTGGCCGGCGTTTCAAAGTTGCTTTGCTGGTTGTAGCTCGACGCCGGAGGGGCCGCCGCGGCAGTTCCCGTGGGGACGGACGTGCTGGGAGCCGCTTCCACGGCTGGGCCGGCCGGCCCGTAAATGCTGGTCTCGGGGGTCTCCTCCTCGGCATCTTCCGGCAGGCTCGCCGGCGAAGTCCCCGCAGACGATAGGCTTAGCGTGCTGGGGGGCGCCGGCAGGTTACCGGCCGATTCCGAGCCGCCGACCGTGGAAAAATCGATCTCCGGCGGGGCCATTTCGTCCACGTCCTTGGCCGTCATGCCCGGCGGGGGGACCGACGGGGGAGCGTTCAGCGCCGTATAGACGCCGTAGAGGACACCGGCCAGAACCAGGATTACCGCCGCAGATTTCAACGTGTTCACGATCGTCCTCCCTGACGAGCGGCAAGAAATAAGCTTCTTCCGCACTCCACTTGCAGAACACTAGCGCGGCGGGATCATACGTCGCTTCGCGCCCAGACGCCAGATCATTTCTGCCCCAGATTCTCACCGGGTGCAACTCGCGGTTTGCGCGGAAGGGCGGTTTGTGTTAACAAAGGGGGGGT
>JBBDYF010000316.1:0-10340 GCA_040901775.1 Pirellulaceae bacterium | reverse complement strand
CAAAACAACCACCGTGCTAAACTCCAAATCCAGAACCTGGCGCTGTCCAACTAGTCAGTAGGCAGTAGTCCGTGGTCCGTCGTGTACCAACTGACTACTGCCCACTGCCCACTGCCCACTGACTACTGCCAACTGACTACTGCCAACTGACTACTGACTACTGACTACTGACACATGACAACTGAAATGGATGCATTTGTGCTGGAACAACAAGCGGTCGAGTCGCTCCGCGCCAGTCGCGGCCGGATCGACGCCGAACTGGCCAAGGTGATCGTTGGCCAGGCCGAAGTGATCGAGCAGTTGCTGATCGGCCTGTTCGCCGGGGGTCACTGCCTGATTACCGGCGCGCCGGGACTGGCCAAAACGCTGCTCGTCCGCTCGATCGCGCAGATTTTCCACCTCAAGTTCCAGCGGATTCAGTTCACCCCCGATTTGATGCCGGCCGACATCACGGGGACCGAAATCCTCGAACAAGCCAGCGACGGCCACCGCCGGATGCAGTTCGTCAAAGGGCCCATCTTTGGCAACGTCATCCTGGCCGACGAAATCAACCGGACGCCGCCGAAAACGCAGGCCGCCCTGCTCGAAGCGATGCAAGAGCACCAGGTGACCGTCGCCGGCACCCGCTATCCGCTGGAAGAGCCGTTCTTCGTCCTGGCAACGCAAAACCCGATCGAAATGGAAGGGACCTACCCGCTTCCCGAGGCCCAGCTCGACCGGTTCATGTTCAACGTGCTGATCGACTACCTGCCCGAGGACGACGAGGTGGCGGTGGTCAAGCAGACGACCTCGCGCCGGCCGCAACCGATCGAGCCGCTGCTGACCGGCGAAGACGTGCGGCAGTTTCATGACCTGGTGCAGAAGGTGCCGATCGCCGAAGAGGTGATTCGCTACGCCGTGCGCCTCGCCGCCGCCAGCCGGCCTGGTCAAAGCGGCTCGGCTCCGTTCGTCAACGACTGGGTAAGTTGGGGGGCAGGCACCCGCGCGGCACAGTACATGGTGCTGGGGGCCAAGGCCCGGGCGCTCTTGGCCGGGCGCAACCATGCGACGGGCGAGGATGTACGGGCCCTCGTGCATCCCACCCTGCGGCATCGCATCCTGATCGGCTACCGGGCCGAGGCCGAGGGGATCAGCGTCGAACACGTCATCAGCCGGTTGCTTGAAACGGTGCCAGGGCCAGGCGGCAAGTAAGGAGCCGACATGAACGAAAGCAGCCAGCGCGATCGACAGGGCCTGCCGGGCGAGAACCGCCGGACAACGTTCGTCGATCCCGCCGCGCTGATGCGGATCAAAAACCTGCAAATGCGAGCCAAGATCGTCGTAGAAGGCTTCCTCGGCGGCTTGCACCGCAGTCCCTACCACGGGTTTTCGGTCGAGTTTACCGAGTATCGCCAGTATTCGCCGGGAGACGACCTGCGGTATCTCGACTGGCGGCTCTATGCCCGCTCCGATCGGTACTACCTCAAGCGGTTCGAGGACGAGACGAACCTTCGCTGCTACTTGCTCGTCGATTTGAGCAGCTCGATGGGCTTTGGCTCGCTCGACTATACGAAGGCCGACTATGCCAAGACGGCCGCCGCGACGATCGCCCATTTTCTGTCGCTGCAGCGCGACGCCGTCGGCCTGGTCACGTTCGACGCCGCGATTCGCGACTACTTGCCCGCCCGCTTTCGCCCCGGCCACTTGCACCGGCTGATGATGTGTCTGGAGCGCGCGCCAGCCGGCGCGGCGACCGATCTGGCCGCGCCGCTGGAACAAATCGCCAAAACGGCGAAAAAGCGGGGTCTGGTCATCCTGCTTTCCGACCTGCTCGCCCCGGTCGAAACGCTCGAGCCGCGGCTGGGCTACTTGCGCTCGCGGGGGCACGAGGTGCTGGTGGTCCGCGTGCTCGACCCGGCGGAGCTCGGTTTTCCGTTCGATCGGGCCGCCATGTTTCAAGATCTGGAAAGCGGCCGCGAACTGTACGTCAATCCGCAGCTCGTGCGCGAGCGCTACCAATCGCGGTTCGCCGAGCATCGCGCGGCGCTCGCCCGCGCGTGCAGCAACTTGGGGATCGAACTGTTCGACCTGGCGACCAACCAGCCGATGGAGCTGGCCCTGTTCGATCTGGTCAGCGCCCGGCTGAGGCGATCCCGGCAGGTTTCGCGGCGGCGCGGGCCGGCCGTCGGGGGAGGCACCCGCTGATGGGCATCCTCGCTCCGCTCTACCTGGCCGGGCTCGCCGCGCTGGCCGTGCCGTTGGTGCTGCACCTGGTTCGCCGCACCCCGCGCGGCCGGCAGGTCTTCAGTTCGCTGATGTTCCTCTCGCCCTCGCCGCCACGGCTGACCCGGCGCAGCCGACTCGACCAGATTTTGCTGCTGCTGTTGCGGCTGGCGGCGCTGGCCCTGTTGGCGCTCGCCTTTTCGCGGCCGTTCTTGCGCGAGGCGGCGAGCCTCTCGCTGGACCACATGCCGGGGCGGAAGGTGGCGATCCTGGTCGATACCAGCGCCAGCCTTCGCCGCGGCGACTTGTGGCAGCAGGCGCAGCGGCTCGCCGAAATAGAGATCGACGACCTGAATCCGCAAGACGATGTCGCCCTGTTCGCCTTTCACGATCGGCTGGAGACGCTGGTCGATTTCGAGCGGAAAACGGGCCGGGCCCCCGCCGGCAAGGCCGACGTGGTGCGGCAGAAAATCCGCGCGCTCAGGCCGGGTTGGGGCGGGACCGATTTGGGAGGCGCGCTGGTCCGCCTCGCCGGCGAACTGGAAGTGCTGGCCGACCAGGCCGAGTCCGATCCGCAGCCGCTAATCGTGGCGATCGGCGACTTCCAGCAAGGGAGCCGGCTCGACAAGTTGCAATCGTATGCGTGGCCCGAAAAGGTGCGGGTGGTTCCGCGGGCGGTTACGCTGCGGCAAACGACCAACGCCTACGCGCACCTGCTGCAGTCGGCCGAGGACGAAAGCGACGCCGAGTTGCGGGTCCGCGTGGTCAGCGCCGCCGATTCGTCGGCGGATCAGTTCTTTGTCGCCTGGGAGCAAGGCGACGAGATTCGCTCGCGGAACAAGAGTGAGTCAAAGTTGAAAGCCGTTGGCGAAGTAGCCGTGTACGTCCCGCCGGGGCAAAGCCGCGTGGTCAAACTGCCGCGGCCCGAGCTAGCGCTACAGTCCGACCGGCTGCTGCTGTGGGGCGACGATCACGAGTTCGACAACACGCACTACGTCGTCGCGCCGGAAAAGCGCGTCGTGCGGCTGCTTTATGTGGGGGCCGACGCAGCCGACGACGCTCAAGGTTTGCAGTATTACCTGCGGCTGGCGGTGGCGGGCGATCCCTTGCGGCAGGTCGAGGTAGTGCCGCTGGCTGGCGAAGATTCGCTCGGCGAGCCGGCGCCGGAGTTGGTGGTTGTGTCGCGGGCCGTGTCGAGCGCGCTGCGAGCGATGCTCGTCGATTACGTCGAGCAAGGGGGGACGCTGCTCATCGCCCCGGCCAATCGCGAGGCCGCGGCGGCCATTCCCGCGCTGGTCGAAGTGGTAACACTCGCGGTTGTCGAAAACGCCGCCGCCCAGTCAAGCGGCGAAGAGTACCTCTTGCTCGGCGAGATCGACTTCACGCATCCGCTGTTCGTGCCGTTTGCCAACCCGCGGTACAGCGACTTTACGAAGATTCATTTCTGGCGGCACTGGCCGATTAAAGCCCTGACCAGTGGTCAGGGTGATGAGGGCGCGACCAATGGTCGCGGCTATGCAGTGGTGGCCCGGTTCGACAATGGCGATCCGGCGATCTTGGAGCAGACGTGGGGCAAGGGCCGCGTCATCGCGCTGGCGACAAGCTGGCGGCCCGAAGACAGCCAGCTTGCCCTGTCGAGCAAGTTCGTCCCTCTCGTCGGCGGGCTGATCGATCTGGCGAGCGGCACGCCGGCCACGCTGGCCGGCGCTGTGGTGCATGCGCCCGTCGCGCTCGCCCAGGCTGGCGACTCGGCCGAATCCGTCGTACACAAACCCGATGGCAAACAGATCAAGCTGTCGGCAGGGGCGACTGCGTTCGACCAGACCGACCAGCCGGGCATCTACCGCCTTCAAGCCGGCGAGGAAACGCTGGAGTTTGCGGTCAACCTGGCCGCCGCCGAGAGCGATACCGCCCCGCTCGACGTGCAACGGCTCGAACAGTTGGGCGTGCAACTGGGGGCCGATCTGTCGCGGGCGCAGCGGCTGGCGAAAATTCGCCAGGCCCGCGAAACCGAGCTCGAAAGCCATCAAAAGGCGTGGCGGTGGCTGATCGTGGCATGCCTGGGAGTGCTCATTGCCGAAACGTGGTGGGCCGGACGCGCGGGGCGTGTTTTGGATCGAAAGCAGGAGAGCGAATCATGATTCACGATCGGCTGCTCGACGAGCTCGACAAGGTGGCGGCTCGCTACCGGCAACTCCGTTTCTGGCAGGGTTTGGCGGCGGCCTGGCTGCTGGCGGCGCTGGTCGGGCTGGGATTGCTCGCGCTCAAACGGACCGCGGGGGGCGCGTTCACTTTGGCGGTGCCGGTCTTGCTGTTGGGCTCGGTGGCGCTGGCCGGCCTGGGAATCTGGCTCGCCATCACCTCGGCCCGCAATTACCCGTGGATCGCCCGCCAGGTGGAAGCGGCCTTTCCCGAGCTGCGCACCTGCCTGCTGGCGGCGGTCGAGCAGCAACCCGAGTTGCCCGGCGGCCGATTCGGTTACCTGCAAGCCAGCGTGATCCACCAGGCGCTCTTGCATTCGTACCGGCAACCTTGGAAGCAGGTCGTGCCGACGCGCCGCATTGCCCTGGCAATGGCCGGCAACCTGACCACGCTGACGCTGCTCGTCGCGGTGCTGTTCGCGCTCGGCTTCACGGCCGGGGCCGGCCCCGGCGCGGTCGCCGCGCTGGCGGGCGCAAGGCCGTTACTCTCGGACAGCGGTTTTGCGGTCACCGTCGAGCCGGGCGATACCGAGGTGGAAAAAGGGACCAGCCTGTTGGTGCTGGCCCGCGTGCAAGGACAAATCCCCGCCGAGGCAACGCTGGTGTTCGCCGCGGCTAGCGGCGAAGAATCGCGGCTCGTCATGTCGCGCAGTCTCGACGACCCGGTGTTTGGCTCTCGCATTGCGACCGTCGCCGAGCCGCTCGAATACTTCGTCGAGATCGGCGGCCAGACGACCTCGTCGTACCGCGTCGGCGTGTTCGAGTATCCGCGGCTCGAGCGGGCCGACGCCCGGCTCGTCTATCCGGCCTACACCCGTTTGGAGCCGCGGCTAGTGCAAGACGTGCGCACGGTCTCGGTCGTCGAGGGGACGCGGCTCGAACTTTCGTGCTATCTCAACAAGCCGGTGGCCACGGCGACGCTGGTCCCGGCCAAATCGCCCGACGGCCAGTCGCCGCCAATCGAGCTTTCCGCCGTGGCGGGGGATCAGCCGGTGTGGGCCGCGACGATTGTGTGCGAGCGATCGCAGCGGCTGTCGCTCGTGCTGATCGACGAGGCGGGGCGCCAAAACGTACAGCCGGCCAGCTTTACAATCAACGTGCTGCCGAATCAGCCCGTGGCGCTTAAGCCGACCTTTCCCGCCCGCGATTTGGAGGCGTCGCCGCTGGAAGAGCTCGACATCCGGGCCACCGCCTGGGACGATTTTGGCGTCGCACGTTTCGGGGTGACCTACTCGCTGGCGGGCGAGCTGCCGGTCGAAAAGGTGCTGGGCACGGGGGCCGCCCCCCGCGAAAAGCACGAATTGGCGTATCGCATCTCGCTGGAACAGTTGCAAGCCGAGCCGGACCAACTCCTCTCGTATCACTGGTGGGCCGAGGATCTCGATTCCGGCGGCCAGGTGCGGCGGGTCGAGAGCGACATGTACTTTGCCGAGGTTCGCCCGTTCGAGGAGATTTATCGCCAGGGAGAGCAGCCGCCGGGGGGGGGGCAGCAGAGCCCGCCTGGGCAGCAGGGGCAAAATGCTCAGCAGGCGCAGCAACTGGCGCAACTGCAAAAAGAAATCATCAATGCGACCTGGAAGGTCGTTCGCCGCGAAATCGGCAGCAAGCTGACCGAAACGTTTGCCAGCGACGCCGAGCAGTTGCTGCTCTCGCAGGAAACCGCACTGGAGCAGGCTGCGGCCCTCGCCGGGCGGCTGCAAGATCCCGAATCGCTCGAGCATGTCGGCCAGGTGCTGCGGACGATGCAAGAGGCGGCCCGCCACTTGCAAGAAGCCAAGCAGGGGCCGGCACGCGAGCCGCTGACGCCGGCGCTGGCGGCCGAACAAGCGGCCTACCAGGCGCTGCTCAAGTTGCGGGCCCGCGAGCATCGCGTCGTGCGGCAGCAACAAAGCAGCTCCCGCGGCAGCGCCTCCAACCGGTCGGAGCAGCAGCGGCAGCAGATGGAGCAGCTCGACCTGCAAAACGAAGAGAACCGCTACGAAACCGAGCGGGCCGCACAGGCCGACCCGCAAGAGACCCCCGCAGAGCGCGAAGACCGGCAGGTGCTCAGCCGCCTGCGCGACCTGGCCCGCCGCCAACACGACCTGAACGAGCGAGCGAAGGAACTGCAAGCCGCCTTGGAAGAGTCGCAAACCCCGGAGCAGCAGGCAGAATTGCGCCGCCAGTTGAAGCGGCTACAAGAGGAACAGCGGCAAATGCTGGAAGAGACCGACGAGCTGCAATCGCGGATGCAGCAGCCCGAAAACCAGCAGCGAATGGCCGAGCAGGCCGAGCAGCTTGAAGAGACGCGCGACCAGGTACGGCGGGCGTCGGAAGCGCTCGAGCAAGAGCAGGTCACGCAAGCCGCCGCCGCCGGCACCCGTGCCGAGCGCCAGTTTGAGGAGCTGCGCAACGAGTTTCGCCGTCGCGCCGCCGTCCGCTTTACCGAAGAGATGCGCCAGATGCGCGAGGCGGCCCAAGAGCTCGACCAGCGCGAGCGCGACCTGGCCGAAAGGCTGGCGCCGCAGGAAGAGTCGTCCGACCAAGCCAAGTCCGACCAGGCCAAGTCCGAGCGGGCCAAGTCGCTGCAAAGCGAAGACCCGCGCGAAGGAGTTGTCAAGGAACTTGCCGAGCAGCGCGCGCGCCTCGGCGCGCTTCAGGAGCAAATGCGCCAGACGATCGGCGAGGCCGAACAGACCGAGCCCTTATTGGCCGAACGGCTGTACGAGGCGGCCCGCGGCATCGAGGAGCAGAATCTGGCGCGGGCACTCGCCGAAGCCGAGACGTCGCTGCGGCGGGGGCTGATGGAAGATGCCCGCCAGCGGGAAGAGGCGGCCCAGCGGGGAATTGGCCAGTTGCGCGAAGGGATTGAGCGAGCGGCCGAGGCGGTGCTGGGGGACGAGACCGAGGCCTTACGGCGAGCCCGCGAAGAACTGCAAGAACTGTCGCGCGAGTTGAACGAAGAGATCGCCCGGAACAATCCGAATGCCGAGCGCCAGCCGGGGCAGGGTCAACAACCGGGCGAGCCCTCGGAAGGGCAGCCCAATCGGGAAGCTGACGCATCCCGCTCGCCGGGACGGGGAGCGCAGCGGCGGTTGGATGGCACCGCAGCGGACCAGGGGGGCGGCGGGCCGTTCGAGGAAGCGGGCGATGTGCCGATCGAGCACGACTACGCCCCGCTGACCGGCGAAGAGTTCCGCGACTGGTCCGACCGGCTGCGCGATGTAGAAGAGATGGTCGAGGACACCGACCTGCGGGCCGAGGCGGCCCGCATTCGCGAGCGGGCCCGCGAGGTCCGCTCCGCATTCAAACGCCATTCAGAACTCCCCCAGTGGGATCTCGTCCGCGATCAGATTGCCCAGCCCCTGGTCGAACTGCAAGATCGCGTCTCCGAGGCGCTCCTCCGCCGCACGTCGCAGCAGGCCGTGGTGCCGTTGGATCGCGACCCGGTCCCGCCGCAATACTCCGAGAAAACCCGCAAGTATTACGAGCGACTGGGGAGCGGGAAATGATCTTGGGTCAGGTTGTTTTAGACGCGATCCTCTTAGGCGAAATCGTTCTGGGAGCGCGGGCGTGGCTGCCCTGGGCGATTGGCCTCGCGCTCGCGGCGCTGGTCGTGTTGGTTTGGGCTTACGCCCGCCGCGGCCCGGGGGGCTGGCTGCGCGGGGCGGCGGCCCTGCTCAAAACGGTTGCCATCCTGGCCCTGGCGGTCTGTCTGGTCGAGCCCCTCTTCACCGGCACGCGGCCGCGCCCCGGCAGCAACGTGATGCTGGTGGTGGCCGACAACAGCCAGAGCCTGGGAATCGCCGATCGCGGCGCGCGGCGATCGCGCGGCCAGCAGTTGCAGGCCCGCCTGGCCGGCGAGCAAGGCTGGCTCGCCCGGCTGGGACAGGATTTCGATCTCCGCCGCTACACGTTCGATATGACTCTCCGCCCGGTTAAAAGCTTTGCCGACTTGCCGCTGGATGGCCAGGCATCGGCTCTGACCGGTTCGCTCGCGTCGCTGGCCGAGCGGTTCCGCGGGCAACCGGTGGCGGGCATTCTGCTGTTCACCGACGGCAACGCCACCGACCTGGGCGACTCACCGGCAACCTGGCAAGACCTGCCCCCGATCTATCCGGTGGTGCTGGGGGCCGAGCAGGGGCTGGTCGATCTGTCGGTCACGCGGGTCTCGGTCAGCCAGACCAATTTCGACGCGGCCCCGGTCACCATCACCAGCGAAGTCGTCGGCCAGTCGCTCGCCGGCCGCAAGATTGTTGTCCGGGTGCTCGACCAGGCGGGCAAGGAAGTCGAGCGGCGAACGGCTGCCGCCCCGCCCGACGACGAGCCCCTCGCGCAGCGGTTCCTTCTCAAGCCCGAGCAGGCCGGCATCAGCTTCTACACCGTTCACGCCTGCCTGGAGGGGGAGGAAGAGGGCGTGGTTGGCTCGCGCTCGGCCGAGGCAACGCTGGCCAACAATCGCCGCCTCGCCACCGTCGATCGCGGCGGCGGGCCGTACCGCGTGCTCTACGTATCGGGGCGTCCCAACTGGGAATTCAAGTTCCTCCGGCGGGCCCTCGAACGGGACGACGAGGTGACGCTCGTCGGCCTGGTTCGCATCGCCAAGAAAGAGCCCAAGTTCGCCTTCCTGGGCCGCCGCGGCGAGCAGACCAATCCCTTGTTTCGCGGCTTCGGCAACAATGCCGACGAAGAGGCCGAACAGTACGACCAGCCGGTGCTGCTCCGCCTGGGAACCGAAGACAAGGACGAACTGCGGGGCGGTTTTCCCACGGCCGCGGAAGACCTGTACCGCTACCACGCGATCGTTCTCGACGACGTGGAGGCGGCCTTCTTCACGCAGGACCAGCAATCGCTGGTACAACAGTTCGTCAGCCATCGGGGCGGCGGACTGCTCATGCTGGGGGGCAAAGAGTCGTTCGCCGACGGCGGCTACGATCGCACCGCGATCGGCGAACTGCTGCCGGTCTATCTCGACCGGACCAGCGCCCCGCCCACGCCAGGCGGCTGGCGGCTGCAGCTTACCCGCGAAGGGTGGCTGCAACCGTGGGTCCGCGTGCGTACCACGCAGCCCGAAGAAGAGCGGCGGCTGGCGGCGATGCCCGGCTTCAAAACGCTCAGCCGGATCGACGCCATCAAGCCAGGGGCCTCGGTGCTGGCCAGTGTCGAATCGGCGGATGGCACGGTGCGGCCAGCGCTGGCGGTGCAGCCCTTCGGCCGGGGGCGGTCGGCGGCGCTGCTCGTCGGCGACCTCTGGCGGTGGGATCTGCAGCGGCCCGACCCGGCCGAAAGCGACCTGGAAAAATCGTGGCGGCAGACCGCGCGGTGGCTGGTGGCCGACGTGCCGCAGCCGGTCGAAGTCGAGATTCGCCGCCAGGCGGGCATGGGGCAAAGCGGCGTCGAACTGGTGGTTCGCGCCCGCGACAAGCTGTTCGAGCCGTTGGACAACGCCGCGGTCGCCATCCAGGTACAAACGCCGGACGAGCGGACGATCGAGCTGTCGGCTCAAAGCAGCGGCCGCATTGCCGGCGAGTACATTGCCCCGTTTGTGCCTCGCGAGGCGGGCGCGTATCGGGCGAGCGTCGTGGTGACCGCCGCCGACGGCAGCGAGGCGGGCCGCCGAGACGCCGGCTGGGCCGTCGAGCCGCAGACCGAAGAATTCCGCACGCTCACAGCCAATCGGCCGCTGCTGGATCGCATCGCCCAAGAGACGGGGGGCGAAGTCCTCTCGCTCGATGGGCTCGACCGTTTTGTCGCAGGCTTGCCCAACCGCAAAATTCCGATCACCGAGTCGTGGACCTATCCGCTGTGGCATCAGTGGAGCGTGCTGGCCCTGGTTATCGCCTGCCTGGTGGGCGAGTGGGGCCTGCGGCGCTGGAAAGGATTGCCATGATCGTTCGTCTTTGCTTGGCTGCAATCTTGCTGTGGGGTGCCGCGGCCGCGGCCACTCGTGCCGACGAC
>JBBDYF010000315.1:0-10540 GCA_040901775.1 Pirellulaceae bacterium | reverse complement strand
TATATGCCGCACCACCTGACGGCTTATCTGTTCGATCTTGCCAAGACCTATTCGGCCTTTTTCGAGAATTGCCCGGTTCTCAAAGCCGAGACCGACGAGCTGCGCGCCAGCCGACTGCTGTTGTGCGACTTGACGGCCCGGACCATTCGTCTGGGTCTGGAACTGCTGGGAATCAAGGTCGTGGAAAAAATGTAGCGCGATCAGCCGCTCAAATCGACTTTGACGTAAGTCCTTTAATCACAGTATATTGTGAAAGTGTCTGCGGTGGCGAAGGTTTCGTCCTGGGTAACCCGAATTTGTGGAAAATGATTGCTTCCCAGCCAAGCTGCAATGCAGCAGGCTACACGGATAATCGTTACCTGCGGCAACCGTTAGACACCCCGGGCCGCCACACGGGGTATATTGGAGGTGATCGCCGCCTCTGTCGCTTGCGGTTGGAGCTGCCTGATGAGTCATGGTCCGCCAACGAATTTGCGCTGCACCTTGGTGGCGACGCTCCTCGTCGCGTTGCCATGTGCTGCTCAGGAGCCGGCACCTGCTGAATCGCCCCGGTTCAAGCAACTCGTCGAGCAACTCGATGCCGACGAGTTTCTGGCCCGCGAAACAGCCATGCTCGAGCTGATCGCGGCTGGCCAGGCATCGATTCCGATCGTCCAGCAGGTTTTCCGCGGCGATAGCCTGGAGGCGACCTCTCGGGCGCTGCACGTGCTCCAGCAGCTTGGCTTGGCGGCCGATATCGAAACGCAAGAGGCGGCGCGGGCCGCCTTGGTCGAAGCGACGACCAACCAGGAGAGCCCGGTGGTCGCCCGCCGCGCCGAGGCAGTCTTGGCCCAATTGATCGAACTGCGCTCTGTTCAGGCACTGGCCGAGCTCGAGGCGCTGGGCGCCAAAATCTTCCACTCGCAACTATTTGGCGGTCTGGTTCTGGACGAAATGGCCGAGTCGCTCCTGATCGGGCCCGAATTCAAAGGGACCGACGACGAGCTGCGCCGGCTCAAGTGGCTCGACATCAGCCGGCTGGTGCTGGTCGGCGACAAGGTGACCGATGCCTGGCTGACCCAGGCCGCGGGCATGACCGACCTGCAAGAATTGCATCTTTATCAAACCAAGGTGACAGACGGCGGGATGGCGGCCCTGGCCGAGCATGCCGCCCTGCGGCAAGTCGGCATCTACTACACGCCCCTGTCCGAGGCGGGTCTTGCGCACCTCGAAAAGCTGCCGGTGCTCAACTTCGTCAAGCTGTACGGCACGAAAATCCCACTCGCCGCGGTCCAGCAGTTTCAGGCGACGACGGGCCTGGCCCGCGTCGATCATCGCAAAGGTGCCTTTTTGGGCGTCGGCTGCGAACCGCTCGACAAAGGATGCGTCCTCTCGACGGTGCATCCCAACACCCCGGCCGACAAGGCGGGGTTGAAGAAGGGGGACTCGCTGGTCCGCTTTGGCGACGCCAAGGTCATCGACTTTGAATCGCTCACCGCGAAGATTTCGCAGCTCGACGCGGGCGATGTTGTCGAGATCGTAGTCCAGCGGGAAATCGAAGATGACCGAGGCAACTTCACTTTGAAGAACGTCGCGCTGAGCGTCACGCTCGGCCCCTGGGATGTCGATCTGGCGGTCGAGAACGGCCCCCGCCCTTAGCGATTTTCGCGGCTGCCAAGTTGAAGGATTGGCAAAGAAATTTGCCTGCCGCTGGCAGCAAATGACCTACGTACCCTGGTGGTCGCTTCTTCCGCTTGGCCGCTTTGCCCAGCCGGTTTAGAATCGGGCCACTTGCACGGTGGATCGAATTTCGAGGAGTTTGCCATGTCGAACCCACTTTCTGGGCCGACGAAAAAGAATACCGCCCACAAACGCGTCGCCATTCTGTTCGCGGGGGGGCCGGCCCCGGCTGCCAACGCGGTGATTTCGACGGCGGCCGCGTCGTTTTTGCGGAACGGTATCGAAGTGTTGGGCCTGATGTACGGCTACTCGAACCTGGCCGAGTACTCGCCCGAGCGGCCGCTGGTCGAGGGGCAGGACTACCTCAAGCTGACCAACCGCGAGCTGAAGCGGACCCGTTCGTCGCAGGGAATCATGATCGGTACCGCCCGCACCAACCCGGGCAAGCACATTTCGCAGCCTGCGCATCTGGACGATCCCAAGCTGTCGGCCCCGTTGCGGCGGGTGTACGAGGGGCTCGTTTCGTTGGGGGTCGATGCGCTGATCAGCATCGGCGGCGACGACACGCTGAAAACGGCCAATAAGTTCAAGCTGTTTCAAGACCGAATGCCCGCAGGGGCCAAGAAAATCCCCGTCGTGCATCTGCCGAAGACGATCGACAACGACTACATGGGAATCGACTTTACGTTCGGGTATTTCACGGCGGTCGAGTTTTTGGCGGGAGAGATCCGCAATTTGCTTTCCGACGCCGAGGCGTCGCGGGCCTACTTTTTGACCGAGACGATGGGCCGCAGCGCCGGCTGGCTGTCTTACGGGGCGGCGATCGCCGGCGAAGCGAGCCTGGTGATCAGCATCGAAGACATCATCGGCAGCTACCGCGTCAGCGAGACCACCACCGACACCGACACGGGAACCACCGAGACCCGCGAAGTGATGGACGTCGAGCGGGTGGTGAGTCGGATCGTCAAAACGATGACCGCGCGGGACGGCGAAGGAAAACACTTTGGCGTGATCGTGCTGGCCGAAGGGTTGGCCGAACTGCTGCCGACGAAATACCTGAAGGGAATTCCCCGCGACGAGCACGGCCACATCTCGATTTCGCACGTCAACCTGGGCCGCATGTTCGCCAAGCTGGTGAGCGACGCCTACAAACAGCAGACCGGCAAGGGGCGCAAGGTGACCGGCCTGCAATTGGGCTACGAATCGCGGTGTGCCAAGCCGCAGGCGTTCGATGTAATGCTTGGCAGCCAGTTGGGCGTGGGCGCCTACCGGGCGCTCATCGAAGAGGGGCTGAACGGCGTGATGGTCTCGGTTGTCGGCCAGTTGCAACTGCACTTCGTGCCGTTCGAGCGGCTGATCGATCCCGCCACGCTGGTGACCGTGGTTCGCTATATCGACCCGAGCAGCGATTTCCACCGTCTGGCAAGGTTTCTGGAAACCGCGGTGAATGAGTGAGAAACAATGACTAAACCATAAATCCTAATGACTAAGTTTAGTCATTAGTCATTAGGATTTAGTCATTAGCCGCTGAGAGTTCCTTTGGTGCTCGGCACTCCCGGCATTCGCGGGTCGGCTTCGGCCGCCAGGCGCAGCGCGCGGGCGGCCGATTTGAAGATCGCTTCGGCAATGTGGTGGTTGTTGCGGGAGTAATGCACCAGTACGTGCAGATTGCACAGGGCGTTGGCCGCAAAGGCTTGCCAAAAGTCTTCGACCAGTTCGCTGTCGAAGTCGCCGATCTTGGGGCTGGTGAACTCCGCCCCAAACACCAGGAAGTAGCGGCCCGACAGGTCGATCGCCGTGGTGCAGAGGGTCTCTTCCATCGGCAGCGTGAAGTGGCCGTAGCGGCGAATCCCCTGCTTGTCGCCCAGCGCCTGCCGCACCGCCTGGCCCAGGCAGATTCCCACGTCCTCGACCGTGTGGTGCTGATCGACGTGCAGATCCCCCTTGGCCTCGACCTTGAGGTCGAACGCGCCGTGCCGGGTGAACAGTTCCAGCATGTGGTCGAAAAAGCCGACGCCGGTCTGCCACGAGCCGGTCCCGGAGCCGTCGAGGTTTAGCTCGAGCTTGATCTGCGTTTCGCGAGTCGTGCGGTCAATGGTGGCGGTGCGTGGCATGTCAACTTTCAATAGCCGGGACCAAGCCTGGTCCCGGAGCAACGGCAACACCGGGACCAAGTTTGGTCCCGGCTAAAAGCGACAGCAGGGCCTCGTTCTGTTCGTCGGTTCCCACGCTGATTCGCAGGCCGCTCGTCCAGCCGGGATAGTCCATATACCGCACCAAAACATGAGCCGCTTTGAGCCGCTCGTACAGGGCCCGGGCGGGATGCCGGGGATGGGCCGTCCAGACAAAGTTAGCTTGCGAGGGGATCGTCTCGAAGCCCAATTCCGCCAGGCCAGCCTCCAGCCGGGCGCGGGTGGCGACGATTTTGCGGCAATTGTCGGCCAGCCAGGGGGTGTCACCGATGGCCGCCGTCGCCGCTGCGATCGACAGGGCGTCGCAATTGTACGAATCCTTGACCTTGATGAGCTGCTCGATGATCTGCGGCTGGGCCGCCAGGTAGCCGAAGCGGAGCCCCGCCAGGCCGTACGATTTGCTGAGCGTGCGGCTGATCAAGATTTTCTCGCTCTGCATCACCAGGTCGGCGCAGTGGAACGGGGAAAAATCGACGTACGCCTCGTCCACCAGCAGCGGACACGGCAAACGCTCGGCCAGCGCCAGAATCTCGTCGCGCGAGATCATCGTGCCGGTCGGACTGTTCGGATTCGGCAGGAAGACGAGTCTCAGGCCGCTGGCGGGCGATCCAAACGCCTCGGGCAGCGACCAATCGGCATTGAACCGGACCTCTTCCCACCGCGCCCCCTGAAGCTGCGCCAGCGTGCGATAGAGGATGTAGCTGGGATACGGCAGCCGGAGCAGGTCGCCGGGGCCGACGAAGGCCCGCGTGCAAATCGTGAGAATGTCGTCGCTGCCGTTGCCGCACAGGATCCAGTCTTTGCCGGGCAGGCCCAGCAATTCGGCCGCGAGGGTGCGAAAGGCGTTGGCCATTGGGTCGGGATATTTTTGCAGGCCGCGATCGAGCGCGGCGTCGATGGCCCGGCGAATGCCCGGCGGTGGCGGGTAAGGGTTTTCGTTGGTGTTGAGCTTGATGAACTTGCCCCCCTGCGGTTGTTCGCCGGGGGTGTAGCCAGCCATCGCGGCAATTTCGGGGCGGAAGTACATGGATTTGGATTTTGTGGCTACGGCTGAGGGAACATGTTCAACACGATCAGTAGTTCGCGATGTTCCACTCGTTGCCCAAGATTGATCTTGAGGACTTCGATGGTCGTGCGCCCGATGTCGGACAGGCCGCGCAGTTCGGCACTTTGCCAGCGGAAGTGTCGTAGCCAATCGTCTTGACGGGGTTGATGTAAACGAGTGATGAGCCCGGTTTGAGGGTCGATGCCACTAAGGTTGTCGAGCTTGTAACTGTTGCAAAGCGTGCAGGCGAGCGCTAAATTCTCAGGTACAGTCGGGCCGCCATGCTTGCGAGCGATGATGTGATCGACGCAGAAGGGCATGACATCGCAATTCGACGGCAAGTGGCAGTATTCGCACCGCGCGTTGGCGCGCTTCCAAACGAGCCGCCGCAGCGATGCTTCCCCGTCGGCCATGGTTACGAGTCCGGGTTTGCCTGCTGTAACGAGAGTCGAGCCTTGGCTTGCGCCAGGTTCAGCATCATTCCAATCCGACGGAAGCGATCCAGCTCTTGGTGCTCGTCCTCCGTTAACTCTCCGCGGTTTCCTCTATCGGCCAGTTCTAAAATGCGGTGCTGTTGCTGATCGTTGAACGAAAGCGACAAGAGCCACTGGGCATGCTCGCGCGGAAGGTCGGGCACGTCTGGAAGAATGACATCCGTCAGAATTGCGGACTCGCTGGAATAAGGTGCGGCTATGGACATATTGTCTGCTCCTGAGGGAGACCTTCGCCAAGTTTATTGTAACCGGCTAACATCTCTGAATTCCACACTCGCCCGGTGGGCCGTAAGACCTTCCACCTCGGCCAGGCGCTATAGTCAAAATTGGAGCCTTCGTCGAGCAGCGAGGCGCGGATGGCGACTCGTTCTTCGTGATTGATATTCAGGATGTGAACCGTGACTCGGCCCACTGGTGTGAGCGCAATGAGCAGGGGACCGTCCCATAGGAAATGAGCGATCCAGACATCGCGTCGCGGATTGAACAGGGGAGTCAGTCTGTCATCGGAAGGGTCGAGGCTGGCGATATCGGTCCCTTTGGAGGAGTTGCAATGGAAACAAGCCAGGCCAACATTGTTGTCCCGATCCGATCCGATCCGCGATGTTTCTTGGCGATGACGATCCCAAACAAGCTTTCGCAGTCCGGCGTCGATCATACTGATTCAGCCGGCTTCGAGCGCCGCAGCGCGAGGCGTGCTTTCGAGCGGAGAAGAGTCAGCAGGTTACCGACCCGCCGAAACTTCTCCACTTCAGCGCATTCGGCGGGCGAAAGCGTTCGTTCATTGCCGAGTTCCGCTAGATTTTGAACGCGGGCCTGCTGAACCTGAGTGAAATGAAGGGAGAGTATCCACCGGGCGAGTTCGGGGAACATTGCCGAGTCGCCCGTAGCAAACACTTCGGCAAGAATTTCTGCGTCGCTTTGAGCTGGTGCGTCAATGGCCATAAAAGCGTTTCCCGACATTGCTGATACTGAATTGTATCGTAATGCTGAGGCAAGTTTAGTTCAAATTACGAACTCGCTTAAGATCCACGCGAACCTCCACGCTCGCCAAGTGGGCCGTAAGCCCTTCCACCTCGGCAAGGCGCATCACGTCGGGGGCGATCGCCCGCAGCGCGTCGGCCGAGTAAGCGATCACGCTGCTCGACCGCAAAAAATGATTCGCGGAGAGGCCCGAAGCCCAGCGGGCGGTGCCGCCGGTCGGCAAAACATGCGAGGGACCGGCGGCATAATCGCCCAGGGCGACCGGGCTGTAATTGCCGAGGAACGTCGCACCCGCGTTGCGAATGCGCGGCAGCAGCCGCTCGGCGTCGTCGATGGCAATATGCAGGTGCTCGGGGGCGATCAGGTCGGTAATGCGGCACGCTTCCTGCTCGTCGCGGACCAGGATCAAGCAGCCGAACTCGCGTAAGCTGTCGAGCGTTTGTTCGCACCGCGCCAGGCCCGCGACTTGCCGCTGTAGCTCGCGTGCCGTCGCCTCCAGCGTCGCTTCGTCCCAGGTAATCAGAATGCTGGCCCCCGGCGCGTGCTCGGCCTGGGCGAGCAGGTCGGCGGCGGTGAAGTCGGGCCGCGTCGAGCCGTCCGCGATGACGACCACCTCGCTCGGCCCGGCGATCGAGTCGATATCGACCTCGCCATAAACGTGCCGCTTGGCGAGCGCGACGAACAGGTTGCCGGGGCCGACGATCTTATCGACCTTGACGACACCTTCAATTCCGTAGGCCAGCGCCGCCAAGCCTTGCGCGCCACCCATCCGATACACTTCGCGAATGCCCAGTTCGTGGCACGTCGCCAGCACCACCGGGTTGTACGCGCCGAACGGAGTGGGCGGCGCGATGACGGCGATCTCCTGCACACCCGCCGCTTGAGCCGGCACCGCGGTCATCAACACCGTCGAAGGATAAGCCGCCGCGCCGCCGGGCACGCAAATGCCGACCCGCGCCAGCGGCGTATAGCGCTGCCGTAAGCTGACGCCGGGCCGAACGATCTCGACTTCGCGGTGCAGAATCGCCTGCTGAAATTCCAAAATGTTCTGGCGGATGTGGCGAACCGTCGCCAGAAACTCCGGATCGGTCGCGGCGTGCGCCGCAGCCAGTTCGTCGGCCGATACGCGCAATGTTTGCGGAGTCAACTCGGCCTTATCCAGTTTCCGCGAGTATTCAAGCACTGCGTCCATCCCGCGCGTTCGCACGTCGCCGCAAATCCGCTCGACCACTTGCCGCGGCGCGAGCGGTTCGCCAAACACTTCGACCGTCCGTCGCCGCCCCGCCTCGCTGACCACGTTGCCCGCCGGGCTCAGCTTGTGGCGCAAGCCATCGAGCGCCGCCTGCACGTCGTCGCGGCGGGTGTCGATGCGCTGGATGGAAAAGGGAATCGTCATGAGTGGGTGCCAGTTCGGGAGCAGGACAAGCGAGCGTGCCATTGTGTTCGCCCTGCTGCCGATTCGGAAGGGCTACCGCCCCCCTGGCCTCCCATAGATATCGACCAAGAAGGCCACCGCCTCGCCCGGACCCAGATTGTCGATCCGGTGCGGCACGTCGGCCGGGTAATGGGCCGAGTCTCCCTGCGCAAGTTCGCTCACTTCGTTTCCCGCCGTGAGCCGAACCGCTCCCTGCTCGACGGTGAGAAACTCACGCGTCCCCTCGAAATGCGGGGCACTGGCGAGCGATCCACCCACTTTGAGGGTCAGCTCGTAGAATTCGACATCCTTTTCCAGATGCAGCGGCGAAAGGGTCCGAATCCGGCAATGTTCGTCGTCGCGAAACAGCGAGCCGCGATCGGTGCTCCGAATCACGTCAATTCGCGGCCGTGGCGAGGGCGACTCGACCAGGTCGCCCAACGTCATTCCAAACGCCTGTGCAATCCGAAATGCCACCCCAAGAGTGGGGTTTGCTGCCCCGCGCTCGATCTGGCTCAGCATGCTCCGGCTCACTCCCGAAAGCGACGCAAGTTGTTCCAGAGTCCAACCTTTCGACTTGCGCAGAGCGCGCACCCGTTCGCAAACCATTTGACTGAGTGGCTCTTGGCTGAGCCGCTCCTGGCTGGGCGGCTCGGCTGGAAGCGTTTCCATGATAGACTTCCGAATATCCACAATAATGGAATCGTGCTCTTGCAAGCAGGAACTGTATGTCTATTATAGCAGAAGACAATTCCATGTTCTAGGAAATCAAGCATGAAACCGCCTCTCGGCACCAAGATGACCGCCATCCGCAAGGTGCATAGCTCGCCCGGCTTGTGGCTGCAAAACGACACTCCCGTGCCGGCGGTCGGCCCGCGCGACGTGCTGGTCGCGGTAACGCACGCCGGCATTTGCGGTACCGACCGGCATATCTATGAGTGGGACGCCTGGAGCCAAAGCCGCGTGAAAGTCGGCATCACCACGGGGCACGAATTCGTGGGCCGCGTGGTGGCGATCGGCGACGCCGTATCGCGCACGACAGTCGGCCAGCGAGTCAGTGCCGAAGGGCACATCGGCTGCGGCGTCTGCCAGCCGTGCCGCACCGGCAACGGACACATTTGCGAGAAGGTCGATATCCTGGGGATCGACACCGAGGGCTGCTTTGCCGAATACATCGCCGTGCCGGAAGACAACATCTGGCCGGTACACCCGGACATTCCCGACCACATCGCCGCCATCTTCGACCCGCTGGGCAACGCGATGCACACGGTGATGGCGGCCGGTGTCAGCGGACGCAGCGTCTTGATCACCGGCGTAGGCATCATTGGTTTGATGGCGGTGACGATCGCCCGCGCTGCGGGCGCCGCCAAAATTCTAGTGACCGATATCAGCCCGCGGCGGCTGGAACTGGCCAAAACCCTCGGGGCCGACGTCGCTTTCGACTCGCGCGACGACCAGTGGCCCCGATTGGCCCGCGAACTGACACACGACCAAGGCCCCGAAGTGCTTCTTGAAATGAGTGGCCATCCAAAGGCGATTCGCCAGGGCTTTGCCGCCCTGCGGAACGGCGGCACCGCGGCCCTGCTCGGCTTGCCGTCGGAGCCGGTCGCGCTCGACTTGCCCAACGACATCATCTTCAAAGGGGCAACGGTCCTGGGGATCAACGGCCGCAAGATGTTTGAAACGTGGTACCAAGTCGAAAACTTTCTGCTCTCGGGCCGGCTGCAACTCGACCAGATCGTCACCCACCAACTGCCGCTGGCCGATTTCGAAAAGGGTTTTAAGCTGATGCAAGCGGGGGAAGCGATCAAGGTCTTGTTGGAGGTGGGTCATGCCTAACGCTTCGTTCGATGCCCGCGCTGCTGACCTGCTGCAATCGCTGGCCGATTCGCGGCAGCTCAAGCAGTTTTACAGCCTGACCGGGCCGCTCGGGCCGACGGCGAAGATCGAGGGGCGCGGCGAGGTGATCGTCCTCTGCTCGAACAATTATCTCGGGCTCGCCGACCATCCCGAGGTGATCGCCGCTGGCATCGACGGGCTCCGGCAATACGGCGCGGGAACCGCGTCGGTCCGCTTTATCTGCGGCACGCTCGACTGCCATCGGCAGCTCGAACAGACCATTGCCCGCTTCGTCGGCGCCGAGGCGGCCCTCACCTATGTAAGCTGCTGGAACGCCAACGAGGCACTCTTTCCCACGCTCGTCGGCCCCGACGATTGCATTTTGTCCGACGCCCTGAACCACGCCAGCATCATCGACAGCATTCGCCTGGTGAGCAAGGCAATTCCCCGCGAGGTCTATCCGCACAGCGACCTGGCCGAACTGGAAACGAAGCTCAAGGCGCACGCCGGCAAGGCGTGCCGCTGGGTGGTGACCGACGGCGTCTTCAGCATGGAGGGGGACGTCGCCCGCCTGCCGGAGCTCGTCGCGCTCTGCCGGCAATACGCAGCGATTCTCGTGGTTGACGATTCGCACGGCATCGGCGCGCTGGGCACAACTGGCCGCGGCACGCCCGAACATTTTGGCCTCTTGGGACAGATCGACATCCTCACCGGCACGCTCGGCAAGGCGCTGGGGGGCGCAGCGGGGGGCTACGTCGCCGCCGCGCCGCACGCGATTGCCATGCTCGAGCAGCGCGCCCGCCCCAGCCTCTTTTCCAACGCCCTGCCCGCCACCGTCGCTTGCAGCGCTAAGAAAGCGATCGAGATCGCCCTGCGCGAGCCGCAGCGGCTCGCCCGCCTGCACGCCAACGTCGCC
>JBBDYF010000314.1:0-10608 GCA_040901775.1 Pirellulaceae bacterium | reverse complement strand
CTGACTACTGACTACTGACTACTGACTACTGACTACTGAACCTTGTCTCCCGAAGTCCTGCTTTATACCGACGGCGCATGCAGCGGCAATCCCGGCCCTGGGGGTTGGGCGTACATTCTGCGCCATACGGCCACCGACAAGGTGTTGGAAGGCTCGGGGGGCGAACGCGAAACCACCAACAACCGGATGGAGTTACAGGCGGTGATCGAAGGGTTGACTGCCCTCAAACGGCCCTGCAACCTGGAGCTATTCACCGACAGCGAGTACGTTCGCAAGGGGCTTTCGGAATGGATGGTTGGCTGGAAACGCAACGGCTGGAAGAAACGCGAGAAAGGCACTCTCAAGCCGATCAAGAACGCCGACTTGTGGCAGCAGCTCGACCAGCTCGTGCCGCTGCACCAAATCAAGTTCACCCGCGTCGCCGGGCATAGCGGCCATCCCGAGAACGATCGCTGCGACGAACTCGCCGTGGCCGCTTGCCGGCAGTATCGGTAACCGCAGGAACCGACTTACTCCCAGCCGTCAATGCTGCCCGCGACAATCGCGCGCGGGCCGCTCTCGGTAACCAGCACCAGCGCGCCCCGTTCGTCGATTCCCTGGCAGCGCCCGACGAGCTTCGTCCGGCCGCTGGTGACGGTCAACGTCTTGCCGGTGAGAAAACAGCGCTTCCGGCATTCTGCCGCCAGGTCCGCAAACTGCCCCGTCAGCAGCTCGCTCCACCGTAGGTCGAAACGGTCGAGCACGGCGATCAGCACCTGGGTTAAATCGCGCGCCAGGCCGTCCAGATCGATCAGGGCCTTTCCCGCAACGGGGACGGGAGTCTTTTCCAGCGAGTTGTTGACGTTGATCCCCACGCCGACGACCAGCCGTTCGGGCCAGCCGGGAACCGACTCGCACAAGATGCCGCAAACCTTGCCGCCCCCCGCCAGCACGTCGTTGGGCCATTTCACCTGCCACTGGCCCCGCGGAACCAACGATTCCAGGGCTTCGCAAACCGCCAGTCCGGCGACCAGCGCCACCCGCGGACGCTCGGCGGCGGTCAGCGCGTCGGCGGCGTCCAAGACCAGTGAAAAGGTGATCGCCCCTGCGGCCGACCACCAGCGATTGGTCCCTCGGCCGCGGCCAAGGGTCTGCTGTTCGGTCAGCACCAAGAGGGGAAGCGGGGCGTCGTCCCGCGCGGCCAGCGCCAGCGCTCGATCGTTGGTCGAACCGAGTGACGAGTGATAGTCCACATGGCCCACGAGCCCGGATCGGAGGATGCGAGGAACGTCGAACATGGCATGGTGGCCCGGATTGCGCTGGTCGCTCGATGCGCCGGTCACTCGATGCGCAACAGCAAGTCGCCCGCTTCGATCTGGCTGCCGGGTTTCACAAACACTTCGGCAACTCGCCCCTGCACTTCGCTGCTCAGCGTCGTTTCCATCTTCATCGCTTCCAGCGTGAACAGCTTTTGCCCCTTGGCCACCTTGTCGCCTGCCTTGACCGCCACGGTCACCACCATGCCCGGCATGCTGGAGCCGACTTGCTTGGGATCGGCGGGGTCGGCTTTCACCGCTTGAATCGCCGTGGCTTCCAGGGAACGATCGACCACGGTGACATCCCGCGGCTGGCCGTTCAGCTCGAAGAAAACGGTGCGCGTGCCGTCGGCGTGCGGCTCGCTGACCGTCAGGAACTTGACGATCAGCGTCTTGCCCTCCTCGATCTCGACCGTGATCTCTTCGCCCACTTCTTGGCCGTAAAAGAAGACCGAGGTCGGCAGTTTGCTCGTGTCCGAGTACATTCGGACGTGTTCGGCGTATTCCTGATACACCTTGGGATACAAGAGGTGCGAGAGGACGTCGCGGCGGTTCGGCTCGCGATTGAGCAATCCCCGCACTTTCTCGGTCGCCTCGTCGAAGTTGGCCGGCGGAATGCTCGCCCCCGCCCGCCCCTTCACCGGCTTGCGATCGCGGAGGATTCGCCGCTGGATTGCCTTCGGCCAGCCCCCCGGCGGCTGCCCCATCAGGCCCGACAACAGGTCGATGACCGACTCGGGAAAAGCCAGGTCGCGGTCCCCTTCGACCAGGTCTTTGCTCGACAAGCCACCCGCGACCATGAACAGGGCCAAATCGCCAACCGCCTTGGAGCTGGGCGTCACCTTGACGATGTCGCCCAACAGGTCGTTCGCTTCGGCGTACAGCCGACAGATTTCCGTCCAGCGATCGGCCAGGCCCAAAGCCCGCGCCTGCTGATACAGGTTGGTGTACTGCCCGCCGGGCATTTCGTGGCTATAGAGCTCGGCCGTGGCGGGCATCAGCGAGCTATCGAAGGGGAGGTAAAACTCGCGCACGGCTTGCCAATAATCGGAGAGGGCCGACAGGCGGTGGGCATCGAGCCCCGTCTCGCGTTTGGTGAACCGCAGCGCCTCCACGATGGCATTCAGGTTCGGCTGGCTGGTCCCACCCGACATCGAAGCCATCGCCCCGTCGGCAATGTCGAGCTTTTGCTCGCTCGCCTTGACGATCGAAGCGGCTTGCATGCCTGCCGTGTCGTGGGTGTGGAAGTGGATCGGAATGCCGATCTCTTGCTTGAGCGTTTTGACCAACAGCTCGGCCGCGTAGGGCTTGCAAAGCCCGGCCATGTCCTTTATCGCCAGGATGTGAGCGCCCGATTTCTCTAGTTCCTTGGCCAATTCGACATAGTACTTCAGGTCGTACTTCGTCCGCGCTGGATTGAGAATGTCGCCCGTGTAGCAGATCGCCGCTTCGCACAGGGCGCCTGTTTTCAGAACCGCGTCCATCGCGACCCGCATGTTCGGCACCCAGTTCAGCGAGTCGAAAATGCGGAAGATGTCCATCCCGGCAGCGGCCGCTTCGCTACAGAACTCGCGCACGACGTTGTCCGGATAGCTGGCATAGCCCACCGCGTTGCTCGCCCGGAAGAGCATTTGGAACAGGATGTTCGGCGCTCTTTCGCGCAGGTCGGCCAGGCGTTGCCAGGGGCACTCTTTGAGAAAGCGAAGCGCCGTGTCGAATGTAGCGCCCCCCCACATCTCGAGCGAAAACAGATCGCTGGCATGGCGGGCATACGCATCGGCGATGTTCAAGAGGTCGTGCGTGCGAAACCGCGTGGCCAATAGCGACTGGTGCGCGTCGCGGAAAGTCGTGTCGGTCAGCAGCAGTTGCTTCTGCCGCAGAATCCATTCGGCGAACTTCTCCGGTCCCAGCTCGCGGAACTTGTCGCGCGTGCCAGGCGGAAGCGGCTGGCTGCTATCGACCGGGGGCACCGGCGCGGGGGTCCGTCGCTTCACCTTCTGCAAGTTCTTTACCAGCGGATGGCCATTGACGACGATCTCGCCCAGATACGTCAAGATGCGCGTGGCCCGGTTGCGGCGGCGGGGCATCGTAAACAATTCGGGCGATTCGTCGATGAACCGCGTGGTCAAGCGGCCGTCTCTAAAGTCGGGATGCGTGACCAGTTTGATCAGGAACTGAATGTTCGTTTTGACGCCGCGAACCCGAAACTCTTGCAGGCAACGCTCCATCCTCCGGCAGGCGTCGATAAACCGTCGCCCGCGGGCGCTCACCTTGACCAGCATTGAATCGTAAAACGGATTGACCGTCGCCCCGCTGAACGCCGTTCCCGCGTCGAGCCGGATGCCCATGCCGCTGGCCGAACGGTAGTGCGCGATGCGGCCATAATCGGGCATGAAGTTGTTCGAGGGGTCTTCGGTCGTCACCCGGCATTGGATTGCAAAGCCGTTGACGCATACCCCTTCCTGGCTGGGGAGGCCGATTTCCGGATCGGCCAGCGGCATCCCTTGGGCGACGAGGATCTGCGACTTGACGATGTCGATCCCGGTGACCTCTTCGGTGACCGTGTGCTCGACCTGGATTCGCGGGTTGACCTCGATGAAGTAGAACTGGTTCGTCTGGCGATCGACGAGAAACTCGACCGTGCCGGCATTCTCGTAGTTCACGGCCCGGCCAATCTTGAGGGCCGCGTCGCACAGGGCGTCGCGGATCGCCGGATCGAGGTTCGGCGCGGGAGCGATCTCGACCACCTTCTGATGCCGCCGCTGGACCGAGCAATCGCGCTCGAACAAATGCACCAGGTTGCCGTGCTTGTCGCCCAGAAGCTGCACCTCGATGTGGCTGGCCGTGGTGACGAATTTTTCGATGAATACATCGGGACTGCCAAAGGCCGACAGGCTTTCGCGCTGCGCTTGCTCGAAGGCTGAGGCGAAGCTCTTTTCGCTTGACACGACGCGCATGCCGCGTCCGCCGCCACCCTTCGCGGCCTTGAGAATGATCGGGTAGCCCAGCTTGGCCGCGATCTTCGATCCCTCGGCGGCGCTGCCGATGGCGTCGCTGCCGCCGAGCACGGGCACCCCTATCTTTTGGGCCAAGGTGCGGGCGTAGGTTTTGTCTCCCAGGTGCTCGAGCGCGGCGACGTGCGGCCCGACGAACGTGATTCCCGCCTCCTGGCAGGCCCGCGCGAACTCCGGATTTTCGGACAGAAAGCCGTAGCCCGGATGAATGGCGTCCACGCCGCGTTCGAGCGCCACGGCGATGATGTTCGGGATGTTCAGATACGCCCGGATCGGCTCGCCGGGCTGGCCGACCAGATACGCCTCGTCCGCTTTGAAGCGGTGCAGCGCGTAGCGATCCTCGTGGGTGTAAATGGCGACGGTCCGAATGTCCAACTCGTGCGCCGAGCGGAAGACGCGGATCGCAATCTCGCTCCGGTTGGCAACCAGGAGCTTGGTAATTTTCTTCATGCGAGCAGGAACTGGCGGTGTCGAAAAAAACGCCTGCGGTGGCGCTGCGAACGGGCAGAACACCGCCGTCGCGATGGCGCGGAAATAGCGTGGCCGAAGAAAAGTTTACACCGATTGTCGGCTCAACTACAGGGGCGGATTTCGACCGACGAGCTCTTGCGGGAAGATGCGATCTCAGTTGGCCGGCTCGTCGGGCGGCCGAGGCGGCCTGGGCGGAACGCCGGGCATCGGAACGGGCATCGGCATTGGCTGGGGGGCAGGCGGCGCGACGGCCAACACGACCTCCACCGTCTTACGCTCCTCACCCCGCTGGACAACGACCTCGACTTTCTCTCCCGCCAGGAATCGCCCGACGACCGTGGCCAGGTGCGTCGCATCTTGAATTTCGATTCCGCCGACCGAGACGAATCGGTCGTCCGCCAAGAGGCCCGCCCTGGCGGCCGGCGAATCCGGCACGACCTTTTCGATCACCGCGCCGGTGGGCGGGTCGCCGCTGGCCTGCACTTGAACGCCCAAGAACCCCGGCTGCAGCGTTTTGCCCGCCTTCATCGCGGCCAGCACGGAGTCGATTTCCGCCAGCGGGACCGCAAAACCGATCCCCGAGTCGTACCATTCTGCCCCGGCGGCGGCGTTCTTCCCTTGCGGGCTCAAAGGGACGCAGATTCCCACGACTCGTCCGTCCAGATCGACGAGCGGCCCGCCATAGTTGGCCGGGCTGAGATTGGCGTCGGTCTGCACGGCGCGCCCCGAGATGCGACTGGTCGCGGAAATGATCCCCGCCGAAAGTGCCGGCTGCGATGCTCCGTATCCGAACCCTGTCGCCACCACCCACTGCCCCACTTGCAACTGGTCGCGGGCGACGAAGTCGGGCACGGGCCAATCGCTGACTCCGTCCACCTTCAACAGGCAGATGCGGCGCGTCTCGTCGCGCCCCAGCAGCTTGGCCACATGCCGGCGGCCGTCGCCGGCGATGACCGTGATGATGGGGGGCATCCGCAGAAAATTGTACGTGCTGGTGACGATGTACCCGTCCGAAGAGATTACCAGGCCGGTCGTCGGTCCTTCGCCCGGACCTTGGTAGCCGCCGCCATCGACTCCGGCGGCGATTCCGCCAAACCCATCGATTCGCACCAGCGCGGGTTGCACTTTTGCCGCCGCCACGCGAAACGCCTTGGGCGCGAGCAGCGTGCCGCGAAAGAGCGCGGGCGCGGGCTCCTCGGCTGTTAGCGGCAAAGCCCAGGTTGCCAGCAGAACAACAATCCAGCGCAGGTTGGTCATAAGCAGATGTCTATCCTTCAGCCGCCGGCACGATTCGCAGACGGAGCAGTTCGTTTTTGCGTTTCACCTCGATAACAACTTCTTGCCCGACCGCCAGCGAGGTTACGATCCGGCTGTAATCGCCGCTGTTGCGGACCACCTGGCCCCCGAGCGACACGATCAGATCGTCCGTTTTCAGTCTCGCTGCCGCGGCAGGGCCGTCCGCTTGCACATGGTCGATATAAGCGGGCCCCCTGCGGCCACCCAGGGCGAACAAGCGAATCCCCAGGTCGGCCTTGGCGCCGGGAGAGGTCGCCGCCACCGCGGGCGCGAGCGCTTCGTTCCGCAGAAACATCGCCAGTAGATCGATCGGAACGGCGTAGTTCAGCCGCGTGTTGGTGCTTTTGGCTTCGATCACGCGGCCGATCATGCCGACCAGCTTTCCCTCGGCCGTCACCACCGCGCCGCCGGCCGCGCCCGGATTGCTGGTAATGGCGTCGTACAGCAGAACATCGGCCGCATACGGAAAATCCTGCAAGCCGCGGCGGGCATCGAGCTTCATCCGCAGCCCCAGCACTCCGATATTCACCGACAGCGGTTCGGCGCCGTCGGCCACTTTGAAGGCGTTACTGACCGCGAGAATCCAGTCGCCCTTTTCGATCGGGCCGGCCTCGGCCAGATCGGACTCGGCCAGATTAAACTCGGCCAGATTAAACTCGGCCAGATTAAACTCGGCCAGATTAAAATAGTCGGGCGTCGCGGCGTCGATTTTGAGCAGGGCCGTTTGCAGTTCCTGACTGCGGCGCACGAGCACGGCCGGGTATGTCTCGCCGCTGGGCAGCGTGACCCGCAAGTTCTGACCCGCCAGAAAAACTCCGTTCGCCGTCAAAATGTCTCCGTGGTCCGACACGATCAAGCCCGTCGCATAGCCGGGGCTGCGGCCGATCTCGGCGCCATAGACCTTCACCGTGCGCTGCTGCGCCCGGGCAATCGCGGGGGCGAAAGCATCGTCGATTCCCTCATTCGCCGTGGGGGCCGACGACTGGCCCCATCCCTCCGCCGGTACGACGAGGCAAGCCCAGGCAACGGCCATCCACAAATATATTCGCGGCATCGGATACGCTTTCGCTTCGCTCATTCGGTCGGCTTGGTAAACAAGCCGTTGTCCACGTCCGCCAGCGGTTGACACTGGGTGGTGACGATTTCCAACTCGGGGCTTTCCGCCAGGCCCCGCACCAAGGTTCGGCGGTAGGGGACCAGCAGGCCACCGATCGGACGAAAATCACCATAGACGGTGCTGGGGCTCGGCTCGCCGTCGTCGATACCGACTCCCGACTTCACCAGTTCGATATGCGGCGCTCCCGAGGCGTCGTGTACGCTGAGCCAGACGAACAACTGCTCGCTGGAAGTATCGGTCGCCGCCAGCCGATAGCAGAGCCGGTGGTGAGCTTTGTCCGAGCCCTCCAGCGAGAGACTGCCCCAGTGAGCCAACGGCTCCGCGGCCAGCAGGCATTCCAGCACCGCCCCTTGCGCGAAGTGAGGATCGCGCAGGGCCTTGGCCGCACCGACCGATTGCAGGCCCTTGTCTGCCGTCTGCTGCCAGAACGCCGAGCCGTTGCTGCCGACGACCACCGCCGGCTGGCCAGCCAACTCGTATTCGGCCCGGACGCGACCGCCACTGGCGACCACGAGCACTTGCCGGCCGACGACCGCATCTCCCCGGCGAATCTCTGAGTCGATCCGCAAACCGCTAGGCAGCGCGCTTGCCGCGCCTTGCACCGCCCCCATTTTCCAACGCTGTAGAATCTGCCTGGCGATTTGCTGGTTGAGTGCCGGGTCGCGAATCTTTCCCGCGTCAACCAGGGGCAACTTCGCTTGTGGCTCGACTTTTAGACGGGGAGCGTCGGGAGGCATTTTCGGTTCTTTCCCTTCCCCTGGCGTTTCCTCCGGGGGCTTCTCTGCTGGGGGCTTGTCCGCTGGGGGCTTGTCCGCCGGTTTCTCCATCGGCCTGACGAGCGACTCGTAAGGCAAGGCCGTTAGTCTGACGTGCGCGATGTGCCGCTGCCCGTCGCGCTCATAGACGACACGGGCCGGCCAGCCGGCCGGATACAGGGTAATCAAATTGGTGAACTGGTTCGCATCGACGATTGGCAAGCCTTCAAACTCAATCAGCCGATCGCCGAGTTGCATCCCCTGGCGGGCAATGGGCGAGTCGAGATTGACCGTGTGACAGATGACCCCCTCCTGGCGATTGCCGAAGACCGCATCCAGCGTTCCGTGCTGGGCAATCTTGGTTGCCAGCAGTTCGGGAATGAAGAGCCGCACCTGGTTCGACGAGATGGCGTATCCCAGGCCGACGTTGACCCGTCCCCGCTCTTCAAAGCTGCCACGGCCGTTGATGCCGATGACCTGTCCGCGCAGGTTGAACAGCGGCCCGCCGGAGTTGCCGGGGTTGATCGAGCTATCGACCTGAATGCAGTTGCCATAGACGAGTTGATTCAGCCCCGAACCTTCCTGATAACGATGCACGCCACTGACGATGCCCAGCGTGACAGTCGGCCGTTGATCCTCGGCCAGCGTAAACGGATTGCCCATTGCCAGGGCCCAATCGCCCACTCGAACCCCCTCGCTGTCGCCGAGCGGCGCGGCGGGAAACTTGTCTTGCCCGGCCAACTGGATGATCGCCACATCGCCGCCAGGATCGGTCCCGATCAGCTTCCAGCGGTAGAGCTTGCCATCGGCCAGCCCGGCCCAGCCTTCCATTCCGGCTGCCGCGATGACGTGGTGATTGGTGAGCGCATAGCCCGCCGGGTCGAACAAGACGCCGCTTCCTCCTCCTTGCCGATCGCTGCCATAGATGGCGACGACGGCCGGATAGACCGACTCGATCGATCGGATTCGAGCCGCCTCGGCCGCTTTGACTGCCGCCAGTTCCTCGTTGGAGATCGTCGGCCCCGGCTCGGCCGCCTGGCACATTGCCAAAGGAAGCAAGGAGCTGGCCACGAATATCGCAAGGACGCACGAAAAAGAATCCGGGATGAACCTGCTCCTCGCGCTGGCCGTGTTCGCGTGGTCTGCCATGGTTGTGCCTATTCGTGTTCGTGACAATTCGTCGCCCGTACGCCGCGGCAATTGCCCACAGCTATTTCGTCTTGATCATCCGCGCTTCACACCAGTCGGCATGATCGGCCAGATCCAAATCGGCTCCCGGCTCGACCAGCAAAGTCACCTGCTCGAACTTGCCGATATCGACCTGAATGTCCTGGGGCGGATCGGTCCCCTTCATGCGCTTCGAAAAAATGGGTTGTCCGTCGCCCAACACCGTGAAGACGCAGTCTCCTTTGCCCGCCGTTTCGGCGTCGATGCCAATCACTGCCGCCAGGGTGGCGTATTCGCGACCGGCGGCAAATGTTAGCGCGGCGCGCGAATGAACGCCAAGCCCCTTGTCGAACGTCCGGCTGCCGAGTCGGAGCGGCTTGCCGGAGACGCTTTTGTCGCGCTGCCAAGGGCGGTGCAGCGTTACTAGCGTTCGCTCTTCGACGGCGATCGGCTTCAAATCGGAAAGGAAGGCCACGCGATCCGAACGCACTTCAACCTTGCTAACGGCCGACCACGGCAGTTCCAGATTGCTTCCCCCTGGTAGAGCCAGGGTAGCCGTGGCGCCGCGCAGGTCCGTCAGGTCGCCCGCCAGCAGCGAACCGTCGCGCAGCGAGAGCAGGCAGCGGGTCGGCTCGTCTTGGACTAGCGGCTGGGCGAAGACAATGCCGAACAAGCGTTCGCTCGGAAGCGTCCGCTCTTGCCCTTCCAGTTGAAAGACGACCTGCTCCGCGGTTAGCGACTCGATCAGGCCGGTGACGCTGTCGGTCTTGCCATCGACCTTGAAAAAGATGCGATCGGCATCGGCCGCGGGCGTGCCAATCGCCTTGTCGAGCTCGCCCGCCGGAGCGGCAGGTTCAAAACGGATGGCTCGGACCACGTCGATCGGAAAACCGATCTGCTCGCCGAGCGACCACTCGACCAGGCACTTGTCGTCGCCGATGGTCGCCGACGATCCCAGCACGCGCCCGCCGCCGCGCAACTCGACAATGACGTTCGCTTTCTGCGGCGCAATCGGCGTGGCGAGATCGATCCGCCGTAGGTCGTCCAGGTGCAGGCCATTGGGAACGGCATCGCCCGAAAGCTCGCCCGCCGCGATGGCCAGCGACTTGATCGCCACGCTCTGACCGTCCAATAGCACGAGCGCCATTGGGCCAGCTTCAGTTGCCTTTTGGGCCGACGCGATGCTCGCCGCCGACAGCCAGCCAATCGCGGCGACGAGCGTCGCCACGCCAATCGTCCAGCGGCAATCGATACTAGAGGGAGCGTTCATCCTCACATCATAATCGAGCATCGTCACGACGTGCGAGTTCGAGTGTTTTCAACCCTCGCTCTCGTCCTGAAAGCTCTTGTAGTACTGCTCGATCAACTGCTGATAGCGGGCGGGAAATTTCTCTTTGATCGCGCTATAGACGGGATCGCGCTCTTTATCGCGGAGTCGGCTCCAGGGGCTTTGCGGGCCACCCCGATGCAGCCGTTTCACCGTGTCGGAGTCG
>JBBDYF010000313.1:0-10636 GCA_040901775.1 Pirellulaceae bacterium | reverse complement strand
CCTGCGCTGCTATCAGCAAGCTCTTTAGAATCACAATGTGCGAGTTGCACCCAGCGAACGCATCCGCGGGCGTAGTACGGAAAACCACACGCGCAAGCGCCCTTGCGAAGCCGACGGCAAACTGTCACTTTTGTCGCAACTAGGCGACTTGTTGGCACTCCGACATGTCCTTTCGCCCCCCTTGTCCACCTTCTTGATTTGACTTCTCCAGCACCGCACACCAACCCGTGCGGTCACTCGCGAGCGTGGTGAGCAACAGTTCTGTTGTCTCGGCATGGGCGGTTTGGTATTTCGCCATTCCCTGGTCAATCCAGCTTCTCGCATTTTGGGATCATGGATCATGTTCGCATTGCGCGCTCGTTTTCAGGATCGCAGCTCTCCGCAGGCAACTCGCAGACGCGACTGCCGGCTAGAACGCCTGGAACATCGGCACTTGATGGCGGTGGCACCCGTGGGAATAGCCGACGAGATCCCGTTGCTTAGCGGCTCGGGAATCTGCAACTGCCCGGTTTGCACGGGGGTCGGCCTGTCGCAAATTCCGGCGGAAATCGCCCCCACAAGTTTGCCCGCGGAGATCGCTCCTCTCTCCAGTTTGACGGCGCTATCGAGCCGACCGGAAGCGAAGGCCAAGTTGGTGCTCGATTTCGACGGGCATTACCTGGCATCGTGGGGCGGCTGGACCGGCGCCCTGACGCCCGCCTTCGATCAAGACGGCGACGTTGCCACATTCAGCGAGGGCGAACTGAGCTCGATCCGCGAGATTTGGGCCCGCGTTGCCGAGGATTACGCTCCGCTGAATCTCGACGTGACGACGGTCGATCCCGGCAATCAACCCGGGATCAAGGTGGCGCGAATAGCGATCGGCGGACACTGGAGCGGCTGGTACGGCCAATCGGCCAGCGGCGTCGCCTATGTCGGGGGCTTTGCCGCCGGCGGGGCAATCAACGTGGGCTATGTGTTCGAGGATGCCCTAGGAGGCAACCCGAAACTCGTCGCCGAGGCGGCCGCCCACGAAGCGGGCCACCTGTTCGGCTTGCAGCACCAGGCGCGGTGGAACGGCAGCACGCTGGTCGAGTCGTACCACACGGGCGATGGCTCCTGGGCGCCGCTGATGGGAATTGGATACAACGCGGCCCGGACCACCTGGCACCAGGGACCAACCCTGTGGGGCCCCCGTTATCCGCAAGACGACCTAGCCATTCTGGCGGGAAGCGGCAACGGCTTTGGCTATCGCCCCGACGATCACGCCGGCACGCTGGCAACTGCCCAGCCGCTGGCATTTAGTGGCACGACGGCCACGGTCGGCGGAATAATCGGCCACCTGGGAGATCAGGATGTCTGGTCGTTTGCCTCCAGTGGCGGCAACGTCAGTTTCGACCTGGCGGTCGCTCCAGTCGGTGCGAACCTCGACGCCGTGCTGGAACTGTGGAATGGCGCTGGGCAGTTGATAGCAACCGCCGCCCCCAGCGATTCGCTGGGGGCCAAGATCGGCTCGTCGGTGGGAGCGGGAACCTACTACCTGATCGCTCGCGGCACGGGCGACTACGGAAATCTCGGCCAATACACGATTACGGGATCGGTCGCTGCGGGGATCACCGTGGCTCAGGTGCAGCAGACGGTCGCGGGAACCACTGTCAGCATCGGCTGGGCGACCAACCTGCCGGCCGACAGCCAAGTGGAATATGGCACCTCGACGAGCTACGGCAGCGCCAGTCCGCTGAATGCGACTTCGGCGACCAACCACTCGGTCAGCCTGCTGAACCTGGCGGCGGGAACGACCTATCACTACCGGGTCAAGTCGCGCGATGCCGCCGGCAATCTGGCGGTTTCGGGCGACTACACGTTGACGACCGCAGGCGCGACCAGCGGCGCCAAGATCATCGACAACCGGGACGCGGAATTTTCCACGACGGGCAATTGGATTACCTATGCCAACCAAGGGCTCGACGACAATATCCACTATGCTGCCGCTGGATCGGGCGCGGCGGCCCAGTGGTCCACGCCGGTCACGCCGGGAAGGTACGAGATAGCCGTTACCTGGTTTCCTTTCTACAACCGGGCGACGGATGCGCCGTTTACGGTCCTCAGCGAGGGAACGCGTCTGGGCTCGGTCCTGGTCAATCAAAAGCTTCCCCCCGCCGATCTGACAGAAAGGGGCGTGGGCTGGAAAACGCTGGGAACGTTCGACGTTCGGGGAAGCAACCTGACGGTCCAACTGGCGAACGAAGCCAACGAGTATGTCATCGCCGACGGAGTGCGCCTGTTGCGGGTTGGCGACTTGCCCGCCGACCCGACCGATCCTGTCGGCCCGACCGATCCGACCAATCCGACCGATCCTGTCAGCCCGACTGGCCCGACCCAAGTCGAGGTGATCGACAATCGAGACGTGCGGTTCAAAACGGTGGGCGATTGGTTCCCCTATGGGGCCCAGGGCTTTGATGGCAATATCCAATACGCGGCCACCGGCAGCGGGGCAAAGGCTCGTTGGACGGCCACGGTTGCCCCGGGAGAGTATCGCGTGTCGGCCACCTGGTACCCGGACGCCAACCGCGCGACCGACGCGCCGTTTACCGTGCTCGACGGCAACGCGCCGCTGGGCGCGATGCGCGTGAACCAGGAACTGTCGCCGGCCGAGGCCGACGCGCAGGGAATTCGCTGGCAGCCGCTCGGCACGTATCGCATCGCGGGGAATCAGTTGGTCGTCGAACTAAGCAACGATGCCAACGAGTACGTCATTGCCGACGCGATCCGCCTCGAACGCATTGGGAACTTGCCGGCTGCGAACGTTCTCACTGCGAGCACGGCGAATGGCGACAACGAAGCAGCGGCCGACACGGGACTTTCTCCGCGCGAACGGATGGTGCCGCTCCGCCGCTCGCAAATTCGCCAAACCGCCCACGAGCGGCCAACGCGGCGGCAGCGAGCGACCCGGCTGTTCGAGCAGCAGGGCCTGGCCCAAGCGGACGGAATGGCCGATTACCTGGCGCGCGTGGCGCACGACCGGGCCGAGAAAATCGCCGACGAGCGTTACGCCTCGGCCGTCGATCGCATCTTCGAGGATTGGCTGGCTTGAGCCGCGGGCGGGCTGGTTCCCGCTGGCGACAGGACCGCCTCGGGAGAAGCAGGGGGAGCGGCGGATTCGAGCGCATGAACCAATTGCGCCATTTCGCGAGCCGTCACGTAGTAATAGCGGAACCCGTCCTGCTCGGCGGCCAGGCGCTGTAGTCCGCGGTGGAAAGCCTGCATCGGCTCGCCCAGCAGCATCTGGGTATTAGGCTCCCAGGCGCCGTGGGTGTGGAGCTTCACGAATCGCCAATTCGCGTGTCCCCGAACGTGGACCCGAGCCCCCAACCAATCGTGCAATCGATCGATGGTTGGCGGGCGGAGGCCGGTTAAGTCGCCGTTTTCGATTTTCGGCAACAGGCCCCATTTACGCGCCCGCCAGTCCAGGGCTAGTGGGCCCTGAATCAGCAGCAGCGAATCGTCCGGCGGCGGCGACTTCGCGCGAGCTGGCGTCCCGGTGTCGTGCGACTTGGGCCGCGCCGGATCGTCGATCGCGTAGTAAATGCTGTTGATAGTTGTCGTTTGGCAGCCGGCCGGCGCCGAGGGCATCGTGAAATCGGCGTAGCAGCCCGTTTCGAGCAGCACCGTTATTTCGTCGTTGACGCCGCACCAGCGTCCATCGGGACGGCTGTTGTCGAGCGCCCAATTGCCGTGAATGAAGCCGTAGGTGATCCGGCCCGAGGGATCGCGCTGCAAGAGTCCGTGACGGTCGTGCAAGGCCGCGGTAAACCGCGTCAGTTGCTCGCGCAGGCCGTCGGCCGTGTCGCGATCGTGATGCAAATGCACCTCGACCTCGCCCCAGCCGGCATGGCAAAGTTCCGCCAGCCGATCCAGGTGCTCGGGCTCGTACTCCTCGGCCGGATAGAAGAACGTGTGCTGCGGGGGCCGGCCGCGACAGTCGGCAAACTGGCCGGCCAGGCGAGGATACTCATTCACCCACCGCGCGACGCGCTCGCGGGCAACGCTGGGGCTGGGGTTTTCCCGCCGCGGCTCGAAGTGATCGGCGATGCACAGCAGCACGCACAGCGGACGATCCAGCGATGGTGGGCGATTGGCGGCCAGGCGGGCCAAGGCGCTGCAAGATAGTCCGCGGATCGTGAACATGGCTGCCAATGTACTCTGCCGAATGCGATGTTGCCCGCTGCACCCGCGTCAGCGAGCCGTCCGCTGCCAGACGCCGGTCTGGGTGCCCGCCATCCAGCGCCAAAACCCGACCGCGAGGGCAAAGTTCATCGAGGCAAACAGCGTGACCAGGCGGACCAACCGCACCAACGGACCTTTGCCGGGAACCCACATGCCAACCGCGGCGGTCAGGTAAAAAGCCCCCTGCATCCCCAGGAGCAGCCGGTACTCGGGCGTTTGCAACAGCCCGATGTTGGCCACCAAGGCGAGCAGCAAAAACAGCGGCGCGAACCAGCGGAGGATTTTGTGCGAGAAAAAGGCGAGTGCGGTCCAGCCGGCGCTGGGAAGCGCGAGCGGCCACAGCCGCGCCAGGCTTTGGAATCCGCCGGCGCCAATCCGCGCCCGACGACGGAATTCGTCGCTGACGTTCGGCGGCGTCTCTTCGGTGGCGACGGCCTGCGAGTCGTACACGATTTTGCTCCGCGTCCGCAGCTTGATCAGCAACGGAATGACAAAATCGTCGATGATGGTATCGCCGGGAATGGGAACGTAGTCGCTGCGACGGACAGCATAGACCGCACCGTTGGCCCCCAACAGCGCGCCTAGGCGGCCCTCGCAATCTTTCAGGAAGTTCTCGTAGCGCCAGTACAGGCTGTCCACGTTGTGCCCCGTGGCCGGATCGACCAAGTGCAGCTTACCGCAGACCGCCGCCACCTGGGGATCGCGAAACCAACGCGCCAGCTTGCGCAGGGCCGCGCGATCGAACAACGTATTGGCGTCGGACAGGGCGACAATTTCGCAATCGAGCGCCGGCAGCAGGCTGTTCAGCACGGTGGCCTTGCCGCGCCGCCGCGGATTGTCGTGCAGGACGATCCGGCCGGGATAGCGGGCCGACATTTCGCGCACGATGCTGGCCGTATTGTCCGTGCTGCCGTCCGAAGCGATGACAATCTGCAGTCGGTCGGCCGGATAGTCCTGGTCGAGCGCATTCTCGATCCGGCCCGCGATCCAGGCTTCTTCGTTGTGAGCCGAGATCAGCAGGCCGACCTTCGGCCAGGGGGCGGGCTCGCTGCGCGGCGCTTCCGGCCGGCGACCCCAGAGACGAGCCGCCAGGAACAACAGCAGCGGATAGCCCACATAGGTGTAGCTAATCAGCGCCAAGCTGGTCCACAGTACGAGCGACAGAAATGTTGACAGAGAGTGCATCGTCTGCCGCTGGGAATTAACTAGAACTCGAAACCAACCAGCACAGGACCAATCCCCGCTGGGGTGGCACGGGCAGATCTGGCTGCCCGTGCCTGAGATTTGAAAACCTTGCAACCGCTAGGCCGACGCCTTGCCGGCCAGACGACGCCGCCGCGCGGCAAACGCCAATCCAACCGCCCCGACACCCCACACCGCCAACGAGATGGGCTCGGGAACTTCGGGAATGTTCGCCGGAGGACCGGTCACCGTGATGGTCTGATCGATGACCAATGCCCGGATCCCCTGCGGCACACCCGATAGCACCAACACGTTGCTCAGCGTGAATCCACCCGGCGGCACATTAACCGATACCGAGGCATTGCCTTCACTCGTCGGGGTGAGCGGCTGAGTGGAACTCAGTACCGTCGTGCCGTTGAGAATCGCATCGGCTTGCAGAAACCCGTTGCTGTTCGTTTCCGAGGCGCCAAAGTCCGACATCACGAGCAGCGGCGAACCCGAAGGGAACGAAAAGGAAAGCGGGGTCGAACTGCCGAAGGCCGTTACCACGTCAGCGGTGAAGGTGATCGTCGGAATGATTCCTCCGGTCGCCCCCGAGTTGTCGTCCAAGATGACTGACTGCGCGAGGAAGGCACCCGTGGCGGAGCCGGGATTGTCGGTCCCGGCGCTTTGCAAAAAGAAGTCGAAATCGCCAAAGGTGCCGCTGAACGCAGCGGCGTTGATCGGACTGAAGAACACCTGATCGGGGTTGATCCCGTCACTGATCGTCAACCGGATCGCGGCACTCGCCCGATCGGTTGCTCCTCCAATCGTCGCGAACATCACGACGGCTGCGAGGAGACTGAACACTTTTCTTTTCATCGGTTTTCCCTCCAAAAGGCCAGGACAGGCGGCAGCCGCGACAATCGCGGCCACTCTCGCCATCCCGAACGAGCTGCCACGCAGACTGTGCCCCTCTGGATTGAGGCCGGCGATCGAGATACAAATTTCGTGCCACCGCCGGATTAAGACGCCTAGTCGGCGCATTCGGCAGCGAAACGCGTCGCAGCAACAATCTGGGCATCGATCGGTTGACAAACCGTGACAGCAGTCCGGCCAGACTGACGCCGCGACGTCCAGACACTGCGACAAAATGGTGCGACATCCGTGACGTCGGTCAGCCGCACGCTTTCGAGGCGCGAAGAACGTCAAAATTGACGCGATAGGGCTGGCTAGGAAAAGAAATCTGGCTCGTTGGTGCCCGTCAGACTGTCGCGATCGGCGACATTCTCGCCCCCTGGCGATCTGCACGATTTTCCGCGATTCCATTGGCGGCCAGTAATACTGTCAGGAACTCCCTTTCTGAGGCTTGAATTTGAGGACAATATCGCTTGTAACGAGCGTGGCGCGACTTTTGCTAATCCCACGGCGGGCACCCGCCGGATCGGTGTCGCGAGGTCCGGCCTGCTGGCAGGTCACTTAGCGACCGGTCCAGCGGATTGCTTCCCCGCACGGTCCTGCACATTGCACATTGGCCCTTGGCAAAACAACGTTGCTTGCTCCCCTTTGACTTGCTCCTCCTTTGACTTGCTCCCCTTTTGATAAGCCCGACTCTGCGGTTCGCTGCTGACTATTTTAATGAGTACAAGCGGGTAATCCCTAACCCTCACTTGTAGCCTTATTGCAATGGCATGACGCGAAGGCATGTGGAATTGGTGGTGAGGCGATCTTATGAGAACCCAAGAGGTGATTCGACCTTCCCGCGAGAAACGTTCGCCGTCGTCGATCCGCCAGCGGACGATGTCGCGGATGTCGTCCGAATTCGGGACCGACGATCCGCCCCCGGCGCCCCTACCGCCGGTCGTTCCGTTGCAGGTCAAGGTGCTGATGTGCAGCGTTCTGCTGCTGATCGGCATCTGGTCGTTTGCCCCGACGGTGTCCAGACTCGCCCACACTTGGTACAACGTCGCCGACTATACGCACGGCTTTCTCGTCCTGCCGCTGGCCCTGTTTTTCCTGTGGGCTCGGCGCGACACTCGGCCCAACCTCGATAGCACGGCCCCGGTCGCGGCGGTCCTGTTTTTGTTGGCGAGCGTGCTGACCCGCCTGGCAGGCGATGCCTTCTTTTTGACCTTTATGGACGGCTGGTCGATCATCCCGTGGGCCGCGGCGATGGTCGCCCTGCTGGGGGGGTGGCCATTGTTGCGGTGGAGTTGGCCTTCGATCGCGTTTTTGATCTTCATGGTGCCGCTGCCGTTTGCGATCGAGCACGACCTGAGCGGTCCGTTGCAGCGGATTGCGACCGTCATTAGTACGACCGTGCTCCAGTTTCTTGGACAACCAGCTTTCGCCGAGGGTAACATCATTCTGATCGGCGAAGAGCGATTGGAAGTGGCCCAGGCCTGCTCCGGGTTGCGGTTGTTCATGGGAGTGATCGCCTTGACCTACGCCTACGTCGTCATCGTGCGGCGGCCCTGGTGGGAAAAGCTGATTTTGGTGCTGGCGGCGGTGCCGGTGGCCATTGTCTCGAACTCGGCCCGCATCGTGGCCACGGGGTTGTTGTTTCAACTGACGACCGATGCCCAGATCCACGAGTGGATTCACGAGGGCGCCGGCTTGGCCATGATCGGGCTGGCTTGGCTGATGTTTTGGGTACTCTTGAGCTATCTGCGGTGGTTGTTCGTCGAAGAAGATGTGATGGATATTTCGGCGGTCGTGAAGAATTTCAAGGTCTGAATCGAAGCCCGATTAGAATGAGGACGCCGCGACCCGGCTGGAGACACTATGCACCGCAACCATGAAACACACGCCTTGCCCACGGACTCGGACGAGGGTTCGGGCGGCCAGCCCGTGGATATGCAAGCCTTCGTGAACGCCGTGCGTTACTGGTGGAAGATCGCGGCGCCGTCGGCCGTGGCGCTGGCCGTGGTGGCCGCCCTGGCGGTGTGGTACTTTTCGCATCCCCAGTACACCGCTTCGGCTTGGCTCATCATTCGCGAGAAGCCCGAGTACCTGCTCAATCCGCAAGTGATGGAGGCGCCGGGCAAGTTCGTGCAGAACCAGATGGAACTGATGCGCAGCCCGCCGGTGACGGATCCGGTGGCCAACAAGGCCGAGGTGTTTGCCACGCCCGAACTGTCCCGCAGCGGCGAACCGGCCGAGCTGCTCCGCCGACAATTGCGCGTGCGGGCGATGGGCCAGTCGGATTTCTTCGTCATTGAATTCACCAGCGAAGACCCCAAGAAGGCCGCCCTGGTGGTGAACGAAGTCGCCAAGTCGTACCTCGTGCTGCAAGACCGCGACTTGTCGCTCCGCATGGAAGCGACCATCACGCGGCTGGAAAAACAGCGCGCCGACCAGCAGCAGTCGATCGAGAGCCTGCGCGACCGGGTGCAGCAGAAAACCAAAACGCTGACCGGCGTGGACCCGTTCATTGGCTCGGCACAGGGAGTGGCGGCGGCCATTCAAGATCCCTTGAGCCCGCTGCAAAACCAGATCGTCGGCGCGGAGATCGACCAGGCGATGACGGCGGCCCAGGTCGAAGCCGAGGAAGAAATGCTGAAACGGCAGGTCTTCGAAGTCCCCGCCAGCGAGGTGGAAGCCAAGGTGCAGTCGCTGCCCGAGATTGCCGGCCTGCGCAAGCGCATCGGCGACACGCAAGGCCTGCTGAAAGAACACGAGCGAACTTCGGCCAACCTGGCAAAAAACCAGGCCTACCAATACTTGCTCAAACAGAAGCGTTCCGACGAAACCCAATTTGCGAAGCGAGTTGGCGAGCTGCGCGAGGCGGTCAAAGCCGACCTGGAAAAGTCGTCCCAAATGAAGCGCATCGACGAGGTTGCCTCGATGCGCAAATCGCTCGAGGCGAAGCAACTGGCCGTCACCATTCTCCGCGATCGGCTGGAGAAGGAGCGCGCCAACCAACAAGTCTTTAAGGGAGAAACCGTCGAGCTGGAGTTTCTTCGCTCCGATTACGAAGCGGCCTCCAAGGTGTTCGAAGCGATCAACGACCGGATCGTTTCCATGCGACTCGAGCAGCACGCCCCGGACCGGGTGCTGCGGTTTAAAGATGCCACTCCACCGCTCTTTCCGGACGAGGCGCTCCCCTACAAAAAGATGGCGGGAGTAGCCGCCATCGGCTTCTTCATTCCCTTCGGGTTGGCGATCGCCTTCGAACTGCTGCACCGCCGGGTCAGCAGCCGCCGCCAGTTGGAATTGACCTGCCGCGTTCCCGTGGTCGCGGAAGTGACCGAGATGCCGCGGCGGATCAGTTCCAACCGCCCCTCGGCCAAGGAACAGCTCAGCCGCGAGCTGCACCTGTTTGAAGAGAGCATTTACGGGTTGCGGACGCACCTGATGCTGGCCCATGCCACCGAAGGGTTATGCACGGTGGCCGTCACCAGCGCGGTCAGCCGCGAAGGCAAGACGAGCGTGGCGGTGCAACTGGCGGTCAGCATTGCTCGCTCGACGGGCGAACCGACGCTGCTGATCGATGGCGATCTGCGGGCGCCGGACATCCACCGCATTTTCGAGGTCGATCGCTCTCCAGGGTTGTGCGAAGTTTTGCAAGGCAGCCCCTTGGAGGACGCGATCGAAAGCCAATTCACCTCGTCCTTGCACTTGCTGACGGCCGGTCAACTGGCAACCGTCGCCCACCGCCTGCTCGGCAACGGCGAATTCCCTCGGCTGTTGGAAGACCTGAAGAAAAAATATCGTTACATCGTGATCGACACGCCGCCCATTCTGGCCGCCAGCGAAGCCTTGATGATTGCCCGGGCGGCCGACGCCACGGTGGTCTGCGCCCGCCGCGATTTCAGCCGCGTCGATCAAGTCAGCGAAGCCTACGTCCGCTTGCGATCGGCCAATGTGAAGATTGCCGGAACCGTGCTCAACGGGATTCCCCCGAAGGTCTATTCGTATCGTTATGGCAGTTACTACTACGACCGCGGGTTCCAGCACGATATGGCGGTTGCCACCGGCGAACGCGAGTATCGGATCGAAAAATCGGATGCGGAGGTTTCGTAAGCAGATGGGGATCGCTCTCCGGGCCCCGGCATAAAGCCTTCAGTACAAAGCCTTCAAGTCGCCATTGTTCCACGGAATACGCCATGACTCGACGCACCCTTAGCCTGCCGGTCGCCATTGCCACGCTCATCGCGTCGGTTGCGCTGGCGGGCGGATTCTACGCCGTTCACGGGTGGCAGCTTTCCCGGCTATCCACGACGTTGCTCGACCGGGCGCGGGCCAAGCAAAAGGACGAATCCTGGCT
>JBBDYF010000312.1:0-10642 GCA_040901775.1 Pirellulaceae bacterium | reverse complement strand
CTAAGACGGGTGGAACATTCAGTCCTTTGTTCTCTTCCTTTGTCACAGCGCGCAGGAAGAGTTCATTCTGGGTCGCGGCTGCGGACGTGGCTGCATCAAGCAGCCAACGATCACCGTGAATGTCGGGATCCATGAGCAAGGCCGCAATGGCGTTGGCAGCGAGTTCGTCCTTTGGCCATTCGGCAAGCGCTAGCAGTGCCGCGAGACACGATTGACGGTCCTGGCTGTCAAACGCGCCACACTGGAGGACGGCTCGCAACGAGTCCTTTGAGTGCGGCGCCAGTTGCAGCGCGTTGCGTACGACGCCATTGGACGGGTGATTAAGTCCGGCCAGCGTCAATTGGTAGGCTTCTTCGGATTCCGCGTCATCGAATGCACCTAATCCCTTCAGGGTCCACAAGGCGTGCATGGCCGCCGTATTCAGGCCGATGGCATCGACGGCCTGGTCTTTGACCAACGCGACGAGGGCGGGAACGACGTCTTTCTGCCCCCGCTCGACCAGCAGTCGCTGCGCGTGCAGCCGCCAGAACATGTTGTCGCTTTGGAGGGCGGCGACGAGCTGGTCGGGCTCTCGTAGGGCAAGCTGCCAGCTTGCCGCTTCTTTCTTCGGCAGGCGAGACGCCCGCCCCACGTAGTCGAGCCGGTAAATGCGCCCGTGCTTTTTGTCGCGCAGCTCGGTTTCGTAGGCCGCCCCTTTGCCGGTCTTAAAACCTTGCGGCGTCGGGTTGTGTTGGACGATGTAGTTGTACCAGTCGAGCAGCCAGACATTCCCGTCGGGGCCAACCTCGGCCTGGATCGGGGCGGTCCATTCGTCGTCGCTGGCCGCCAGGTTCCACGAGTTTTTCGACTTGAAGCCCGCGCCGTCCGGCTGGATGACGAACGTGGCGACGAGATGCCCCGTCGGCTCGGCAACGAAGGCCGTTCGGTTCCAGTAAGGCTGCGGATAGTTGCGGGCCGTGTACAGGGCGTGCCCCGCCGCCGCGGTAAAGCCGTTGTGGTGATCGACCTGCCGCACTTTGTCGGTGATGGGGAAAAACTGGTTGCTGTCGGCGATCCCGGTCAGCACCGTGCTGCTCCAGCCGCGAACCGCTTCGTAATAGCGGTTGGCGATCGGCATGAACTCGCTCGGGTTGCCGTTGGCCGTCGAACCGAAGATCAGCCCTTCCTCGCTGATTCCCAGGCCCCAGGTGTTGTTGTTGGTCGAGCGGAGGAACTCGATCTCCGTCACCGCCGTCTGGTCCCCCTCGCCCGCGACCTTGAACCGAAAAAAGCCTTGGCGGAAACCGGTCACCGGGCGGCCGTCGGTCAGCACCGGCCGCGAGTCGTTGTACCCCTGCATCGCGTAGTACCAGTTGTCGAGCCCGTAGCGAAAGTTACTCACCTCGCCGTGCGTGTCGCGCATGCTCCAGCCGGTGACGAGCGTTTTGCGCAGGTCGGCCGCGCCGTCGCCGTCGGTGTCTTTCAGATACAGCGTCTCGCCGCCCGCCTGCACGAGCGCCCCGCCCCGGTAAAAGGCAATCGACGTGGGAATGCTCAGCTTTTCGGCGAAGAGCGTGAACTTGTCGGCCCGGCCGTCGCCGTCGGTGTCTTCGCAAATGCGGATGCGATCGCGGCCCTGCCCCTTGGGCTGCAACTCGTTGGGATAGTCGTAAGTCTCGCAGACCCACAGCCGGCCGCGCGCGTCCCAGGTCATGAAGATCGGCTTGCCCGCCAGGTCGGGCTCGGCAACAAACAGCTTCGGCTCGAAGCCGGCGGGGGTGACCAGGTGTTTGAGCGACTCGGCCGCGTCGAGCGGCTTTTGCATCTGCTTTTGCGGCGCGGCCATCGTCCCCCAGCGGCCGCCGACGGCGTAAATGGGGACATTCGCCTCGACGTACTCGAACGGTTTCACATCGGTTCGCTGGGCCGTCATTTCCGGCGTATAACTGGTTGTGTCGGCAAATTTCGGCACCACGCCCGGGTCGTCGCCCACCGCCCAGCGGATTCCCCGCTCGACCAGATTGTGAAAGCCGGGATTGCTCCAGGTGCGCTCGTCGTGCCCCCAGGCGGTGTAAAAGACGCGCCCCTCGCCGTGCGTGCGCACCCAAGTCCACGGCTCGCGGCGGTCCCCTTCCTCTCGCCATTCCAGCACCGTTCGGTCCTTCTCGTTGTGCTTGGTATGGACGTAGGTTTCGTCCCAGCTTTCAAAGCCGCCGAAGCCGCGAACGACCGGATGGCCCTCTTCGAGAACGATCGTCCGCACCGTTCCCGTGCCGTGCCGCTGAAATTGAGCACCGACCAGCGCGATGTACTGGGGCGAGTTCAAAAAGCAATACGACGCGCAGTGCAGCGGAATCAGCCCCTTGCCGCCGGCGACAAAGTCGAGCAGCGCCTGCTCCTGGTCGGGCGAGATTCGCTCTTGATTGGCATAGATCACCAGCCCCGCGTACTTGCCCAGCGTCTGCGCGTTCAGATCCGCCAGCTTGTCGGTATAGGTCAGCTCGATGCCGCGCTCTTTCAGCACCGGCTGAAGCTGCTTGAAGCGGGCCGCCGGCTGGTGATGCCCCGCGTCGCCCAGGAACAGCAGCTCGATCGGCTCGGCGGCGGACAAGCGAGTAGAGCTTAGCACGGCCAGCGCGACCGCAAGCAGTTGGACGAGGCGCATCGAATTCTCCCGAATGCCGGACTGGCGGAAAAAATATGGACAAGATAAGGCGGTTGCCGAACATGCGATTGTAACAAGATTGGCCCGCAAATTCTGCCGAAACGGGAGTTTCCGGCGACTGAAGTGAACTCACCGGCGGCATACAACTTGCTTCCTTGCATCGGCCGGAGCCGCCACTTATGTCGCTCGCCGAGTACCGCCGCAAACGCCACTTTCACGAAACGCCCGAGCCCGCAGGTAAGGCGACAAAACGTCGCCCGCGCGGGGGCTTGCGCTTTGTCGTGCAAAAACATGCCGCCACGCGGCTGCATTACGACTTTCGGCTCGAACACGAGGGGACGCTCAAAAGCTGGGCCGTTCCCAAGGGGCCCTGTTTCGATCCGGTCGAAAAGCGGCTGGCGGTCGAGGTCGAGGATCATCCGCTGGAATACGCCACCTTTGAAGGGACGATTCCCGCAGGCGAGTACGGGGCGGGCGAGGTCATCGTGTGGGACCGGGGCGTGTGGCATCCCCAAAGGGATGCAGCGGCCGGGCTGAAAGCGGGCAAGCTCGAGTTTGAACTCGAAGGAGAAAAACTGACCGGCGGCTGGGTGCTGCTGCGGATCAAAGGGCGAGCCGGTGAAAAAAAGCAGAACTGGCTGCTGGTCAAACGGCGAGACGACTCGGCCCAACCGCTGGCCGATTTCGATGTCACCGTCGAGCGGCCCCAAAGCGTGAAATCGGGCCGCTCGCTCGAAACGTCCCAGCCCCACGCGCCAAGCACCAACGGCAAGCCGCGGCAGCGGCGCTCGCGGAAAGTGCAGAGCCCGCTTCCCGATGCCATCGACGTGCAACTCGCAACGCTCGCGGCCGAGCCGCCGCCGGGAAGCGAATGGCTGCACGAGATCAAGTTCGACGGCTACCGGCTGATCGTTCGTCTGGAAAAGGGCACCGCCCGGCTGATTACCCGGAACCAGTTGGATTGGACGGAAAAGTTCCCGGCGATTGCCGCGGCCGCCGCGTCGCTGCCGGCCGACAGCGCGATTCTCGACGGCGAGTTGGTCGCGCTGCTCGACAACGGGGTGAGCAGTTTCCAAAACCTGCAAAACGCCGCCCGCCGGCATTCGCCCGAACGGCTCGCCTACTTTGCCTTCGACCTGCTCTACCTCGACGGCCGCGACTGGCGAAAGGAGCCGCTGGACGACCGCAAGGCGCGGCTCCAAAAACTGATCGCGCGCGCCCGGCAGCCGCAATTGCAATACAGCGAGCACTTCCTCCGCGACGGCGATGCGTTCTGGCAGGAATGTTGCCGTCGCGGACTGGAAGGGATTGTTTCCAAACGCCGCGACCGGCCGTATCGCGGCGGTCGCACCGCCGACTGGCTCAAGATCAAGTGCCTCGCTCGCGAAGAACTGGTGATCGGCGGCTTCACCCCTTCGCCGGCAAAACATCGCAGCCTGGGGGCTCTCCTGGTCGGCTACTTCGAGAAGGACAGAGGCACCGGCGACAAGCTCGTCTATGCCGGCCGCGTGGGAACCGGCATGGACGCCCAGATGCTGGCCGACTTGCGGAAGCGGCTGGACAAGCTCGAGCGCAAAACGTCGGCCTTCGAGACCATTCCCAGCCGGGAACAAGTCGCCGGCATCCACTGGGTCAGGCCGCGGCTTGTCGCCCAGATCGACTTTGCCGGTTGGACTGGGGCGAACGTCGTGCGACACGCCTCGTTTCAGGGGCTGCGCGAAGACAAGGAGGCGAGAACCGTGGGCAAGCCAGAATCGCTATCGCTTTCCAAATCGTCAGCCGATTCCCAGCCGCGTAAAGCTTCGCCTGCGGGGCGGAAGAAGCCTTCTCGCCGAAAAACAGCGACAACCAGGCGCGACGGTCAGGCGAAATCGCCCGCCACGCTGCCCATCAGGCTGACCCACCCCGAGCGCGTCCTGTTTCCCGATATCGGACGCACGAAGCTCGACCTGGCCAATTATTACACCCGCGTGGCGGACTGGATTCTGCCGCATCTGGCCGACCGCCCCTTGAGCATGCTGCGTTGCCCGAAAGGGGAGGGAGAGAAATGCTTTTTTCAAAAGCACGCCGCGGCGGGTACACCGGCCGAGCTGCGCCGCATCGACGTCGCCGTAACAGCCGGCGTAGAAAAGGACGGACTCGCGGAGTACCTGATCGCCGACGATTTGCCGGGCCTCTTGGCGCTGGCCCAGATGAGCATCCTGGAAATCCATCCGTGGGGCTCGCGCGGCGATCGACTGGAACAGCCCGACCGGCTGATTTTCGACCTCGATCCCGGTGCGGACGTCGCCTGGACGCGGGTGATTGCCGCGGCCCGGCTGGTGCGCGAGACCCTCGATCAACTGCACTTGCAAAGCTTCGTCAAAACCACGGGGGGCAAAGGATTGCACGTCGTCGTTCCGCTCGAGCCGCGGCGGCACGCTTGGCCGGCGGCCAAGCACTTCGCCCAAGCGGTCGCCCGGCACCTCGCCGAGCAGCAGCCGGAGCGCTACACCGTTAGCATGTCGAAAGCGGCCCGGCGAGGAAAGATCTTTATCGACTACCTGCGCAACGACCGGGGCGCAACCGCCGTTGCCCCGTATTCAACGCGTGCCAAACCCGGCGCGCCGGTCTCCACGCCGCTGGCCTGGGACGAGCTTTCGCCCAAGCTCAAGTCCGACCATTTCCGCCTGGACACGCTTCCGCGACGGCTCGAATCGCTGGCAAGCGATCCCTGGACCGGCTTCTTCGAGTGCCGGCAGCAGTTGCCCACCTTCGTCGCCCGGTAGGTGGAGCCTGAGCTCCCAAGGATTTGCAGATCCAAGGCAGCCCGCAGTTTTTGATCTACCGCATGATGCGTGATTTAGACTGCGCAAAACAATCCCGCAACAAAATTCCCGCTGGCCCACTCCCGTCAACCGGTCCCAATTGACCACCCTTGGAGCGGCCGGTATCGTTGACGGTTTACTCCCTGGCCGCGCGCCGGGAGCAAACGCCGCTCGCGAAAGGCTGCTGGCAACGTGAATTACGCCGCGGTGGGACCGATCGCGGTCCATCTGCCCGAACGGGTCGAAACCAATGCCCAGCTCAAGGCCGAGTTTCCCGGCTGGGACATGGACCTGATCTACGAGAAGACCGGGATCGGCGCCCGGCACATCGCCGCCCCCGGCGAATGCGCGTCGGACCTGGCCGCGGCCGCCGCGCAAAAACTGTTCGCCGAGTACGACATCGACCCGCGGTCGATCGACTTCGTTCTGCTCTGCACGCAAACGCCCGACTATCCGCTCCCCACCACCGCCTGCCTCTTGCAGCATCGGCTGGGGCTGAAGACGAGCGTCGGGGCCCTCGACTTCAACCTCGGTTGCTCCGGGTTCGTGTATGGCCTGTCGCTGGCCGACGGCCTGATCCGGGGGGGCTCGGCCAAGCGCGTGCTGCTGCTGACGGCCGAGACATACTCGAAATACATCCATCCCAGCGACCGCAGCCTGCGAACCATTTTTGGCGACGGCGCGGCGGCCACGCTGATCGAAGCGGCTCCCGGACAAACCCTTTCGGCCTTTCAGTTTGGCACCGACGGGACCGGGGCCGATACCCTGCTGGTGGGCACGGGAGGCGCGCGGCAGCCGCAAGATGCGATCCGCCCGCGGCATCGCCAGCGGTGGGAAAGCGCCTTGTACATGGACGGCCCGAGCCTGATCAACTTCACCGTCGTCGCAGTGCCGCAACTGGTCGAAAACATCATGACCGCCGCCAACCTGCGGCGCAACCAGGTCGATCTGTTCCTGCTGCACCAGGCGACGCTCAAAATGCTCAGCCAACTGCGCGAGCGGATGGGCCTGCCCGAAGAGCGGATGCCGATCGTGCTCGAGCACTGCGGCAACACGGTCTCTTCCACCATTCCCATCCTGATCGACCACCTCCGCCGCGACGGCCGGCTGCGACGGGGAATGACCAACCTGCTCGTCGGCTTCGGCGTCGGCTGGTCGTGGGCCGGCTGCGCCTGGCGCGAAACCTGGGGGAAGGACTGAGCCAATTTACCCGACCGCAGTTGGTTTCCTGCTCGCGGGCAAATACAATGGCGGCGGGTCTTCTATGGCATCGCTCCAAGGTCAACTGCTCGTCGCCTCGCCCCATCTGGGAGACGGCAACTTCTATCGCAGCGTGGTGCTGATGGTGCGGCACGACGACGAAGGGGCCCTCGGCCTGTTGTTGAACCGGCCCACCAGCAACACCATCAACGAAGTTTGGCGTTTGGTGGCCGAGGAAGAGATGCCGTCCGACCGGCCGCTCTACCTGGGGGGGCCGGTCGCCGGGCCGCTCGTCGCCCTGCATCGCATCAAGGCGTGTGCCGAGGCCGAGGTCTTGCCCGGCGTCTATTTCGCCGCCCACAAGGATCAACTGCTCAAGGTGGTTTCGCACACCACCAAGCCGTTTCGCCTGTTCACCGGTTATGCCGGCTGGGCGGCGGGGCAGCTCGAAGCCGAGCTGCGGGCCGGCGGCTGGCTGAGCGTGCCGGCGACCAAGGACCTGGTTTTTTACGAGCCGGACGACCTGTGGGAGCACCTGGTCCGGTCGATCGGCGAATCGATTCTCGGCCCAGCGCTCAAGACGAAGCACGTGCCGGAAGATCCGTCGCTGAATTGAGTGAGCGCACTCCCGAAGGTTTTCACCCCGTCGATATCGCACTCAAGAGCCTTTCCGTGTCGATTTCCATCGCGATGATCGCGCTCGCTAACTAGCCAAAAGTCTCTGGCGCGGCGACTAAAGTTGTGACGGTAATTCCTTGGAGCCGTGCAGGACTGCCAAGATATCGATCCGCTCGTCGAGGATTACGTAGATAATGCGATAGTGAAAAACGAAAACCTCTCGTACGTCCTCGCGAGCGAATTCTGGAACGACTGCCGAACCACGCGGAAACAGAATTAAGCTTTCAGCCCTTTCAATAATTCGATCAACGACGCGCTGAGCATATCTGGGCGAGTCCTTCGCAATGTAAGCGTAAATCCCATCGAGTTGTTCCATCGCGGCAGCGGTAAATCGAACTTTCACGGCTGCAATCCGTACCGGGCTCGAACGTCTTCCAGCGGCATCGTTCGGCCCGCGGCACTATCGGCCAACCCGCGTTCCACGGCTTGCCGAACATAGATTTCGTACATTAAATCGTCCCAAGTTGCGTCCTCGCGCAGGTTGTCAACAAGTTTGTGAGCTTCTTCCCGTATGTCGGCGATTTGCATTGGACTGCTCCTTCTGAGTTCCATGCTACTGGACCAACTTACCGCGTCAAGCAACCGCGGACGCTGGCTGGCGGCAGTCGTCCACGCAATCAGCTTCGGTCCCGGCTACGAGGACGGGGCTTGCGACGCCTTCTCTTCCGCTGCGCTGGCCCGGAGGTAGGCCGGCGCTAGCTTCCAAACGTCGTCGCGCCGGCCGCGAGCGTGCGCGGCCAGCGCCAGCCGGGCGACCGTTTCGGCCTGCGGCGGGCGGTGGGCGGGTTCCACGGCCGTGACATCGTGAGGCAGCCGCTGCTCGATCTTGCTCAGGCCGGGGCCGGTGACAATCGTTCCGGGAGCAAGGCTGGCTAACCACTGCTCGGCCGAAATAATCTGGTTCTCGCCCACCCGCACGGGGCCGCCCTCGATGCAGCGATAGCGGGCCAAGAACAGTTCCTTCCGCTGGGCATCGAGCAGCGCATGCAACTCGCTGCCGCTGTCGGCGGTTCGGGGCGCTTGCCAGGCGATCACGTCGAGCGTGTCGAGACCGATCGCGTCGCAGCCGATCGCATAGGCCAGCGCCTTGGCGGTGGTAACTCCGACCCGCAGACCGGTGAACGAACCGGGTCCGATGGTCGTGGCGACCAGGCCGATGTCGGCCGGCTGGATGCCCAGCTTTTGCAGCATGGCAGCCACCGCCGGGGCGAGCGCGCTTGCCGAGCGGCGATCCGCTGGCAAGCCCTCGCCGGCCAGCAGCGCATCCCCCTGCAACAGGGCGATCGAGCCACCCGCAGCCGACGTTTCCAGGGCCAGTGTCAACACCTCGTCAGGCTCCTTACAATCGGGCCGATCCGCCAGCCAGCCGCCAGTCGGGTGGGAAGCGGGTCGGGCGCACGCACCTTGGCGACGATCCGCGCGTGTTTCAGCGTCAGGGAAAACCCGCTCGCCTTGACCAAACCCTAAGCCAGTCCTAGACTTGGCTGTTCAACACCGAGTTTTGTCGCGGGGCCGGCCGTGCCTCTGTTGTCGTTTGAATGCATTGCAGTTCGGCTCTTTGAGGTTGCGGCGTGAAGCGTGCCCTGATTAGCGACATTCATGCCAACGTGGAAGCGCTCCGCGTCGTGCTGGCCGACATCCGCGCCCAGGACATCCGCGAGATGTATTGCCTGGGCGATATTGTCGGCTACGGGCCCAATCCGTGCGAGTGCCTGGACGACGTGATTTCGCAAGCCAAGATCACCATCCTGGGCAACCACGATCAGGCGACGCTGTTCGATCCCGAAGGCTTCAACCCGATTGCACTGCGGGCCGTCTATTGGACCCGCGACCAGTTGGAGCACGGCCCCGGCACCGCAAGCCAGAAGAACAAGCGGTGGGATTTTCTGGGCGAGCTGCATCGCACGCACAGCGAAGGGGACTACCTGTTCGTCCACGGTTCGCCGCGCGAGCCGACCAACGAGTACGTCTTTCCCGAAGACATTTACAACCAGCGGAAGATGGACGCCCTGTTCGGGCGGATTCAAAAGTATTGCTTTCAAGGGCACACGCATCTGCCGGGCGCGTTCACCTCGGACTACCGCTTTGTCACGCCCGAAGACTGCAACTATCAGTACCGCCTGGGCGACCAGAAGGTCATGATCAACGTGGGGAGCGTCGGCCAGCCGCGCGACGGCGATCCGCGGGCCTGCTACGTGGTTCTGGAGGACGGCCTGGTGACGTTTCGCCGCCTGGAGTATCCGGTCGAAGAGACGCGGCGTAAGATTTACGCGGTGCCCGACCTCGACAACGCCCTGGGCGATCGGTTGGTCTCGGGACGATAAGACGACGTTGGCCTTGCTGCCTCGATTCGCCCCATGAAGCGCGCCATCATCAGCGACATCCACGGCAACCTCGAAGCGCTCGAGGCGGTGCTGGCCGATCTGGCCGGCCAGGGGGTCGATAGCATCTACTGCCTGGGCGACATCGTCGGCTACGGCCCGAATCCCCGCGAGTGCATCGACCACGTAATGGGCTTCCAGCTTTCGATCCTGGGCAACCACGACCAGGGAGCGCTGTACGATCCCGAAGGTTTTTCGAGCGGGGCCGAGCGGGCCATCTTTTGGACCCGCGACCAGTTGGAAATGGACAGTGGCGACGCCGCCCAAACCGCCCGGCGCTGGGAGTTTTTGAGCGAGCTTCCCCGCACGCATCGCGAAGGGCATTTCACCTTCGTGCATGGCTCGGTTCGTAACCCGCTGAGCGAATACGTCTTTCCGGAAGACGTTCACAATTTCCGCAAGCTCGAGCGGATTTTTGCCCTGATCGACCGCTATGCCTTTCAGGGGCACACCCACGTGCCGGGGGTCTTTACCGAGGATGGGCGGTTCCTCAGCCCCGACGAAATTGCCGGCCGCTTTCCGCTACCGGCCCACAAGATCATGGTCAACGTCGGCAGCGTCGGCCAGCCGCGAGACGGAGACGCGCGGGCCTGTTACGTGATCCTGACCGACGATCAGATCGAGTTTCGCCGCGTGCAATACGCGGTGCAAACGACGATGGCCAAGATTTACGCCATCCCCGAGCTCGATCCGTTTCTGGCCGATCGGCTGCAAGACGGACGATAGCGGAGCGACGAACCATCTGGGCAATCTCTCGGCTACGTCGTCAGGTATTGACTGATTAGGATCCGCGCCATTCGCGTAATCCGCAGTTTCCGTCTTGGAAATCCGCGCAGGCGCGTGGAAATTCAGCGTTTGTATTACGGATGAGAAATATCCGTGTTTCATCTGTGTTTCATCCGTGGCTTCCGATCCTCTCTCTGCGATTCGCT
>JBBDYF010000311.1:0-10672 GCA_040901775.1 Pirellulaceae bacterium | reverse complement strand
ACCCCGATGGCGATGGTGCACCGCCAGATGTGCAATCCTATCGGGAGGCTGACGCCTCCCCCTCGCCTGTAACCGACGAGATGCTCGCCGAAGCTGCCCAGTGGGGCGCTCTCACTGCCGCCTGCGTGCCGGAAAGCGGCGACCACGCCGCTCGCCGGCTGCGGCAGCTCGCCCTGTCTCCCGGAGTGGCCATCGCCATCGTGCCAGGAGAGCTTCCGGCCGATTTCAAGCGGTCGCAAGCCGCTCCGAACGTGCTGCTGGCGCAGCCGGTCGATCCCAAGGACCGTGCCAGCCTCGCCCCCTGGGCGCAGCTTGCCTGGGTCAAGGCAGATAACTTGCAGGCATTCGCAGACGTGACCCGAACGCTCGAAATCCCCGTCGTCGCCGTTCGCCCACTGGGCGAGCCGCTGCCGATCGCCGAGGCCCGCGCCGCCTGCGACACGCTCCAGCGCGACCTGGCCCCGCTCGGCCAGTTCGCCGGCTACGTCGTGTAGAACGAATGACTAAGGACTAAGGACGAATGAACGACCTCGACCCCGTCGCCTCCCGCTACGCCCGCCAGATGCGGTTCGCCCCTCTCGGCAACGAAGGTCAGCGGCGGCTACTCGATTCGACCGCCCTCGTCGTCGGCTGCGGGGCGCTGGGGGCGGTCATCGCCAACACGCTGGCGCGGGCCGGAGTGGGCAAGCTCCGCCTGGTGGATCGCGATTTTTTAGAACTCAACAACTTGCAACGGCAAGTCCTCTACGACGAGGACGACGTGGCGGCCGGCTTGCCCAAGGCGATCGCCGCCCGCAACCGGCTGGTCAAGGTCAACTCGCAAATCGAGATCGAGGCCGTCGTCGCCGACGTCGATCATACGAACCTGCCGCGGCTCTTGGCCGGCGTCGATTGCCTGGTCGATGGAACCGACAATTTTGAAACGCGGTTCCTCTTGAACGACGGCGCGGTCGAGGCGGGCATTCCCTGGGTCTATGGGGGCTGCCTGGCGTCGGAAGGGCAAACGGTGACGATTCTTCCCGGACAAACCCCTTGCCTCCGCTGCCTGATGCCCGATCCGCCCCCCCCCGGCAGCACGCCCACCTGCGACAGCGCCGGCATTCTGGGAACGATCATCGGAGTGATCGCCTCGCTCGAAGCCAACGAGGCGCTGAAGATACTGAGCGGCAATGTCGCCGCGATCAGCCGAACGTGGACGGTGCTCGACGTGTGGGACAACACGCTCCGGCAGATCAAGCTCGATGGGGCCCGGGCGGCCGATTGCCCCTGCTGCGTGCGGCGCGAGTTTCCCTGGCTCAGCGGCCAGCGCGGCAGCCACACGGCGGTGCTGTGCGGACGGAACGCGGTGCAGCTTAGCTTTCCGGGGCGCGAAGCGGTGTCGCTCGACGCGCTGGCCGACAAGCTGGCGCTCGTGGGCCAGGTGACTCGCAACAAATACCTGGTGCGGGCCGCCGTCGGCGAGTATCAACTCACGGTCTTTCCCGACGGCCGGGCGGTGATTGGGGGCACCGAGGACGTAGCCGAAGCCCGCAGCGTGTATGCGAAGTTCGTGGGGAATTAAAGCCCTGACCAGTGGTCAGGGTGCTATGCCAAATGACTATGACTTTCCAAAGCGCGTAACGTGACGTTTATTCGCCGGACGGCCGGACTAGCGGAACACCCCGACCAAAGGTCGGGGCTTTGGGCTTGGCAACAGGCCGACTAGAAGCTGTCCTGGTCGAGCGGGATCATCTGCATATCCAAGGCATCGTTATTCGGACCCGCGACCGTTGCCGGCAGGGTGAACCCGGGCTCCTTGTATTTGGAGCCGTGCGACGTCATCAGCCGGCAATAGACGGTGTAATCCATGTCTTCCGCGACGAAGCGGACGCTGCTGTCGGCAAAGCAAATCTGAAAGCCGCCGGGATGTTCACTGGCGGGTCGGGCATGATCGAGATCGGGTGGCCCAACCGCTTCGGTGTCCTGGTTAAATGGAGCGCCGGTTCCGTCATAGTACGGATCGCGCCACACAACGCCGACGTGGAATTCGGTGAACGCTTCCCGCCAGTTGCCACAGTTGACGTTCTCGGTAAACAGGATCGTGTTCGAGACGCCATCGCCGCGCGAATAATCGCCGATGTTGGTCTGCGGGGCCGGAAAGCCGTCGCCTGTCCCTTTAATCCGGTTGTCGAGTCCGCCGTTGGCCGCCCAATCGAACGGCATGCCGGGGCCGACGTTCACCAGGTTGTCTTGCCGCCCGCTGTTGCAGGCATAGGAAAGAATGTCCTTAATGTCGTCGTCCGTCGTGTCGCTGGGGCACTTGAGGCTCGTAATCGCAATGCTGCCCACATTGAAGGGGGGTACGTTGGTCGCGCTGGTCGGATCGGCACCCACGGCCCGAACGGGGAAACCGCTTTGCAGGGCCCCCGTCAGTTGCTCGGCCAAGTCAGACCGCAACTGCGGCAGCAAGGCATGAACCCACGAGATGTAATAGTCTCGGGCGTCAATGGGCGTTGTGGTGTTCCAATTCGGGGGCTTCACATACGGCGGCGAGACCGACGGAAATGCCCGGGCCGGCGGCAGGAACGTCTTGTTGACTTCGTACTGCATCGAAGCCTTGCCCAATTGGGCCAGATTGTTCGAGCACGTCATTCGCCGGGCCGATTCCCGAGCGGCTCCCACCGCGGGGAGCAAGAGACCCATTAGCACCACAATGATCGAGATGACGACCAGCATCTCGACGATGGTGAACGCACGACAGCGGCGCAGTTTCATGGCTAGGCTCCTCTTCTCTTCTTCTGTTCAACGCCCAAACAGTTCCGGGCGGCTGGCGAACGCCGGCCGCAGCAAGTGCCCTGATTGTCGCACTCGCCAACGGAAATGTCGAGTCGTTTCCAATAAAAAGTGGAAGCAGGGGGTCGGGAGTCTTTGGAGGGCAAACGGTATCCATCATGGAAACTCGCCTTCCGCCAAAGACTCCCGACCCCTTCCCGCCTACCGGGCCAGGAATCGTCGCTTCGAGAGCCGCGAGCTGTCGAGTTGCACCGTCGCCCGGTCGTCCCCGGTGTTGTCGCCAGGGGTCGAATCGGGGTCGAACTGGTCCGATGCCGTCACCTGGGCGACGTTCGTCTGGCTGCCGGCCGTGGTCAGCGTGGCCACGATCTGCAGGGTAACGCTGGCTCCGTTGTTTACCGAGCCGACTGTCCAAACACCCGTCGTGTTGTTATATGTCCCTTGGCTGGGGGTGGCCGAGACGAACGCCAGGCCGCTGGGCAGCAGGTCGGTCACCGCAACATTCGTCGCCTGGTCCGGCCCGTCGTTAGACAGCGTGACAGTAAACGTGGCGTTCTGCCCTGCATTGACGAACGCCGCATTCGACGATTTTGCCAGCCGCAAGTCGGCCGCGGCGGGGGCGTCGATGGTGACGGCGAACCGGTCGTCCCCCGTGTTGTCGTTGGGAGTCGAGTCGGGATCGGCAACGCCCGAGGCGGTCACCTGGGCGACGTTCTCGACGGCGGCGGTCGTATTCACGCGGGCCACCAGGGTGAGCGTGGCGTTGGCCCCGCTGGCGATCGAGCCGACCGTCCAGAGGCCCGTGCCGGCAACGTAGGAGCCTTGGCTCGGCGTGGACGAAACAAACACCAAGCCCGCTGGCAGCAGGTCGGTCACTACGACGCCCGCCGCCTGGTCCGGTCCGCCGTTGGCCACGGTGATCGTATAGGTGACGTTCGAGCCAAAGTTGGGGGTCGTGCTGCTGGGGGTGATCGTGACCGATAGATCGGCGCCGAGGGCATCGACAGTGGCCGTGGCCCGGTCGTCTCCAGCGCCGTCGTTGGGGGTTGAATCCGGATCGAACACGCCGGAGGCGGTCACTTCGGCCACGTTAGTAATCGCCGTGCTGCTGGTGACGGTGGCGACAATCGTCAGCGTGGCGGTGCCGCTTGCCGCGACCGTGCCGATGTCCCACAGGCCGGTCGTCTGGTTGTACGTGGCAGTGCCGCTGGGGGTGGCGCTGACAAACGTCAGCCCGGCGGGCAACAGGTCGGTCACTTGCACGCCAGTCGCCGGGTCGGGGCCACTGTTGGTCAAGGTGAGGGTGAAGGTGACGTCCGAGTTCAGCGCGGGAGTCGCGCTGCTGGGAACCATGACCAGCGACAGGTCGGCAGCAGCGGGTGCGTCGATGGTTTCGGTGTCGAAGTCGTCGCCAACGCCGTCGCCCGGCGTCGAATCGGGGTCGAATACCGCCGAAGTCGTGACTTGGGCCGAATTGACGATCGCCGCGCCGCTAGTCACCGTGGCAACGATCGACAGAGTGGCATTCGCACCGCTATTGACGCTGCCCACGGTCCAGACGCCGGTGGCCTGGTCGTACGTCGTCGCGCCGCTCGGCGTGGCGCTGACGAAGGTCAGCCCGGCGGGGAGCAGGTCGGTCACTAACACGCCAGTCGCCGCGTCGGGACCGGCGTTGGCGAGCGTCAGGGTGATCGTCACGTCCGAGCCGAGGCTGGGCGTGTTGCTGCTCACCGTTTGCGTCAGCGACAAGTCGGCCGCGGCAGGAGCATCGATCGAAACCGTGTCGAAATCGTCCCCCGCGCCGTCGTCGGGCGTCGAATCGGGATCGACCGCGGACGACGCGGTGACCTCCGCCGTGTTGGCGATCGCCGCCGTGCTGTTGACCGTGGCCACGATCGTGAGTGTTGCATTGGCCGATCCGGCGAGCGTGGGAATCGTCCAGAGTCCGGTGATTTCGTCGTAGGCGCCGGTGCTCGGCGTCGCGCCGACGAACGTCAGGCCGGCCGGCAACAGGTCGGTCACTTCAATGCCGGTCGCAGCGTCTGGCCCGCCATTGGCCAGCGTGATGGTATAGGTCACGTCCTGGCCGAGGTTTGGCGTTGCGTTGTCGACCGTCAAGTCCAGCGACAGGTCGGCCGTCGGCGGCGCGGTAATTGTCACGGTGGCAAAGTCGTCCCCCGTGTCGTCGTCGGGGGTCGAATCGGGATCAAATTCGTTGACCGCGGTCACCTCGGCCGTGTTCACCAGCGGCAGCGTGCCGCTTACCGTGGCGACGATGCTGAGCGTCGCCGTCGCGCCATCAGCAATCGCGCCGATGGTCCACAGGCCGGTGGCATCGTCGTAGGTGGTCGCGCCGCTGGGCGTGGCGCTGACGAAGTCCAACCCGGTCGGCAACAGGTCGGTGACGACGACGCCCGTCGCCTGGTCCGGCCCGTCGTTGGTCACCACGATGGTGAAGGTGACATCCTCGCCGGCATCGGGGAACAGGTCGTCCACATCCTTGGCCAGCGACAGGTCGGCCGCGGCGGCCGCATCGACAAGCGCGCTGTCGAAGTCGTCCCCCGCGCCGTCGCCCGGCGTCGAGTCGGGATCGACCAAGTCCGCCGCGGTCACTTCGGCCGTGTTGTCGATCGCGGCGCTGCTGACGACCGTGGCAACGATCGTCAACGTGGCGGTGCCGGCGCTGTTGACGGTGCCGATGGTCCACAGGCCGGTCGTTTCGTTATAGGTGGTCGAGCCGCTGGGCGTGGCGCTGACGAAATCGAGGCCCGCCGGCAGCAGGTCGGTCACTTCCACACCGGTCGCCGCGTCGGGGCCGCCGTTGGTCAAGGTGAGCGTGTAGGTGACATCGTCGCCCACGTTCGGCGCGGGGTCATCGACCGTCAATTCCAACGACAGGTCGGCCGAGACCGCATCGACGGTGACCGAATCCCGATCGTCTTCCGCCGGGACGCCGTTGTTGGGGGTCGAGTTCGGATCGGCTTCGTTCACCGCAGTCACTTCGGCAAGATTGTCGAGCGGACCGACACCCGTTGCCGTGGCCACGATCGTCAGCGTGGCGGTCGCGGCATTGTTGACCGTGCCGATCGTCCAGATTCCCGTGGCGTCGTCGTAGGTTGTCGAGCCGCTGGGCGTGGCGCTCACAAAGTCGAGGCCCGCGGGCAACAGGTCGGTCACGACGACCCCGGTCGCGGCGTCGGGGCCGGCATTGCTCAAGGTCAGGGTGAAGGTCACGTCGGAACCTAGGTCGGGCGCGGCTTCGTCCACGGTCTTGGTGAGCGATAAGTTGGCTGTGGCTACCGCATCGACCTGCACCGTGTCGGTGTCGTTCGCGGTCACCGAATCGGCCTGGTCACTTGCCGTGATCGCTGCCGTGTTGTCGATCGCCGCCCCGCTGGTCACGGTGGCGACGATCGTCAGGGTGGCGTCGTCGCCCGCGGCAAGCGCGCCGATCGTCCACAGGCCGGTCGTCTCGTTATAGGTCGTCGAGCCGCTGGGCGTCGCGCCGACGAAGTCCAGTCCCGTGGGCAGCAGGTCGGTCACCTCGACTCCCGTCGCTCCGATGCCCCCCGCGGCATTGGCAACGGTAATGGTGAAGGTCACGTCTTCGCCCACCGCCGGCGCGGCATCATCGACCGTCTTGGTAACCGACAAGTCGGCTTCGTTGGTGATGTTCTCCGTAATCGTGGTCGCGGCGAAGGCGCCCAGCAGGGTCACCAAGCCATCGGTGGCATTGGTGTTCGTGTCGATCAACAGATCGATCGCCCCCACGTTCGCAAAGTCGGCCCCGGTCCCCCCCGCGTCGGAGAACTCCGCAAAGTGGAACACGATGTCTTCCGCCGTGTTCGTGCCGGGGATGACCACCGCGGCCGAATCCGAGAAGTTCACTGCATCGGTATAGACTCGCAGCCGGACGGTCGCGCCGGCCTGGTCGGCCTGGGCCCGCACTTTCACCGCGCTGTTCGCGCCGGCTTGCGTCAAGTCCTGCGCGGCGAGGCCGGTGGCCGCTAGCGCGTTCGCGTCGCTGTCGTTGCCGTCGTAGATGACGTTGAACTGCCCCTGCGCATCGAACGACGAATCGAAGATCAGTTGATTGCCCGTGCTCGTCAGCGTGACCGAGGGGGTGGTCGTGCCGCCGGTCAGCGTGACGATCATGTCGCGCTCGCCGCCGATCGCGCCGGCATGATCCGCGGCCAGACTGTTGGGATTCGTCACGCCATCGGCCACAACGGTCACCGGCGGGCTGTCGCCAAAATCGTCGAAGACCGTGCCGGCCGTGCCGTCGGCCTGCGCCGCCGAGATCGTCACCTGGCGGACAAACTGGCCCAGCGCAACGGCCCCGACAGTTTGTGCCGGCTGCTCGAGCCAGTACGTGCCGACGGTCAACTGGTCGAAGCGAAACGTACCGGTGACGTCGGTCGTATCGGGCGTCGCCGCGCCGTCGTCCGCGCCCGGTTCAAAGAGACTGTCGCCGTCATCGACGTACAGGTTGACCGTGGCGCCATCGACCGGGCTGCCGCCGACCGAGACGACGCCGGTCAGGCTCGCCAGGTCGCTGGCCAGCAACTGACGCCCTTCGAGCGATTCGAACTTCAAGCGCCGCTGCGAGTTGCGATCCGCATTGGCTTTCCCTTTTTGGAACGTCTGCTGGATTAGACGGCGGAAAAAGCGCGAAAGACCCGTGGGTTGTTTGCGCGGCATTGAACGGTTCCTCGACAAATCGGCAGGTAAAGGCGGGCGGGCAGCCTCAGGCAGATTGGCTGCTGGTGGTATCGGAAGACCACCCCGCCAGACTTCGCTGCCCTCATCGAGCGCCGCAGAGACTACCGGCGACGCGAGGCAAACTTAGAATTGCCACAGAATTGGCTAAAGATCAAGCAGATTGCGCATTTTGGGCAAAATGGATTCAACGACCGCCTGACCGCTACAATCCCCGACATGCTGCACCCCTCTTGCCCGATTGCTAGCAATTGCAGTTTCGCGCCAATCGAGCGCCGGCGGCGTGCAATGGAGCGATCGCCGGCCCGCGTTCGATACACCGATTATCCGGCAGTGCAGCCGCTCCTTTCGCGCGCGCCGCTGGACGATTACTCGATGGGAGGTACGACCGTGATGGAATTCAACCGCAATCAATATTTTCTGGCCGGGCTGGTGGTCTTCCTGCTCGGAGTTCAAATGCGGATGGTCGAGGCCTTCGTGTTGAACGAGCGGGCCACGCAGTTTCTGGCCCAGCGAATTCAAGACTTCAAGGGCAACGAGGTGGCCAGCGCCAGCGACCTGCCTTCCCTGTTTGCCGCCCAGGCCCCGATCGCCAAGCACCGGCTGGAGCCTCCCAAGTGGCTCGGCTGGGCGCTGGTCTCGGTCGGCAGCGTGCTAATCCTGCACAGCCTGGCGATGAAGAAGCCGGGGGGATAGTCGGCGCCTCAAACGGACATGGCCTTGGCCCGGATTTCTTCCAGAAGGTCTCGCGTTGCTAGCTACTGCCGAAGGCTACACCAATTGCGGTAACGACCGCAGCCACGAATGCAAAAGGAACTGCGAGGAGACAACAGGTCCAGACTTGCATCGCACTTGGTTCCCAAGCGGCCGGAAGATCGAAAAGTCCGAATGCAAATGGGATCAACACCGACGCAAGCATTAGGGAGATAAAAAGCATAAGGCAGCCAAAAAATGCCGCCTTCCATGCCATTGACCTACTGGCCGGACTTTCGTTTCGCGGCGATTCGAAGGGGTTCTGATCCATACCCTAAGGACTCCCACAGAAATCTTTCCGAACAATCGACGACCTCGAGCGCGCGGGTCGAACGAAGTGAATTTCGGCATTTCGTGTGCCGTGTCGGCTCAAGCAACCACCACGGCAATTTGAACAGAAGGCAACAAAGAAAACGAAGAGTGGATTTGCTGATCCAGGCCTCCCCCTACTGGCTCCTTCGTTGCCTTCGTTTACTTCTGTTCAAAATCCTCGGAATGAAACCATCGAAGTTACTCTTCGTCGGTTCCATCGAGATTCGGTTTCCATCCCTCTAGCTCCAGTTTCTGTCCCAACTCGATCCGCGCGGCTAAAATCCGTTCGATTTCGGCGGCATCCGCGTCGGGATGGTCGGCTTGAATTCCGGCGCGGGACAGATTACAGGCAAACTCGAACAACTCGATTCCAGCGGAGAGCTTGTCCCCCGGCTGCATGGCCTGGGCGCGCGCCATCCGATCCCGATCGATCGACTCCGCTAATTCTTTTATCCCTTCCATTGTCCCGCTCGCCGTAAAGATTGGTCGCTCGCAGACGAAATCCACCCACCGCAGATTCCCTCAGGCAATTGTCCCTTCCGGCTGGCGGATGTCAACTTCGCCCGCGGGGGCGAATACAATAACGCTCCATGGCCCGCATTCGCCCCTCGAACGGCATTTTCCTGATCGTCGCTTTGGCGGCGGTCGGCTTTCTGCTCGTTTACATCCCGCCCAAAGTGATCGAGCAGTACGACCGGGTCAAGCAGCTCGGCCCGATCTCGACCTGGCTCTACTTCGGCCTGGTGGGAACCGGCGCGGCCCTTCTGCTCTTCGCCGCCGGAGCCGTCGTGTGGAGGCTGTGGCGCGCGACGCGGCAAAAACGCCTGGCCCGCGAGCGGCAGGCCAAAAATCCCAGCCAGTTGAGCGGCGCGCAAAAACAAAGCGAAGTGGCCGAGAACCTGGCGGCGGTCGAAGACCTGCAATCCGATCCCGCCGCCAGCAGCGAAATGCGGCGCGAATTGGAATCGCTCGTGGCCAAGGTGGAAGAGAAGCAGGCGGCGATGACGCTCGAGATCGTCGCCTTCGGCACGATCTCGAGCGGCAAGTCGTCGCTGCTCAACGCGCTGGCCGGCCGCGACATGTTTCAGACCGATCCCCGCGGCGGCACCACCATGCGGCGGCAAGAGATTCCCTGGCCCGGCAGCGACAAGGTGCTGCTGGTCGATACGCCCGGACTGGGCGAGGTGGAAGGGGCCGAGCGGGTGGCCGCCGCCGCCGAAGCGGCCCACGACGCCGACCTGGTGCTGATGGTGGTCGATGGCCCCTTGCGCGACAGCGAGCACCAGTTGCTCGTCCGCCTGGGCGAAATGGAAAAGCGGCTCCTGCTTTGCCTGAACAAGGCCGACTGGTACGAGCAAGACGAAAAGGCATTGCTGCTGGGGCAGCTTGCCGCGCAGGTGCGGGGCATCGTCGAGCCGGCCGATGTGCTGGCCGTCCGCTCGCAGCCGACGGTGCGGACGCGAACGCGCGTTTTGCCCGACGGATCCCAGCAGGACGAACAGGTAACGGAGCCCCCCGAGATTGGCTCGCTGGCCGCCCGAATGTTGCAGGTGGTCCGCCGCGACGGGCACGACCTGCTGCTGGCCAACCTGCTGCTACAGTCGCGGGGACTGGTGGAAGAGGCTCGCCGGCGGGCTCGCGAGGCGCTCGATCGCCGGGCCTGGGAACTGGTCGATCGCTACACCTGGGCCTCCGGCGCGGCAGCCGCGCTCAGCCCCTTGCCGTTATTAGATTTGTTCGCCAGCAGCGCGCTGACGATCAAGATGGTGATCGATCTGGGACGGGTCTATCGGCAGGACATGGACACCAGCGCCGCCGTTACGCTGCTGGCGCAACTGGGCAAAAACCTGATCGCCATTTTGGGCGTGAACGCAGCCGCCCCGGTGGTGGCCAGCGCGATCGCCTCGATGCTCAAGACGGTTCCCGTCGCCGGAACGATTGCCGGCGGCGCGCTGCAGGGGCTGGTTCAGGCGCTCGTCACCCGCTGGATCGGGGCCGTGTTCGTCGAGTATTTCAAGAGCGAAATGCAACTGCCGGCCGAGGGGCTGGCGAATCTGGCCCGCCGCGAGTGGCGCAAGCTGACCGCGCCCAGCGAGCTGCTGAAATTCGTGCAGCA
>JBBDYF010000310.1:9049-10682 GCA_040901775.1 Pirellulaceae bacterium | reverse complement strand
CCCTCGCTCGAACTGCGGCATCTGACCGAGTTCGATCCCCAGGCCTGCCTGTTTCGCGATGGGAAGTGGATCGCCCCGTAGCGACAAGCTGCCAGCTTGTCCTCCGCGACATTGTCCCCGCGACCACTGGTCGCGGCTTTGCAGAAACACTGTCCACGCTCATTGAGGAGACATTCATGCCCGAATATCGCTGGTTGCGCGCGATGTTGCTCGAAAAGGATCGGCCGCCGTGGGTCGAGAATCACGTGCCGCGTGCGCTCACTGCCCTGGAGAAAGAGGCCGAGGCGGGAAAATAAGACCGTCAAGACATTCCACCCTACGGATCGAGCCGGTCGTACTTTTCCTCGTACTTGCGGTACAGCCGCTTGTGGCGATCGTTCAGTTCGACTTTGCGGCCGCCGATCCAGGCGCGGCTGACTTGCGTGGGCGTACTGGCACCAGGCCGACTGTTGCCTCGCGCCGACATCCCGTTGATCCAGCCGGCCCGCTGAATGATGATGGCGCAAGCGAATCGAACCGTTGAATAGAATTCGTCGAATCGAACTTTCGTCGAGGCAACTTTCCATGCTCCCAACCGTGTCCGTGTCCAAAGGCTGCATTGCGCTGGCGCTGCTTTTCGGGGGACTGATCCTATTTTGCGGCTGCGACCTGGGGGGAACCTACAGTGCGCGGTACGAGGCATCGCTCGCGTCGGTCGGTCAGCGGGCCGCCTTGAACGAGAAGCTGTGCGCGGCGCCGACAGCGGTAACCGACGCCGCGACCAAACCCGTGGGGGTTTCGTTGCGGCTGCCGGCCTTGTTCGCCGAATATTCCAATTCGTTGGCCGCCACCGAGCCGCGGGCCCTGCCGCCGGCCGTCAAGCTGCCGGGGTTCAGCTATGCCATCGAACGGCTGGTGGACGACCCGGCCGATCCAAAAAAGTTTGCCCCGGTGTACTGCTACCTGGCGGCCGTGCCCAAGGGGGATCAAAAGGCCGACGCGTTGCAAGCCGAGGTACAGACGCAATTATCGGCGGCCTTTGCCGGGGCCGCCTGGCAGGACGTGCAGTTGACCTCGCCCGCTGGGGAACCGGTTGCGGTTCGGCTGATTTCGGTGAAGGGGCAGCAAGAATTCAGCAACACCCGGCCCGACAACGCCACGCTGCAACTCGACGGGCAGATGGACATCTACTTCTACGAGGGTCCGGAACACTTTGTGTTCATTGGTTTCCGGGCACCCACGGCGCAGGCGGTAAAGTACACATTTTTTGAGGACGCGCGGGTTGCCATGACGACCATCGGGCAGGAGTAGCGTCCCAAACGCGGTTTGCTCGACATGGCCTCCCGAATCTGCCATAATCGACGGCTTGAGGAGCCGACAATCTCTCCTGTGTTCTGGAGTGGCGACATGCGAACGATTCTTCACCTGGGCGTTGCAAGCGGACTCCTGATTCTCGCCGTTGGCTGTGGGGGCGGCAGCGGCGGCGGGGGCTCCACCACGGTCGCCAGCAATAGTGGGCCCGGCGCGCCTCCTCCGCCCTCGGCCCCAGGGGCTCCGGCAGCCCCAGCCGCGGCGGGAGCAACGGATGCTGCCGCGATGAGGCCGACGGACCCGATGGACGGCGGCTACCCGAGCGACATGGCCAGCGGCTATC
>JBBDYF010000310.1:0-8949 GCA_040901775.1 Pirellulaceae bacterium | reverse complement strand
CCGGCGCTGAAGGCTATCCCGGCGCTGAAGGCTATCCCGGCGCTGAAGGCTATCCCGGCGCTGAAGGCTATCCTGGCGCTGAAGGCTATCCTGGCGCTGAAGGCTATCCCGGCGCCGATATCAATGGCCAGCCCCTGGGATCTGGTAGTGGGGCCGAGGGTTACGATCCGTACGGCAGCGGCTATGGCCAGTCGGCAGCCCCGCCCAAACCCAAGACGCTGCGTGAGAAGGCGTTTTATGCCTTCGCCCAAAAGAACGATGACGAGGCCTGGCGAACGCTCATGCTGCACTACCTGGTGACGCCGGGGGCGGGCAAGGAGTTGGCCGAAAAGATGCAGTGGATTCCCGGACTGTCGCGGCCCGATTTGGGCACGCGAATTGGAATGATCGTGGTGTATTCCGCTCCGCGCGACTTCGATGCGCATCCCCAGCCGGTCGGTTCGGCCGAACTCGAGACCGCCTATGCGGAACTGACGGGTGGCAATCAGGCCGCTGGCGCCGGTGAAGGCGCGGGCGGCCCGAAGCGCGGCCCACGCCTGGGAGTAGGGGGTGCCGGCGGTGTGGACCCCGCGGCGATGGCCGAACCGGGCATGGGGCCAGGCATGGGCGGCACGGGCGGGGCCAATCCGGTCGAAGCCGAGCTGGGCTATTTCGCTGGCGAACTGGGAACCAGGTTGTTCGCCAATCTGAAGACGCAGATTGCGGACGGGGCGTTCGGTTCGATCTTGAAGGAAGCGAATACCGCGCCTGCGGCGCCGGCCGGCGGAAACCAATACGGTGGATCGGGGTTCCCCGGTTCGGGCGGCCCCACCGGCTACAATCCCGATCCCGGCGCGGGGTACGGCGGCGCCGAAGGCTACGGTAGCGGCAGCGGCGCCAAGCAGGGCGCTGTTGCAACGGGGCAACTGGTGCCGGGGGTCGAGTTCATCGGCGCGGTGGCCAACGATAAGGAATTGGTCGAAGTGGCTCGCACCACGACCTGCGACGTGCTGATCGCCTTCGACGTGAAGGTGCGGCCCGCGCGCGGCTCGCGGTTCGTCAACAACGATACGCGGGTCCGCATTCTGGTTCCCAAGCGGCCCGGACCCGCCGTGTACACCGGCAGAACGTTGAACAACCGCTCGATCGTGGAAGCCCGCAACAAGCGCAACAAGGTGGACGATCCGATCGAGAAGGAACTGGAGAACATCGGCGCGGTGCTCGACAAGTTCCATGGCGCTGCCGTGCCGGCGATCGCGCCCGAGCGCGCGTTGCAGCGGATTCAGCAACTGGCCGATGCCAAACCTTACGACGCGCTTCCCTTTTTGTTGGAAGCTCGGTTTTGGGTGGCGAAGGAATTGGTCAAGCCCGAGGAGATGCTCTCGATCGTCCTGACCGCCGTGAACGAAGACCAACTCGGAGACGCCGGCAAGCTGCTCGACGACGGCGATCTGAAAGACATGCTGGCGACGGCGCTAACCAGCAAGGGCCCGGCGGATCAGACCGTGCTCGAAGACTTCGGCTCGGCGCTGATGGGGGCCGGCGGTTTGACCGACCTGTTTCCACTCCCCAAGTTTCCGGCGGGCGCGATGCCCGGCCCCGGAATGCGCCCGGGGGCGGGACCGGCGATCGGACCCGGAGGGCTCCCCGCGACCGGCCCAGGCGCGATTCCTCCGACGCGCTCGGGTTCGCCCTCCTTCCCTCCCGCGGGCAGGCCGTAAAGCGCGAGCCCGCTGCCGAAGATTCCTGAACTACCAACCGAACATTGGCCGATGACAGCGGGAAGCTGGCAGTGCATTCTCGCGCCAGCGATCGATCGAGTGCCCGCGCCAGTATTTCCCGCGATAGTGTTCTCCGCGAGAAGGGACCCAGCCAATGGCCGAATACACCAAGTACCAGCGCAAGGTCATCCAGAATTACTACGACCATCGGGACGACGTGGCCCTGCAACGGGCCCAAGAGCTGGTGACCGAGTTGTACCTCTCGGAAGGGAAAAAACGCACCAAGCACTGGGACAGCCTGGCCCTGCACCTGGGCAAGCTGGGCGTCAAGCCCGACGTGGTCGAGCACCTCCGCCGCGAGGACAAGCCGGAACTGGTCGCCGCGCTAGTCAAAAAGCTGATCGACAAAGCCTAGCAAACTTGCCGAGGACTCGTGCGCAACACCTGGTCTTTCCATACCGCCGGCCAATTGACGTTCGGGCGCGGCGCTTGTGCCCAGCTTGGCGACCTCTTGCGGCGGCGCAAGCTGGCCCGCGTCTTTATCGTTTCCGACCGCCGGCTGGCCGCGGCGGGGATCGTCGAGCGGGCGGTCGCGCCCCTGGCGGCGGCGGGCATCCAGTCGCACGTGTTCGACGAGGGCGAGGCCGAGCCGAGCATCGCGGTTGCCGTGCGGGCGGCCGAAGCGGCGGCGGCCTATCGCCCCGACAGCGTGCTGGGGCTGGGGGGCGGCAGCAACATGGACCTGGCCAAGTTTGCCGCCATCTTGCTCTCGCACGGCGGCCAGCCGGCCGACTACTTCGGCTTCGACAATGTGCCGGGGCCCGTGCTCCCCTTGATCTGCGTTCCCACGACGGCCGGCACCGGCAGCGAAGTGAGCCACGCGGCGGTCCTTACCGATACGGCCAACCATGTGAAGGTCAGCACGCTCAGCCAATTCCTCCGGCCGGCGCTGGCCCTGGTCGATCCGGCCCTCACCGACGGCTGCCCGCTCCAGGTAACGGCCGATAGCGGGATCGACGCCTTGACCCACGCCATCGAGGCGTACACGGCGGTTGACTATCAAGAGTACGACGCTCCGCCGCACGAGCCGGTCGCCTACCAGGGGCGGCACCCCTTGGGCATGTGCCTGGCGGAACAAGCGATCGAGTTGATCGGCCGGCACCTGGTCGCGGCGGTGCAGGATGGCGGCAACCAGGCCGCCCGCGACGGCATGGCCCTGGCCGCCACGACGGCGGGCTTGGCGTTTTCGAACTGCGCGGTGGCGCTGGTTCACGCCTTGGAATATCCAATCGGCGCGGTGCTGCACTGTTCGCACGGCGCCGGCAACGGGTTGCTCTTGCCACATGTGATGCGCTACAACTTGCCCGCGCGCACGGCCAGCTTTGCCCGCATCGCAGCCCTCCTGGGCGAAAATGTTGCCGGCCTGAGCGAGGCCCAAGCCGCCGAACAGGCGATCCGCGCCGTCGAACGCATCCAGGCGGCGATCGGCATCCCGCTGCGGATTCGCGATCTTGGCGGCACGCGCGAGCAGTTGCCCGGCTTTGCGCAAAAGGCGTTCGCCATCAAACGGCTAATGGCCACCAACCCCCGCCGCCCGACCGAGGCGGATTTGCTGGCCATTCTGGAGGTCGCCTATTGACGTTCAGGAAGTACGAGTTCCTCTTCTCTGATCTGCAAAGATGGCCTCAATGACGGCTACACTTCGTACGTCGGTTCTGCGATCAATTTCTTGAGATTGTGATTCGCGGGCGGTAGTTCACAATGCTCCTCAATGTAAGCACCCAACAGTTCGCGTTCGATGTCCTCAGGATCCTCGTCGTCCAGAAAGCAACACTCGACCGAGAACGTCTGGCCTGGATACAGTCCTTCGATCCTCTCTCTTACTATCTCGTCATTTCCGCGTGTATTGAACAATCGGCCTCGGCCACCATTGCCAGGACCAATTCCTTGTTTCCCACGCCTCGATTGGCCCCCCGCCTGTCCAATGTAAATGACATTTGACTCACCATGGACTCTCGCCAGGGGGACCGGTGCGCGGATTAGGTAAACTCCGTAGCAGCAAGGAATTGCTGGGCTTGCCTTGCGCAGCTCTGCGTACGCGCCCGAAGTATAGCTCCACTGCTTCCAACTAAACTTGCGGACTTCATCTTCGAAATGACCTGACATTTGGGTAACGGCCGCTCTAGCGCGAACAGAGAAGTGGAACCCGTACTTCATTGTCGGTGGCAACGACCCCGCGATGAAATTGCGGACTAATTTACCGCTTGCTCCGCAAATGCCCGGCGGTCGATTGAAAGTACTTGGTCCGGCGGGTCTCGACCGTTTCGGCCGTTTCTTCCTGTTGGCGGCGCAGGTCGTCGAGGTTCGCCTGGCAATAGCGGCAGCCGATGATGGTCAGGTGGAAGTCGATGTAGGCGGCGTGCTGCTCGTCGAGCGCGCCCAAGAGGTGGCTGCCCAAATGTTGCCGCGACGGGCAGCTCAGCCGGCCGCGCCGCCAAATCTCGCCGACGCTATGCACCCCCGCGTCGCGCCGGCCGTTGATCGCGGCCAATTGCCGCAGCAGGTCGGGCTGGCTGCGCAGTTGGGCTTCGACCGCCGCCATTTCTTCCGGCGGCAGCGCCTCGTCGAGATACGCCTGCAAGTCCGACTGAGTGATGCGCTGCGCCATCGTTACCCCGCCCCCGCCTGGGCCGCTTGTAAGGGCCGTTCCTCGAATGGCTGAATCACCACGAAGCCCTGCCCGTTGAATTCCATCTGAAACGACTCGCCGCTGCCGCGACCAAAGAAGGTCTTCAGCGACATATCGGTTTTGAACTCGGGCGTCAGCGTGCCCGACCAGGCGACCGTCGCGTTCGGGTCGGTGCGAACCGGCCGCCCCGGCTGCACCAGCAGGGTCAGCGGCTCGTGGTGCGTGGTGATCGCCAGCAGGCCGTGCCCTTCGAGCTTGACGTTGAACAGGCCGCCGGCCAGCATGGCCGACAGCTTGCGCATGATCGTAATGTCCCACTTCAGCGAAGGCTCGAACGCCAACAGGTCGCTGCCGTTGACGAAGATCGACTCGCCGTGTAACTGCAGGATTTGCACGCTCTTGCCCTCGTCGGCCAGGTACAACGCGCCTTGCCCGGTCGCCTTGGTCAGCCGCGTTCCCTCGCCGGTCAGGGCCTTTTTGAAGAACTTGCCGATGCCGTGCTCGAAGACTCCTTCGCGCTCGAACTTGACCTGACCGACATACGCTTTCATCGCGCCGGTTTTGGTCCAGATCATGCCGTTCAGATTCACCTCGAGCATCCGCGGGCTTTCGAGCTCGAAGAGCCCTTGTCCGCGATCTTTTTGGGTAGTGGCGGCGACAAAGTCGTTGAGGGTGTAGCGGGTCATGGGGGGAGTTTGGGGTTCAAAGTTCAAGGTTCAAAGTCGAAAGTCAATTCGTCTCTTCGTACAGTTCCGGAAAAACCTCTTCATTCAAATCCTGTCGCTGGATCAGGGTTCGCAGGCGGGCGATGAAATCGAACTTGTAGTTGGCCACCTGCTGCTCGGTCAGGCTCAGCCGCTCGGCCACTTCCTTGTTGGGCCAGCCGCGAACGAACAGCAGCTCGGCGCACATCAGCTTGGTCCACTCTCCCTTGTCGCGCCAGCGGTCGAACTGTTCGGTCAGCGCCTCGGCAATCGCCTTTTCTTCGAGCTGCTTGCGTTCGCCACTGCGGGCAATCGAGCTTGCTTGGCGAGCGCTTCCCCAAACTTGCCAATCGCCGCTGGTGTCGCTAGCGGCCGACAGGGGCACGGCGGGCCGACGCCCCTCGCGCCGCAGGTGGTCGGTTAGTTTGTACGCGCAGATCGAAAACAGGTAGCTTTCGAGCGGGCGGCGGCCGTCGTAGTTCGGCAGGCTATTCAGAAAGCCCAGGAACGATTCCTGCACGATGTCTTCGCTGGGTCCGCGCCGCCCCAGACGACTTTCGACGAACGCCAAGAGCCGTCCTTCGTAGCGCGCGATCAAATCGTCCCACGCGCCCTCTTCGCCGCGGCGGATGCGATCGACGAGCAGACTATCGGCGTCGGTACTGGAGATCATGGCGGTGAGGGAGCACCAGGAAAAGCGGGCGTGAACGAGCCAGGGGCCTCGCTCGGCGCGTCACATCCAGGTGATCCCGCGCGCCACAAAGACCCCCACTCCAACGACGGCTAGTATCGCCGCCGCCGCCAGCAACTGCAAGCGCCCCGTGTAGTAGCCGCGGGTCGCATTGTCGAGCCGGAAGTAGCCGCACACCGATCCCAACAGCAGGAGTGCCGCCCCCGAGAACAACCCCAGTTGCGTCAGTCGGCTGGTGGCCCGCACCTTCGCCCAGCGGCTGTCGAGTTCGTCCCGCAGTTCGGGGCCACATTCGAGCAAGGCATGCGACTGATACGTTGACCCCCAGGAATGTTCCAGCGTTTCGGAGTAGAGGTTTTCCGGTTTGACGAAGCGCTGCTTGATCGTGCGGGCGTCGAACGAAATGAACTTGCCGGCCAGCGGCGAATGGAGGTAGTCGGCGATGTACTGGCTCGTCTCGCGCACCAGGGCTTCGTCCAACTGGCGACGAGCCTCGGCCTTGCTGTGCCGCGGCTCGGACGTTACCGATAAGGAGTGGACCGGGGCGGACTCGTTCAGGTCGGTTTCGACCCAGGCGGGCCGCCCGGGCGGAATGATTACGGTCGGCGATGCCGGCTCGATCTGCGGTTCTTCGCTCAGGCTGGCGGGCGCAGCGGTGTCGCTGTCCAATACTTCGATCGCCGGCGCTTCAATACCCGGTGATTGGCTGCCGGGGGCGGAACTTTCCTCCTCGGCGGCTTCTGCCGGCTCGGCAGCGACGACGACGCTCATCTGCCCAGCCGCCACGAGGCTGAACACGAAAGCGCCGCACCCGATACAGCACGATCCCCCCGCGCACAACAGCACGCGGCGCACCCGCGGCAGGGCCAGCAGGGGCCAAGCGACGGCAACGACAGTTGCTGCGAGCACCAAAGCGACAGGGGCGAACGAAATAGTAAACATGGCAATCCAGCCTATGAAGATCGAGAAAATGGAAGGATGCGATTTCCCCGCATTCCCGCTGCGGCCCGCTCGCGCGGGCTCATCCACGGGGCCGAAAGCTGCGCGGCAATCGAGATCGCCCCCACCGCCATAAAGCCCCAGGGCTGCGGGAAGGGGCACACCACATGCCACAGCCAGGCAGCCACCACGGCAACCAAAATCGGGCCGATCCGCAGCCGCGACGCGCGCAACGGATCGGTCTGTTTCCACCAGCCGACGGTGAGGAAGATCGCGCCGAAGTAAGCCAGAAACGCGACAATCTTGGGCGTTCCGTCGAAGGCATACATGTTGGCTTGCGACCAATTCCTGCCGGCGATGCTGCGGGCGATCAGGCCGTCGGTCAGGCTGACCATCAGGAACTCGCTGGCGAGAAAGGCGAGCGCTCCCAAGCCCAAGCCGACGACGAGCATGGCGAAGCGCCGCCAAACCATCTCGCCCGCCGAACGCTCGAAGACCTTGCCGCACGCCAACACGAGCCACGCACCGAGCGTGGTCACCAGCCAAAGCCAGGCCGGCCCCGCCAGCGGGTTGGCCGAGTTGTCGAGCGATTTGCCGCCGATCGCCACCAGCACCACCGTCAACACCCCGGCGACGAGCGCCGCCGAGAGCATCGAGCCGGTCAACTCGCCGACTCGGTCGCCGGCCGTTTTCATGTTCAGAACGTGCCGCCCCTTTTGTTCCCAGGTGAGCGGTTGCCAATCTGGGCTGCGCGGAAGATTGCCGGCAACAGGCGTTGCCGCGGCGGCGGAACTTGCGGCAGGGGCGGCCAAGGCCCTCGTGCAAAGCCGGATGCCCAGATAAACCAGGTACAGGCAGCCCAGGCCGACGGCCACCGGCAACAGGCTGCCGCCGTAAACCAGTAGCAAAATGGCCACCGACAGCAACAAGCCGATCTTGACCGGCGTGCTGAGCGTGCCATGATTCCACCATTGTCCGAACCGGTGCCATCCTCGGCTAAACGCCGCGCCTATCGGCTCGCCCGGCGAGCGGCGCGGACTGCGCGCCGCTGGCAAGTGGCCGCCCGTCGGCACAATTTCGGCATTCAATGGCGTCTCGTGCAGCGGGCCGAACTCGATCCCTTCGTCCTCTTCGCCGATATAGACGGGGGGCTCCGGGGCGGTAGCAATGGCGGCGGTCGGCAGGGTAAAGCTGGTCGGCAGGGTAAAGCTGGTCGGCAGGGGACCGGGACCAGGTTTGGTCCCGGCTATTGAGAGCGGTGATTCGAGCGCGGCCAGCATTTCGGTCACATTGGCGAACCGCTTTTCCGGGTCTTTCTGCAAGGCCCGCTGGATCACGGCGCGGTATGGCTGCGGCACGCCCGTCAGATCGGGATCGGCCGTCAGATGCTTCATGATAATTTCTTGGCTGCTCTCTCCCTCGAACGGGACGCGACCCGTGAGCATCTCAAACAGCATGATCCCCAGGGCATAGGTGTCGATCTCTTTGCCGTACACTCCCTTGCCGATTTCCGGCGCCATGTAGTGGAACGTGCCGACGCTCTCGGTCTGGCCGCTGCGGCGACTGCACGAGATGAACTTCGACAGCCCGTAGTCGCCAATTTTGACGACCCCTTCGTCGTCGAAAATGTTGCCCGGCTTCAAATCGCGATGGACGATGCCGTGGTCGTGCAGGTAGGCGACCCCCGCCGCGAGCCCGCGGAACAAGCGATTCACTTCGTCTAGCGGCAAGCCGTTGGGGTTGCGGTCGCAAACCTCTTTGAGGTTTGGGCCGCCGACGTATTCCATGACGACCCAGGCTTCTCCCTGCTCGTCGTAGCGCACGTCGTACAGGTCGATCAGATTTGCATGCCGCAGGTTGAGGCACTGGCTGACGCCGCGCAGCTCGACCTCCAGGTTTCGCTCGACATGCTTCAAAGCCAGCTCTTTGCCGGCGTCGCTGGTCGCAAAATAGACCTCGCCGAAGCCGCCGCGACCGATGCCGCGCTTGATGGTGTAGCCCTCGAGCGGGCGCGAACCGCTGGCATATTGAAATTTCATGGCGCCTCGGGGAACAGCCAGAGCGACCGCCGGCTCTGTTGCCGCAGGTCCGAGGGCGTCGATCGTCGCGGCTCGGGAATTCATGCGTGTATTCTACCCCCAGGCGCTGGTGCCCGACAGGAACTGAGTTGCCGATAGGAACTGAGCGTGTGAGCGTCTCGAAAGTAGGTGGGAAATCGGTTCCAAT
>JBBDYF010000309.1:29661-59374 GCA_040901775.1 Pirellulaceae bacterium | reverse complement strand
ACGAGCCCGGCCAGGCCGCTGAATTGTCGTAGTCTCTTAGCACTCAATCAGCTTAGCGGACCAAGCTGTTCGAGGCCTGAACGACCCGACGTTGAGTCGGAATGAAGGCCGACGGATCGACCACCGGGGCCGGGGGCACCGGGCCCATGTCGCCGTGGCCGATGTGGGACTTGCCGCCAGGGGCATCGCACCCGCAAGCCGGTGCCGGAGCGGCACAGGTCGGGGCCGGAGCGGCACAGGCCGGAGCGGCACAGCTCGGAGCTGCACAGCCGGGAGCGGCCTGGGCACACCCGTTGTTGCATCCCTTGCCACAGCCGTTGTCGCAGCGATTGCGGCACTTGCCCAACGAGCAGCTATTGGGGCAGCGCTTGTTGCAGGCAAAGATTCGGTCCAGCAAGCAACCGTTGCCCCAGCGGCTTCCACAGCCGTTGTTGCAACCCTTGTTGCAGCCGTTGTTGTGGCCAGCGCCGCAGCTCGGTTCGACACCGCAGCTCGGGGCGGGGGCCGCACAGGTCGGGGCAGGAGCGGCACACGCCGGGGCGGCGCAGCTCGGGGCTGCACAGCTCGGGGCGGCCTTGCCGCAGCCGTTGTTGCAACCGTTGTTGCAGCCACGATTGCAGCGGGATTTGCAGCGATTGGTTTCGCAGCAGCTGGTTTCGCAGCCGCAGCCGCTGGCACCGAGCATCCGGTCCAGCAGTTCAAAACCGAAGCTTTGGGTACAGAGCGCGAGGCCGAGTACCAACGATCCAAAAATTGAGGTCCATTTCATTGAGCGACGTCTCCTAAAACACGATGGAACCATCGAACTGGCGCAAGTCCCGGTCCGGCCGGATCCGTGGCGCGTCTGATCGCGCAATCGTTCGCGCGGCAGGCGGGCCACTTAGGACTGATCCCGGCGACAATCCGATTGTCGCCGGGTTCGTTTCGGGGTGTGCGAGGTGGGGTAGGCCAGGTGTGCGGGAAGGCAGGTCGTTGTCCCACACGGTATGCGGTGCCAGGCACCAGAACCGGTCAGGTCAGTCGTTGACCCGAATCCGCTCCGGTTCTCCTGATGCTGAGCGGGGGAAGCCATCTTGGCGGCCACTCGGCATCCAGCGACACCTACCGTATCGTCGCGCGGAATCCGACTGCTTGAACGCTCGCAAACAATTTTCTGACAAAGGTTTAGGACGAGTGTCGCGCAAACTTTGCGGGCTTCGGAAGGGGGCGAAACCTTGCCGGTCGTCCGGCCGCCGCGTGCGTGGAACGACGGGCAAGGTCGCCGCTGACCGGCAAAGTTTCTCAGGCGGGAAGTTCGGTTAGCGAGACTTTGCCGATGAGCGCCACTGGGCATGCGGGTTGCCGAAGGTTGCCGCTGGCCGGGCGGCCAGTTAGTTTAGCGGCAGGCATGGCCACTGCCGGTGGGGTTTTGCGATTGCCGCGCCCCGCGATCGCTCGTTTTTCAGCCACTCATGTTCGACTTCGACCGCCTTTCCACCGCCTACGAGCAAACCAAGCGCGAGCTATTGGCCGAGCGAACGCCGACGGGGCACTGGGAAGGGGAACTGTCGTCGTCGGCCCTCTCGACCGCGACGGCGGTCAGCGCGCTGGCGGTGGTGAGGGGAAGGGGGTCAGAGGTCAGAGGTCAGGGGTCAGGGGTCGGAGGGCAGGCGAGCGGGAGGCGTGAGCCTCCTGATGGCTCGATTGCCACATACGACTCCGCCGTCCTCGACGACCTCATTATGCGCGGCGTCGGCTATCTCGTCGCGCAGCAAAACGAAGATGGCGGCTTTGGCGACACCGATCTCTCGCACTCGAACATCGCCACGACGATGCTGGTTGTCGCCGCGCTGCATTTGGCGGGTGCGGCCGACGAACATTCAGAATTGCTCGAGCGGGCCAACGCCTACATCGATTCCGAGGGGCGCTTGGCCGGGCTGCGCGAGCGGTACGGTGTCGATAAGACGTTCGTCGTGCCGATCATGACCAACTGTGCGATCGCGGGGCTGATCGACTGGCGCGAAATCGACCCGCTGCCGTTTGAATTGGCCACCGTGCCGCAATCGCTCTATCGCTTCGTCGGGATGCCGGTCGTCAGCTATGCGATTCCCGCCTTGGTCGCCATCGGCCAGGCGCAATACTTTTACGCCCCGCCGCGCAATCCGCTCACACGCCTCGTCCGCCGGCTCTCAATCGCGCGCAGCCTGAAGGTCCTCCGCCGGATGCAGCCGGATAGCGGCGGCTATCTGGAAGCGACGCCGCTTACCAGTTTTGTGGTGATGAGTTTGGCGAGCGTGAGGGTTCAAAGTTCCAGGTTTCAAGTTGCAAGTTCGGTGGCCGCTGAAGTCATCCGCCACGGCGTGCAGTTTTTGATTGACAGCATCCGCCCAGACGGGAGTTGGCCGATCGATACGAACCTCGCCACCTGGAACGCGACGCTGGCGATCAACGCCCTCGCCGGCGCGGGGGAAGATGTGGCGGAGTTGCTGGGAGTGAACCCTGTAGGGAACGCCCTCCGTGGCGTTCCTGATTCTGCATTGGACGTTCCTTCCAGCGCGGGACGCGGAGCGTCCGAGGCGGGCGTTCCCACGCAGAGCGTGGGAACGAGCGAGCGGGGCAACATCCTCGACTGGCTCCTCTCCTGCCAACACACCAAGCGCCACGCCTTCACCGGCGCCGATCCCGGCGGCTTCGGTTGGAGCGATCTCTCCGGCGCGGTGCCCGATGCGGATGATACGGCGGGGGCGTTGTTAGCTGTGAAAAGCTGCGCGATCTCTCATTTTTGTCAGCACCCTGATCGTGATTTGTTAGACGACCCGTATTTCGAATCTTTGTGTGGTACGAGCTTTACCGGATTAGATTGGCTCCTGGGGCTGCAAAACCGCGATGGTGGATGGCCAACATTTTGCCGAGGCTGGGGCAGGCTTCCGTTTGATAGAAGCGGCGTCGATTTAACCGCACACGCAATACGCGCGTTGATCGGCAACTTTGGAAATGGACTTATCGCCATCAAACACAAGGCTATGCGTAAGTATTCGGTGCCCGCCAATCGAGGCATTGCCTACATGGCGCGCAATCAACACCCCGACGGCTCCTGGTCGCCGCTCTGGTTCGGCAACCAGGATCATCCCACCGAGGACAACCCGGTCTATGGCACGGCCAAGGTGCTGATGGCCTATCGCGATCTGGAACTGATGGATTCGCCCGAGGCGCAGCGTGGCGTGGCGTGGCTCATTGCCAACCAGAATGAAGATGGCGGGTGGGGAAGCGGAGTGTGGGAGCGAGCGCGGAGTGCGGAACTCGGAGTGCGGAACGGGGTTCAGTCAAGGGCGTCTTCCCCGAACCCCGAGCCTCCAGCCCCCAGCCCCCTAATTTCCTCCGTCGAAGAAACCGCCCTCGCCGTCGAGGCGCTCCTCGCCACTTGTCCCCCTAGCCCCCAGCCCCTAGCCCCTAGCCCTGCCCTCGCCCGCGGCTTGACCTGGCTCATCGAGCGGGTGGAGCGCGGCGAGCACCGCCAGCCCGCTCCGATTGGTTTTTACTTCGCCAAGTTGTGGTATTATGAGAGGCTCTACCCACTGACGTTCACCGTGGCTGCCCTCGGCCGCGCGCGCCAACAATTTGCCCGCCGACAGTCTGCCAGCCCACCGCTGGCTCCCCCTGCCGCTATCGGAACGACACCTTGGAAGATGCAACTTTGAGCACGCTTAGCCCCCGCGACCACGCGGGGGATGGACGGGTTGGAAACCCGTCCTACGACGACACGCCGCCGGAATTCGCGGGCGAAGCGCCGCGCAAGAGCAAGCGGCGGCAAACCTCGCACCTCAAGCTCGTGCCGCAATCGAAAGCGCTCCGCGAGCGGTTGCAGGCCCGCTGCACGGAGGTCGCGGCTAAGCTCGACAAATCCCGCCCGCTCGGCAAGGACGAGATGGAAACGCTCGTCCGCCGCACGCTAGCCGAAGCGGGCGAGCCCGAAGGCTACACCGGCTGGATGATGGTGGTGCTGGCCACGGAGTTTTGGAAAGACCAGGTGGCGGCGGTGCCGCCCAGCCGGCGCTTGTTCCTGCTGCCGCACTGTCTGAAACATGCCGAAGGGTGCCCGGCCGACTACGACGAATTCGGCCTGGAGTGCAAAAAGTGCGGGGCGTGCAGCATCGCCGATTTTCGCGGCCTGGCCGACGAGATGGGCTACAAGGTGCTCGTCGCCGAGGGTTCGCCGATCGTGCTGAAGATCATCGTCAGCGGCTACGTCGATGCGATCGTCGGCGTCGCCTGCCTGAATGTTTTGGAAAAAGCGATCGACAAGATCCTGCTCGCCGGCATTCCGTGCATGGCGGTTCCGCTCCTTTCGAGCGATTGCCGCAACACCAGCGTCGATGACGACTGGGTGATGCGGATGATCCAGCTTCAGCAGAGCGAGCCGGCGCAGCAAACGCGGAGCTACGTCCACTTGCTGCGGGCCGCGTCGAATTTGTTCAAGCCGGAGGAGCTGCAGCGGATTGCGCCGAAGGTACGCTGCATAGCCGCGACCAGTGGTCGCGAGAGTGGCTCGCCAACCGAGGAGTCGCGACCACTGGTAGCGGCTATCCACGCGGACCCCATCGCCGCCACCGAGGCGATTGCTTACGACTTTCTGGCCAAGGGGGGCAAGTACAGCCGGCCGTTTATCACGCTGGCCGTGTACGACGCCCTGACCGGCGGCAAAGCGACGGGGGCCGGCGGCGCGGAAGAGGCGGCCAAGTTCAGCGACAGCGTGCGGCGGGCGGCGATGTCGATCGAGGCTTTTCACAAGGCTTCGCTCGTTCACGACGACATCGAAGACGACGATGCCTTCCGCTATGGCGAGGAAACCGTTCACAAACAGTATGGCACGCCCACGGCCATCAACGTCGGCGACTACCTGATCGGCATGGGCTATCGCCTGGTCAGCCGCGAGGCAAAGTCGCTCGGGCCCGATGTCGTCGCCGACATTCTCGACTGGCTGGCCGACGCGCATCTGCGCCTGGCCGAGGGGCAAGGGGCCGAACTCGTGTGGCGCGACGCCCGCGACAAGCGGCTCAGGCCGCTCGACGCCCTGAAGATTTATGCCCTGAAAACGGCGCCGGCGTTCGAGGCGGCGCTCTTCTCGGGGGCGCGGCTGGCCGGTCCGGCCGAGCAGTATGTGGAACCGATCAAGCAATTCGCCCGCAATCTGGGGGTCGCCTTTCAAATCCTGAACGATCTGAACGACTGGGACGGCGACGATCACAACAAGCTGGCTGCCGGCGGCGATATTACGGGGGGCCGGCCGACGGTGCTGTGGGCCTTAGCGCTGGAAGGGCTCAGCCCGGCGAAACAAGAAGAGTTGCTCTCCCTGGTTGCCTCCGAACCCCGAACCCCGAACCCCGAACCTCGTCTGGCCCGCGTCCGCCAACTGTACGAAGAGGCGGGCGTATTCGAGAAGGCGAACCGCCTGATCGAGAAGCATCAAGAGCGGGCCGAGAAGATCGCAGACGCTGTTGAGCCCCAGGAGCTGCGAGCGCTGCTCTACTACCTGATCGACAGTGTGCTCGACCACGCGGCCGCAGTCCCGCAGCCGCAAGCAGCGATGTTGACGGCCATTGAGTAGCCGCAAATGGCCGCGAAAAACACGAAAGATCGCAAAAAAGAGACGCTTATCGGAGTTGTCCCCTCACTCCACTTTTCGTGACTTGTTGTGTTTTTTGTGGCCATCCGCTTCCGTTAGTGCCCATGCCTGCTCTCGATCATCTTGCCGAGCTATTCTACGCCGACATGGCCGAGCTCGGCACGTTTGAAGAAGTGCTGGTCGAGAACACGCCCCAGCCGTTTCGCCAATTGCTGGCGCATCACGAGCACATGACGGTCTCGGTCGAGAAGTTTCACGAGTCGCCGGTCGATGTCGAAGTGCTTGCCGCGCGGCGCGACGGCGATTTCTACTCGCGGAAAATCCTGCTTCGTCGCCAGTCGGATCGAGCCGTCGTGCTGTTCGGCATCCCGCGACTGAACCTACAATTGTTGGACGATGGGGTGCGCCGCGAGATCCTCGGGCAGCAATCGCCGCTGGGCCGCGTGCTGATCGAGCACAACGTGCTGCGCGAGGTGCAACTCGCCTCGCTGTACGCAATTCAGCCCGGTCCAGATCTCGGCCGGATGTTCGGCCTGGGTCAGTCCGACGTCGTGTATGGCCGAACCGCGTTCATCTATTTGGATGGCTACCTGGCGATCGAGCTGCTGGAAATTGTGGCTTTCACCGGCCCGCGGTAGAATCGGCGAAGCGCTCGAGTCCCAAGAACGCCATTGCCGCGATGCGGCAGTTGCGCCGTCTCCCGCACATTTTGATCTACACTTTTGGCCGACTTTTTTGGCCGAGGCCGATATGAACGCACCAGCAGTCCCCGGCGGATTTCGTCCCCACTTCCATCTCCGCGTCATCGGCAGCGCCGCGCCGGTCTTTCCGGGGTTTGAGGTGGATATTCTCGATCGCGTTTCGGATGCCGAACGGGCCGAGGCGGTCTGGCATCGCGAGCGAGCCCGGGCCATTCTCAAAGCACATCCGCAGGTTCGGGAACTCTTCGGGCACGACGCCTCGACCGCCTGCTGGTGCCTGGCGGTCGCCGGTTTGCAAATCGCCCTGGCGATGGCGGTCAGCCACGGCCCGTGGTGGGCGATGCTGCTGGCGGCCTATGTTATCGGTTCGTCGCTCAACCTGATGCTGTTTCAACTGGGCCACGAATGCGTGCATGGGCTGGTGTTTCAAAAGCCAGCCTGGAATCGGGCGCTCTTCACGCTGACGACCCTGCCGATGTTCCTTTCGGGGCACCACACCTGGTGGCCCGAGCACCTGGTCCACCACACCGACATGGGCGCCAAGAAGGACTTCATCACTCGCCGGCGGTCGTTCTTTTTAATCACGCGGGCCACTTCGCCGCTGTTCGTTCCGTATTCGCTGCTGATGCTGGTCATGCAGGTCGGTCGCAGCGTCGTCGGTTTGGCGATGTACCTGCTGGGGCTGGTGTTTCGAGGCCGCATTCGACCCGGCAAGTGGACCCTCGCGGTCCTGACCGACCAGCACCTCGTATCGGGCTACCAGCGGGACCGCGCCACGCTGTGGGCAGTGGCTTATCCCTGTTTGAACTTGGGGATGTGCGCGGCGCTGGCTTGGTATGGCGGGTGGCTCTCGGTCGTCTATCTGCTCGCCAGCCAGGCTTTCTTTACCGGCTTCCTGCATCCCTATTGTCTGGGATGGGTGCTGGGCATTTCTCATTTTCATGGCTCGCGGCGCTACCAGCCGACGGCGTCGCACTATGGCTGGCTGGGCAACGCGCTCTCGTTCAATGCCGGGCTGCACGTCGAGCATCACGACCTGATGAGCATTCCCTGGCGCAGGCTGCCGCAATTGCGGCGCATCGCGCCGGAGTTCTACGACGACCTCGAGCAGATTCGCTCGTTCACCGGCCTGGGACTGAAATTCGTATTGGCTGACCGGCAGGAATTTGAAGAAGAGTTCAACCACGAGTCGCACCGGAACGCAGCCCGCCTGCAACACGCGGAAAGTGCGGCGCCGTGCGCGGCCGATTGACGCTCCACGGCCCGCGGGCGATCGAAATTGCGCGGCGGGGGACCGTTTGAGCGTTCCCGCGCTGGGGACTGCGTGCTAAGATAGCGACCCCGCTTTGTGCCAACTTCTCTAGCCCGCCTACTCCATGAGCAAGCCTCTTTCCGAGCCCAGCCAACCGCTGACCATGATTCAGTGGTTGATTTGCACGATCGCCGCCATTGGCTTTGCGTTCGACACCTACGAACTGCTGATGCTGCCGCTGATCGCCCGGCCGGCAATCCTCGAACTGGGTGGCTTCTCGCCCACCGATCCCGGATTCAAAACCTGGGTCGGCCGGCTGTTCTATATTCCGGCGGTGGCGGGCGGAATCTTTGGCCTGCTGGGGGGCTACCTGACCGATCGCTTAGGCCGACGCCGCGTGCTGACGTGGAGCATTCTGCTGTATGCCGTTTCGGCGTTCGCGGCCGGATTTTCCACTAGCTTGTGGATGCTGCTCTTTTTTCGCTGCCTGGTGTTTGTGGGGGTGTGTGTCGAATTCGTGGCGGCCGTCGCCTGGCTGGCCGAACTGTTTCCCAATCCCAAACAGCGAGAGAAGGTGCTGGGATACACTCAAGCCTGCTCGTCGATCGGGGGTTTGCTGGTGGCTGTGGCGTATGGCATCGCCGTCAAATATTCGGGCAATTTCCCCGCCATTTCGATGCCGGGGTTCCTGTCGTCTTTCGGGACCATCGATCCAGCCCATCAGCACGAGGCCTGGCGCTACACGTTGATGTCGGGCCTGATCCCGGCGATTCCGCTGCTATTGATTCGGCCCTTCCTGCCGGAATCGCCCCTGTGGTCGCAAAAGCGCGCGGCGGGAACGCTCCGCCGGCCCAGCCTTGCAGCCTTGTTCGCCCCCGAGTTGCGGCGCACCACGATCGTCACGGCGATCGGCTTTGCCTGTACGCTGGGCATCGCCTTCGGCGCGATCCAGCAGATGCCGCAGGTTGTGCCAGGCCTGGCTGAGGTGCAGGCGGGAGGGACGAAAGCGGGCGAACAGGCTGCCGCGGCGGCCCGGACCAAGGGAGAGACCGACCCAGCCAAGTTGAAAGCGGTTGCCGGCAGGGCAGACGCCGGATACCGCCAGAAGATGGTCTCGGAATACACGAAGATGCAGGAGATCGGGGGACTATCGGGCCGCTTCCTGATGGCGTTGGTCTTGGCCAGCGCGATCGGCTGGGGCTGGAAGCTCCGCCTGTTTCAGCTTCCCGGCATGATCCTGACGCCGCTCGTTTTTTGGTTCTTCCTCCGCATTCCCAATATCACCTTCTTCGAAATTCCGCTCGAAAGCGTGTATTTGGGCACCATTCCCGTCACCACGATGTCGCTGGGAATGTTCTTCATCGGGTTTTTCACCATTGGCCAGCTCAGCTTTTGGGGGAACTATCTGCCGCACGTCTATCCCGTCCATTTGCGCGGCACGGGCGAAAGCTTTGCGGCCAACATTGGGGGCCGGTTGATCGGCACCATGGCGGCCGCCGTCGCCGCGGAAGTCACCAAGCTGATGCCCTTCGACACGGCCCCCATGCAGTTCGCCGCCGCGGCAGCCCTGGTGGGGGGAGTGGTCTATCTGCTCGGCTTCGTCAACAGTTTTGCCTTGGCAGAGCCCAAGCCGGAAGCGCACGAATAGCGAGACTGCCAGCGATAATCCGCTAGCACGTTTTTCGCCTTGGGCAACCGGGCGGCGTGGATTAAATTGGCTCGCCTACCCATGATCGGCCAGCGATTGGCTGGCCGGCTGCTATAGGCGAACCCGGCCTGCGGGCGCAAGTGAAGAACGGATGCTGCAATCATGGCGGAACGGAATCCGCTGCCCGAAACCTCGTCCCTGGCCGCTCCACTGGAAGCGGTGACGCGGCTCGTCCTGCGCGCCCCCGGCATGGTGCTGAGCGGCGCGGTAATGCTGGCCGTCTTGTCGATTCTGGTGACGGTCAACGGGCTGAGCTTCAAGACCAGCCGGCTCGATCTGTTGAATCCCCGCAGCGAATACAACCGCCGCTGGCTCGCCTACCTGGCAGAATTCGGCTCGCAGGACGACGCGGTGATCGTCGTCCGCTCGGATAAACCCGCGGCACTTACCGCGGCGATCAACGATTTGGCGGCCGAGCTGCGTGGGCAGCCGGAAGTTTTTGAGTCGGTGTTTGCCCGCCGCGACCTGACGGCGCTCCAGGCGAAGGCCCTGCACTATTTGCCCGAGGCCAAGCTGGCCGAAGTGGAGCGATTGGTTCGGCAGGCCACGGCAATGGTGCCGCGCAATGGCCAATCGGCCGATCCGGCCGCGGCGCTCGGCCAGTTGAACGAGCGTCTGGAACACGTCGGCCCGGCCAATCCGCTAATGCGGGCGGCCCTCGAAGGAGAGTACGCCGAGATCGCCGGCAGGACGCTCGCCGCCCTAAACCCGCTGAATGCTGCCTCGCCAGTCGATGCGCCGCTTCCGCTGGCCGACTTGCAGCAAGGAGTGGCCCGGTTCGACGCCCAATACCTGCTCGCCGACGAGGGGCGAATCGGTTTTGTGCTGCTCCGGCTGAAGACCGATCCGGCCGAGTTTTCCCGTGGTGAAAATGCGATCGGGCAGTTGCGCGAAACGATCTCGGCGGCCGGCAAGCGTCATCCCGACGCCTGGCTGGGGCTGACCGGCATGCCGGTCATCGAATACGACGAGATGCAAGCGAGTCAGTTCGACATGTTCTCGACCAGCCTGATCAGCCTCGCGGCGGTGGCGGCGCTGTTTGTCGCCGGTTACGGCGGGCTGCGACATGCCATCCTGGCCAATATTGCCCTGTTGATCGCGATGGCCTGGTCGTTTGGGCTGATCACACTGACGGTCGGCCACTTGAATATTCTCAGTTCTGCCTTTGTCTGCGTGCTAATCGGCTTGGGGATCGATTACGGGGTTTACTACGTCGCCTGCTACCTGCGGCTGCGGGGCGAGGGGTGGGACGAAGAGTCCGCTCTGATCGAAACCGCCAGCGACGTCGGCCCCGCGATGGTGACGGGCGGCGTCACCACGGCGGCCGCCTTTTTCATGACGGCAATGACCGATTTCATCGGCGTCCGCGAACTAGGGGTCGTCGCCGGCTTTGGTATTTTGCTTTGCGTGGCGAGCGCCGTGCTCGTGCTGCCGCCGCTGGTGCTGGTCGTCGATCGGCAGTGGCCGCTGGCGCGCGTGCCGCGAATTCTGCCCGCCGCTGGAATGCTCAACGCGCTGATCGCGCGGCCCAAGTGGGTCATGTTGGGGACGGCGGCGATCGCGCTGGTTGTCGCCGCCGGCATCGTCAATCTGCGGTACGACCATAACCTGTTGAACTTGCAGCCGCGACACCTGGAGAGCGCCGACATCGAGCGCGAGCTGTTGACGCAGCTCGAAGACAGCGTCTGGTTCGCCGTCTCGATTTGCGATTCGCCGGCCGACCTGCACCGCCGCAAAGCCCAGTTCGAGTCGCTGGCAACCGTCGCCAAGACCGAAGAGATTGCTTCGCTGTTGCCGCTGGCTTCTGCGGCGCAGCAGCGCCTGCTGGCGTCGATCCACGAGCAGCTTCGCGGCCTGCCGATGACGCCGCCGCAAACTGGTCCGATCAGCATTCCACGCCTGCGGCACGAACTGCAGCGCGCCGAGCGGGTGCTGGCGGCTCAATCTCCGTATGAAACCCCAGCGGGCAGCCTGGTCGCCCAACTTCGTCTAGCACTGGCCCAGATGCCGGAAGCCGCCGCCGCACAGCGCCTGGCCACGGGCCAGGCGCAGCTCGCAGCGCAAGCCTTTGCCCAGTTGGCCGCCCTGCGCACGGTGGCCGATCCCGCGCCGCCGAATCTGGCCGACCTGCCGCCGGCCTTGGCCGACCGCTTCGTCGGCAAGAACCACAAGCATTTGCTGAAGGTCTATGCCCGCGGCGACATCTGGGACATGGAGAATCTCGAGCGCTTCGTGCGGGAGGTCGAAGCGGTCGATCCCAGCGTCACCGGCCATCCGGTCCAGACGTTCTATGCCTCGCGGCACATGCAGTCGAGCTACCTTTGGGCGGGCCTGTACGCCTTGGTGGCCGTGTTTGTCCTGCTCTGGTTCGATTTTCGCAATCTCGCCCACTCGCTGCTTGCCATGCTGCCGCTTGCTATCGGCTGCGTGCTGATGTGCGGGCTGATCGGCTGGCTCGACATTCCGTTCAATGCGGCCAACATGATCGCCCTGCCGCTGATCCTGGGAATCGGCGTCGATAACGGCGTGCATCTGGTGCATGAATGGCGGCGCTCGCGGGGCCGATTTCGCCTGAGCGATTCCACCGTCGTCGCCCTGCTCTTGATCGGCACGACGACGACCGCCAGCTTTGGCAGCTTGATTCTGGCCCGCCACCAGGGACTGCGGAGCCTGGGCCAGGTGCTCACGCTGGGAGTGACTACTTGCCTGGGCGCTTCGATCATTTCTTTCCCGGCGCTCTTGCACTGGATGACTCGCCACCGGGCCGAGGTTGAGCCAGCCCATGTGCATAAACGTCCGCCGCTCGCAGCCGAGCCGCGACGCCGCCGACAGCGCAGCTCGCGCGTGCCGTTACTGGCGAGCGGGATGCGTCAGCTTCCCGATGGCTTTAGCACCCAGAAGATAACCACCGAATCCTCAAAGTCCAGCGCCGAGAAGCCTGTCGAGCCCGCACGAATCGACCCTCCCCACGTCGAAACCACCATCGCGCCACGCCGCCGCCCTTCAGCGGAATCGCAGCAGGAAGCGGAGTCTGCGGCTGACGAATCAGAAGCACAACCCGCGTCGATCCTCCGCCACTTGGCGGGCGATGGGCAGAGCGAGCGGTAACATCGGGATCGAATTTGCGATCATCGGCGCGTTGACCGTTGTGCCGTAGCCCGTTATTCTGCTGGATTCGCATTCGTCACCGAACTTGTCGGCAAGGCCCTTGAAGCGCGCCCGGCAATCCACACGCGAACGCTTACCAAATCTGGAGTTAAGACATGGGCGGCATCATTGAACGGCACAAGGAACTGCGTCAGCGACGACACCGCAAGAAGAAGCTGATCGGTCTCAAGCGGAAGGCAGGCAAGGCCAACGCGACGGAAAAAGGGGTGATTGCCGCCAAAATTCGCCGTTTGACTCCCGGCGCCGAAGTCATTATCGCCACGCTCGGTTTGGAAGAGCGGAAGTAGCCGGAAGGTCCAGGCCTACAGCCATTTTGGCTCGCGCTTTTCGAAGAACGCCGCCAAACCTTCCCGTGCGGCATCGGTCGTGCGAGCGGCGGCGCTGGCAGCCGCTCCGGCCGAGAGCAGCGTTCCCAAGTGCTCGCCGATCGTCTCGTTGAGCATCCGCTTGGTGAGCTGAATCGCTTCCGGGGCGCACTGGGCCACTTCGCCGGCCAGTTGCTGGGCCCGCGCCCAGACCAGTTCGCCCGGCACGACCTCGTGATACAGGCCAATCCGCAGGGCCTCGGCCGGCTCGATCGTCCGCCCGGTCAGCAGCAAATTGGCGGCCTGCGACGCGCCCACGCGAAACACCAGCAAGGGCGAAACCATTCCCGCGACAATTCCGCGCCGCGGCTCGGGCAGGCCGAATTTGGAATCGGGCGTGCCGATCACCAGGTCGCTGGCGAGCATCAGCCCGGCGCCCCCCGCGACGACCGCGCCGTTGACCGCCGCGATGATCGGCTTGGGAAATTGCAGCATCTTGTCGAGCAGCTCGCGATACTGCACCGCGTCGTCGTGCCACACGCTCAAGGCAGTGGGCTGCTGCGCGGTCGCCTGCATTTCGGCCAGGTCCAGGCCGGCGCAAAAGGCGGTTCCGGCCCCGGTCAGAATCACGGCTCGCACCTTGCGCTCTTGATGCAGGTCGTCCAAGGCTTGGGCAATGTCGGTCAGCATCTGCCGCGAGAGGGCATTCCGCTTCTCCGGGCGATTCAAAACGATCGTTCCCGACGGATGGTTGACTTTGACTTTGACGGTCATGGGAGGGGAGGTCAGAGGCCAGGGGTCACAGGGGCCAGAGGGGTCCGTAGTCAGGAGCCGGCGTCAATCTTGCCACGTATCAACGTGAAAGGTGAGGTCCAACAGGGCGGTGGCCAGCAGCTTGCCTTGCGTGTCGATGCGGAGGCTGCGGCTAGCCCCGCCGCCGAGGGCATCATAAAGCACGAAGTTGAGCGCCAATACCTTGGGCAACTCGAACCGCTCGACCCGGGTCACGCCCAGTTCCTGAAAAAAGGCGCGGACCCGCACCGAGGTCAACCGGCTGACGAGGATTGCATAGGCGTCTTCGTCCGCCGCCACGACGCCGATGTTGGCGTGGTTCCCCTTGTCGCCGCTGCGGGCCGACGCCAGATCGCGAACGCGCACCGTCTTGCCGGTCATGGCAACCATTCCTTTGCCGAGCGCACCTCGACCCGCGGCTGGACCAGCGACTTGGAAACGAGCGCCGGCCAGTACGCAAAGACCGGCCGAACCTGCGGCCTGCCGCTCGCATAACCGGCCAATCCGGCGGGCCCGCTGGTAATCAGCGGCGCAAACTGCCGGACAAAACATTCCACCGCCTCGCGCCGCGGATCGTGGGCCGTGACGCGCAGCACCAGTTCGCCGGGGGGCTGGTATTTGCGGTGAAAGAACGCGCCCGGCACGCCCGCACCGTGGCCGAGCAGTTCGACGTTCGTCCGCGCCAGTTCATAGCCGGCCAGCTCGCACCGTCTGAAAATGATTGCGCCGCAGGCTGCGGCCTTTTCGCGACAATCGGGGCCATAGACTAGCAGCGTGCCGCTTGCCATCCAGCCGTCGCGATAGGCGAGCGAGACTTTCAACTGATCGGGCGCTGCACGCCCCGTCGCGCCGGTGACTTGCACGCGATCGGGGCTGATTACTGCGACCTCGACCGCGGTAAAGTCGCAATCCACGTCGGGGGTAAGATAATGGCGAGGATCGCCGATCTCGTAAACCAACTGCTCGACTACCGTTCGCCGCGAGACCGTGCCGCCGCTGCCGGGGGGCTTCGTAATCACCGCAGTGCCGTTGGAGGATAACTCGGCAATCGGATAGCCCACGTCGGCCAGGTCGGCGGTTTGCCAGTGGGTGCTGTAGCCGCCGGTCACCTGCGCGCCGCACTCGATCAAGTGCCCGGCCACGCTCGCCGCGGCCAATCGGTCCCAATCGTCCCATCGCCAGTCGAATTCGTGCATGGCCGGCCCGACCGTCAGCGAAGCGTCGGCCACGCGGCCGGTGATGACAATGCGTGCTCCGGCGGCGAGAGCATCGGCAATCGGACGAGCGCCCAGGTAGGCATTGGCGGCGACAATCGGGGCTGGGAGCTGGGGGCTAGGGGCTGGGGAAGGCTGGGTGCCACTGCTGGCTCGCCCAGGAGTGGCCGCAAGGAGGGACGAGAGCGGCTCGCCCGTGTCGAGGTTTCGCAGCTCCCCCTCGTGCATTAACGATTCGATCCGCGGCAGCAGGTCGTCGCCCGTCACGCAGCCGACTGCGACCTCGGGCAAGTTCGCAGCCACCAGCAACTTGGCTGCCGCCCGGGCGCACGCCTGCGGGTTCACACCGCCGGAATTGGCGATGATCTTAAGTCCCGGCTGGGCGTGCAGCGCGGGCGTCAGGCTACGGAGAATTTCGATGAAGTCCTCGGCATAGCCGGCGCCGGGATCCTTCTCGCGCTGCCGAGCGAGGATCGACATCGTCAGTTCGGCCAGATGCTCGATGGTCAGGTAATCGACCTGGGCGCTTTCCACCAGCCGCTGGGGCGCAAGCAGCCAATCGCCCAGAAAACCGGCTCCGTTGGCAATGCGAATGGTCTGCATGGATGGACCGCTCAAGGCTCGTCTTCACTCGCCCACCGGCCGATTGTAACATGGAGTTGATGATCGGTTGATCCTCTTGCCGTGGACCTGCCATGAACTTTGTACTGGACGATACGATTCGCATTCCCGGGAGTGCCGCGGGCGATTTGGCCGCCTTCCGCCGCTGGACGAAATCGGCCGACTATCCGGAGCGCGGCGACTTTGCTTTTTTGAACGGCGACCTGTGGGCGGACATGTCGATGGAAACTTTTTTGCATAACCAGATCAAGGGTCAAATCGCGGCCGTCCTCACGCTGTACGTAGCGACGGCCCAACTCGGTCACTTCTTCGCCGATCGGATGCGGCTCGTGCATGAAGACGCAGGTCTTTCCGCCGAGCCGGATGCCATGTTCGTCAGCAGCCAGGCGCTGCGCGACAAGCGGGTTCGCCTGGAGGACGCCGAACAAAGCCTGGAAGTGATCGGTGTGCCCGAGATGGTTCTGGAGGTCGTCAGTTCGCATTCCATCCGTAAAGACACCGTCATCCTGCGCGACATCTATGCCGCCGCCGGCATCGCGGAATACTGGCTCGTCAATCCCTTGAAGGGGCAGCTTTCCTTCGACATCTGGCGACTTTCCGGCGGCCGCTACGTCGCCACGCCCAACACGAGCGGCTGGACAAAATCGACCGTCTTCGGCAAGTCATTTCGACTGCTGCAAGAGCCTGGAGATGACGAGTTGCCTGAGTATCGGCTAGAGCTGCGCTGAGTGAAACCGCAGTCGGTCACTTTGCCGAGGTCAAGAATTTGTGCCGAGCCAAGTCGCGGATCGCCCGTTTCTTGACGAGGTCGTAGTGCCGCTGTAACCGCGCCGCGGCGGGGGGATCCCGCTTCAGCCGATCGAAAAGCAAACGGGCTAACCGGTCGGAGTACTGACTTTGCGGTGCGTCGAGCGCCGGCTTGACCGTCGGCGCTTTGTCGGTGTCTTCGAAGCCGATGATGAGCGACGCCAGATTCCCGGTAAAATTGGGTGCGCAGACGGTCGCGATGACTTCATTGCAGCGGCAATCCGGGTTGGGACAGATTTGCTCGCAAAAGAAGTACTGCGAAGCCGGCAATTTGTAAACGGCTGCTTGTTCGTCGTCGAGCGAGATCGCCAGCGTCTCGACTTCGGACTGCTCGGGAAACAGTTCGTAAAAAAAAGCGAGACCCATCGCACCACTCCTTTTTTGACAACTTGCGCGGGAGCCGAAAGCAAAGTTACGAAAGAAAGCTTACCTAATTAGCGCGCGAACTCACAGGCCTGCCGCAACCGGCCTCCACGAGACGCCCGTAGCGAGGGAAACGCATCGTGGCAATGAACTCGCAAGCAACTTGCCAAAGCAGAACGGCATCTTGCGCCTTAACCAGCTTAGTAATCAGGTCGGCAGCCTTGGCTCGTTTGTCCGGTTCATCCATGTCGAATGCGTAAACCAGCACGTTGGTATCAACGGCGTTCATGCAGTTCATCCCGTGTGTACCGCCTGCCACCGCCATGAATCGGGCGTTCCCGCAGGCGCTGTTGGGTCCTTTCCCAAGCCGCCACTGGATCGTTATCCGCAGCAGTAAGCGGCTCGATGGCCACGCTTACCGCGGTCTGGTTCGGCAAATCCAGCGGTTCGTGGAGTTGGATCATTCCATCCACCACCACCCCTGTAGAGAAGTGCGTCATGATCTGATTTTCCTTCGTAACGGCTGAGGTCTCGCAATTGCATTCTAGTCTCAAACGATACCTTCTACACCTGATACACCCCCAAGCGAAACGGTTCGTCGCTGGCGTGCCGCGTGGCGATGGCTAACGACTCGATCAGCACGTCGCGCGTCTGGGCGGGATCCAAAATCGCATCGACCCACAGCCGGGCGGCTGCATAGCGCACGTCGGTCTGCCGCTCGTAGTCGGCGGTCACTTGCTGACGAAGTTGCTCGAGCTGGGCGGCGTCCGGCTCTTGGCCCTGCTTCTTGAAGCTGGCAACCATCACGTCGAGCAGCGTGTTGGTCGCCTGGGCCGGGCCCATCACGGCGCAGCGGGCGGTGGGCCAGGCGTAGATGAAACGCGGGTCGAACGCCTTGCCGCAGAGGGCATAGTTTCCCGCTCCGTAAGAGCCGCCCGTAATCAGCGTGATTTTCGGCACGCGGCAATTACTGACGGCACTGACCAACTTGGCCCCGGCTTTGATGATGCCCGCCCGCTCGCTGTCGCGGCCCACCATGAAGCCGTTCACGTCTTGCAAGAATAGGATCGGCAACCAGTCTTGATTGCAGTTCATGACAAAGCGGGCGGCCTTCTCGGCCGAATCGACGTAGAGCACGCCGGCAAACTGGTACTCGCCGCGAGCCGACTTCACCCGCTGCCGCTGGTTGGCGACAATTCCGATCGAAAACCCTCCCAGGCGCGCTGTGCCACAGACGAGCGTCTGGCCGAACTCGGCCTTGTATTCGTCGAAACTCCCGGCATCGACCAGGCACTCCAGCACCTCGCGCACGTCGCAACCGGCGCGCGGATCGGGATCGATCAAGGCCTGCAGATCTTCGACGGGCCGGGATGGTTCCACCGACGCCTGACGAGTAAACGGCGCCGCCGGCTGCGGCTCGTCGGGGCGGGCCAGTTCGATCAGTCGCCGCAAGCGAGTGAGGCACGCGTCGTCGTCTTTTTCGCGGTAGTCGATCGTGCCGCTGATGGCGGCGTGCATCGAAGCGCCTCCCAGCTCTTCGTGCGAAACTTCCTGGCCGATCGCACTTTTCACCAGCGCCGGCCCGGCCAGATACAGCCCCGATCCCTCGGTCATCAGCAGCTTGTCGCAAAGCACGGGCAAGTAGCCGCCGCCGGCGACGCAGTTACCCATGATCGCGGCATATTGGGGAATGCCCGCCGCGCTGAGCACGGCGTTGTTGCGGAAGATGCGACCGAAGTCGTCTTCGTCCGGGAACACGTCTTCTTGCAGCGGCAGAAAGATACCGGCCGAATCGACCAGGTACGCCAGCGGCAGCCGATTGATAAACGCAATCTTTTGAGCCCGCAGCACTTTCTTGGCCGTCATGGGAAAAAACGCTCCCGCCTTCACGGTTGCGTCGTTCGCCACAATCATGTGCCGCCGACCCTGGATCGTTCCGACCGCCGTCACGACACCCGCCGCGGGAGCGCCGCCCCAGTCGCGATACATTTCGTAGCCGGCCCACAGGCCGAGCTCGGTCAAGGGTTGGCCGGTATCGACCAGCAGCGCCACTCGCTCGCGCGCGGTGAGTCGGCCCTTCGCATGCTGTCGCTCGATGGCGGCGGTTCCTCCCCCTTGAAGAATGCGACTCTCGTCGGCAAGGAGCTGCGCGAGAACGCTTGTCAGAGCAGACTTTTCCCCGGATTGGTCGTTCATAACTCAAATTGGACAGCGTCGTGTCAGCAACTAACCCACAATGGGCATGCCCGGAATAACTTTTACCTATATCCCCGCGCTTTCCTATCTCAAAATGAGAGGAAACTGCGTCTCAACCTGAGACGATTCTCCGTTTCGCATTGAAAACCGCGCTGCAAGGAGTTCCACGCCTTCCGCGCAAGTGCAGGTGGCGACGCAGCTTGCGGCTTGCCGCCTAGGCTGTCCGCAACTCCGGCACGTCGATTGCAATAGCATCTGCAATGGTACTCCAGTGTAACACTCGCGGGCAAACGACGCTTCAGCAGCCAAGCGGACTAGAGCGTTACGGGAGAACATGTAAGGGCGAGAAAATGAAAGCGAGAACGATTTACAGCGTGGTTCTGTCGGGCTTGATGACGTCAGCAGGCGTTGCAGGCGTTGCAGGCGTTGCAGTCGCGGAAGCGCCAATTAGCGGTTCCGGTTCCGCCTTCATAGCTCCCGGGGCTGGATTTGGCGGCGGTAATTCGCAGGGCTTTGGATACCATTCCTCGACGCTTCAAGAGGGCGTGCTTCGCGGCTTGGCAGATTTGGCCCGCGGCACCGGTGAGGGCCAATACTGGGCTTCGCTGGCGGCCATCAATCGTCAAGAAGCGGCATCTCGATACTTGGCGAATCGAGAGCAAGCAGTCGAGACCTACTTCCGTATTAAACAAATCAATCAGGCGGCGCGCGAGGCCAGTCGTCCCCAGCCGCTCAGCCAAGAACAACTGACAAAGATTGCGAAGGCGCAAGCACCGGATCGGCTGAACGAAGCGGAATACGACCGCATTCTCGGCCGATTGAGTTGGCCAGCCGTTTTAGCGGGCGACGAATTTGCGTCCGAGCGGATCGCGCTCAACGACGCTTTCTCAGCGCGTACCGCGCACGATGCAGGGCCGGCGTCCGCCTTTTATGGTGAAGTGCTTGCCTCGACCGATTCCATGCTCGAAAAGCTGGCAGCCCGGCTGCCGGCGATGGCGCCTGCGGAATTCATTGCCGCGAGAAAGTTTCTCGTGGGAATGGCCTACGAGGCAAGCCTGCCTCTGGTTGCCAAAGGATTAGTTTCGGCCGAATAGCTAAAAAAACGATTTTAGAGAGACCCGCTCGAGGGCGCGGTGGGCATGTAGGCCTGCCGCGTCCTCTTTTGTTCGCCTAGAATGGCGGGCCTGATGTCCCATACCAACCACCGCAACCTCGCTTTGGCCCTGGTTGTCGAAGGGGGCTTGGGTTTGGTCGCCTTCGGCATCGGGTGGCTGCTGGGGCACTCGCCGGCGATTGGCATGGCCTGGGACCGTTCGACGGCTGACGAGCAGTTGCGGGCCATCGGCCTGGGCGTCCTTGCAACGCTGCCGGTGCTGGTCGCCCTGGTGGGGCTCGACCGCCTGTCGGTCCAGCCTATCGAGCGGGTGAAGGACTTAGCGTCGCAAGTTATCCACCTGATGTTTCCTCGCCCCCGCTGGTGGCAACTGGCGCTGGTCGCCGCAGCCGCCGGACTGGGCGAGGAACTGCTCTTCCGCGGCCTGTTGCAAGCGGGACTGTCCAAGTTCATCGGGCTTCCCGCGGGCCCGTGGATCGCCTTGCTGGTTGCGTCGCTGGTGTTCGGCGCGTTTCATTGGCTCGACACGACTTATGCCCTGCTGGCGGCCGTCGCCGGGCTGTATTTCGGCGGCCTATTGCTGTTGACAGAAAGCCTCTGGCCGCCCATCGTTGCGCACGCTCTGTACGATTTTTTCGCCCTGTGCTACGTCCTACGGACGAACAAAACGGTAAGATATGAGGTATAGAGTTGGTCGTCCTACCTCACGCCGCCCGCCCGATGCCCTATCGCCGCACTTTTTTCGTTTCCGACCTGCACCTGTTTTCGCGGCGCTCGTTGGCGCTAGAGCACACCCACTCGCTACAGCAGGCCGCCGCGCGGTCCCAGGTCTTCGTTTTGGGCGGCGACATTTTCGACTTCCGCTGGTCCACGCTCGGCTCCACGCAGGCCACCGTCGATGCCGCGATCCGTTGGCTGGACGACCTGATCGGCAGTCATCCGCGCACCGACTTCCACTTCGTGCAGGGAAATCACGATTGCAACCGCCGGTTCGTCGCCGCCTTGGATCAATACGCGGCCGCGCGGTCCAATTTGACCGCGCATCCCTACTACTTTCGGCTGGGCGAAAGCCTGTTCCTGCACGGCGACGCGGCCGATCGACCGCAAATGTGTGCCCACGGTCTGTTGCGCCGCCGCGAGCACTGGGCCGGCGACGAGCAGCGCGGCCCGCTGCGCCACGTCTTGTACGATCTGGCGATGCAGACCCAGTTGCATCGCGTCGTCGGCAAGGTGGCCCATCCCAAACGGCGTGTCGCCCAGCGGCTGCTCGGATACTTAAATCGGATCGGCCATGGCCCCGCCACGGGCCTGGAACATGTGTACTTCGGCCATACCCACGAGGCGATGGCCGCGTATCGCCACGACGGAGTCGCCTTTCACAACGGCGGCTCTCCCATGCCCGGGCTGGAATTCCGGATCGTCGAAGTCGCCTAGTGCCGTGACTTCCCACACTACGACTGCTGCTGAAAGTACTTCCAGCTTTCCAGTTGCATCGTGCCCCCGTCTGGACCGGGCAGCGGCTGCTGGTGCAGGTTATCGCCGGGGGGCGAGTTGCTGGCCGAAAACACGCGTGTGGACAATTCCGCTCGCGTCGATCAAGCTGATAAGGATGAGGCTCAACGGCAAAACAATCCGACCAAGGGGACTTTCGGCCCTGGGGCTGGCGCTGGCCGTCGGCTGCAGCGGAAGTACGCCCACCAAGACGGTCGAAACGCCGAACGTGCCCAATACGTTGCCCGACACGCAATACATTGCCGTTCCCGGCGCGACGTCCAGGCCGGTCGCCGCGGCAGCCCGGCCCATTTACGACTACAACATTGCCCCGGCCGAGTACAACGTCAGGCCGCTCGCCCAGTGGACCGAGCAAGAAGCGGCGGCCGACGCCTTGGGCCGCATTGGCCCCCCGGCCGTGCCGCAACTCATCGAGGCGCTCGGCAGTCCCCAGGCCGATTCCCGGCTGCAAGCGATCCAGGTGCTGGCCCGCATGGGTTCGGATGCCAAGCAAGCGGTGCCCGACCTGATCCGGCTGCTGGACGATCCGGACGAGCGGATTCGCAAAGCCGCCACGCGCACCTTGGGAAGGATCGGGCCGGATGCGGCGCCCGCGGTTCCGGCGCTAATGCGTACGCTGCTCGAGCCGCCGCCTCCCACTCCGCCGCGCTAGTGCGAACCCGAGTGAAGCGCGCGTGCCGATTCAACCCAGGCGAGCCCCTTTCGGGCGGAGCCGCGCCGGACGAGCGTAAGGCTGCCCAACTGCCGGTTCCGACGAGCGGAGCTTGATCCGCAACAGGTGGCCGGTTCGCTCGGTCGCGTAATAGTGCGGCGTGCCGCCGTAGGGCTGGGCTTGGATGGGATGGTAGAAGACTCCCAGCGGCCCCCACTTGCTTTCGATCAAGGCCGCGCCCCGCTCATCGACCACCCGTACCATTCCGGTGTGTGTGGCAAGCCCGTCGTGGCTGCGATAGACAATCAAGTCGCCCACTTGGGGTTGGGGCCGTCTGGTATAGCCGTTGTCTTGCAGGATCTTATCGACATCCTCGCAGAAGACGGCCATCTGCCCTCCCGTGAAGACCCAGCCGTGGCAATTGCACGCCAGGTTCGGATCCGAACGGCGAATAACCCCGTGCCGATAGGCCGGGTTCGAAAGCACCAGCCGTTCCACCGCCTCGATTTCCCCCGCGTTGACCTGAAAGTTGAAGGGTCGCAGGCGGTTTCCTCGATCGGTGACCAATTCAGCGTCCTGAAGCTCGACCCGCGCAAGGCTCACCTCGAAACCCGCCATGTCGGTCGGCGGATCGGATTGAAAGGCGAAGGCATAGGCCGCCAGGATGCCGGCCACGAGCACGCCGCCCCACAGAACCTTGGCCTGCGCCAGCCCGCTCAACAACGACGGCCAGACCGCTGCATGGGCCCCCCACGCCAGCAGGCAGACGATGCCGCCCAGTAGCACCAGGGCGGCTACATTGGCTGGCCACCCCGCGAGCCACAACGCGCCCGCAGTTGCCAGCAGCAGCAGCGACAAAATGCCCGCCGCCGGCCGGCTGGTCGCGCGTCCAAAGCGAAGCTCCAATCCCAAAAACAACGTCCCTGCCACGGCGGCCAGGATGCCGGCATAGGACAGGACGAGAGGCATGCTCTCTTGCTCAACGATCGACATCAACGGTTCCTCTTGCTCGTTCCCCGGCTTATTAACACGCCGTGGGAGCAAGAGTTTCGCCAGCGCCAGGCCTCGAGCGTCGCGCAATTCAAACGTATTTTTCCGGCGTTTCCTTGTTGCTCGCACAGGAAACGTCCTGTACGCGATGCTCGTCGTCGATCCAATCCCGTGGACATCCGCAGCTAATTCCTGCGCATACTAAAAATGCCCCGCCGACTCGCCCGGCCGTGGAAATAAACACACCTATTATTTTCATGCGTATTAAACGACACATGCTCGACGAGGTTGCCGCCGGACGGGTCATGCTCGCCTTCGCCGCTGGCGGCGAAAGGCGATCCGAGCGGACGGCACCGGGTGTCGCGGACAGCGGCCGGGCGTCGAGCACCTGGAATGGTTTGCCGAGCATTGGCCTAACGACAATCGGCAGTCTTTCAGGGGCGACGATTCAGGATGCGATCGGCCAATTGAAGACGAAAGGCGGCAGTCAGCGGACGTGCAATTCCTACCTGCGATCGGCCAAGTCGTTTACTCGCTGGCGTCGCTGTTCCAAGCGTGGCTTGCGAAGCAAGCCGGCCGGCCGACGGCGAAATCCCGCGTTCCGAGTTCCGCACTCCGCGTTGGGTTCAGTCGGGGAGTTTGAAGTCGGCGACGAACAACTGGCTGCTGTGATCGTCGGCGCGAGTGCTCGTCCACATCAGCTTCGTGCCGTCGGGCGAGAAGACGGGGAGCACGTCGGCCCCGGCAAAGTCGGTCACCCGCTCGGCCTTTCCGAGCGTGAACTTGCCTTCCTCGACTTGGTACTTCGCCATCCACAGGTCGTAGTTCGGACGGGCCGTCGGATCGGAATGATCGGCGCCGGACCAGATGATGTAAGGGAGCTTGGGATGCCAGTAAGGCCCCCAGTTCACGCCTTGCGTGTCGGTGAGCTGGGTTTCATTCTTGCCGTCGATGCCGATCGCATAGATTTGCAGCCAGTCGGACTTTTTGCGATCGCTGCGGAAGACGACCCATTGGCCGTCGGGCGAGATGAACGGGCCGCCGTCGTAACCCGGAGCGTCGGTCAGTTGCCGCAGGCCCGAGCCGTCGGCGTTCATCACGTACAGGTCCGGGTCGCCGTCGCGGTCGCTGCAGAAGGCGATCAGCTTGCCGTCTGGCGAATAGGCCCCTTCGGCGTCGTAGCCTTTCGCGTCGGTCAGCCGGCGCAGGATATTGCCTTCCAGGTCGGTCTCGAAAATGTCGGTGTGCGGATCGAAGTCCCACTTGTAGCGGCGGCGGACGCCGGCCTTTTTGTCCTCTTCCTGCTGCTTCCGCTCGTCCGCTTCGGTCTGGTCGAGTTGCGGGTCGAGGTGGCTGGAGGCAAAAACCACCCGCTTGCCGTCGGGCGAAAAGTAGCTGCAGGTCGTCCGCCCGCGCCCCGTGCTCAGCAGCTTGGGCCGGCCGCCGGCGAGCGGCTGCGTATAGATTTTGTAGAACGGATAGTCGAGCGGCACCGCCTGGTAGATGATGGTTTTGCCGTCGGGCGAGAAGTATCCTTCGCCCGCTTTCGCCATGCCGCTGGTAACCTGGCGGATGTTCGACAGATATTTTCCTTCCACCGAATCCTGGCCGATCGCATGGCCAACGAACGGGTACGTCGCCAGGCTTAGTGCCAGCATCGCAGGGATCAGCCGCCGCATAGGATTATCCTTTGAGGAGTTGACTTGGTTCGAGATCTCGCACGCATCATTATAGGGCCATGAAAATCTACACGAAAACTGGCGACGCGGGGGAAACCGGCTTGTTCGGCGGTCCGCGCGTCCGCAAGGACGACCTGCGGATCGAGGCTTACGGCACGGTGGACGAACTGAACGCCGCCTTGGGATTGGCCCGTTGCGAGCCGTTGCCAGCCGCGATCGAAGAGTGTCTGCTGCGCGTGCAGAGTGAACTGTTCTCGTTAGGAGCCGAGCTGGCGACTCCCGAGCCGGACAAGCACGGGATGCGGCTCGTCGGCGAAGGGATGGTCGCCGGGCTCGAGCGGGCGATCGATTCGCTGGAGACTTTGCTCCCGCCGCTGCGGCACTTTATCTTGCCGGGAGGGAGCCGCGGCGCGGCGCTATTGCATGTGGCCCGCGGCGTGTGTCGCCGGGCCGAGCGGCGACTGGTCGCCCTGGCAGGCGCGCCCGGCGGCCAGGTTTCATCCGCCGCGATCCAATACCTTAACCGGCTGAGCGACTACCTGTTCGTGGCGGCCCGCGCCGCCGCACGGCAGGCGGGGGCGGAGGAACAGATTTGGGAGAAGCCTTCGGCGTAACTCGTGATACCAAACACGGGAGCGCCACGGCCTGACCTGGCCGGAACCAAGTTCGGTAGGAGGGAAAGAGCCGCGGATGGCGCGAAGTTCGCGCATGGGCGAGGATTTTTGAACAGAAGCAAACGAAGGGAACCAAGAGGATGAGGAAGAGTAGGAGTAGGAGGAAGGATCGCGTCGGCAAATACCACCCTTCGTTTTCTTCGTTTGCCTTCTGTTCGGCACGGCGAAGTACATCTTCATTTGACCAACCGCGAAGGCTAAACTGAACCGACCGCAGCCAACTGACAAAACCAGATTCGATATCCATCCCACTCGCACCACCGTGCAGGGAGTTTGCACCCATGAAAAAAGTTGAAGCGATCGTCCGCCATTTCAAGCTGGAGGACGTGAAGAACGCGCTCACCGAACGGGGCGTTCACGGCATGACGATCTGCGAAGTTCGCGGATTCGGCCGCCAGAAGGGACATACCGAAATGTATCGCGGCACCGAATACGCCGTCGATTTCGTCCCCAAGGTGAAGGTCGAAGTGGTCTGCTCGGACGCGAACCTGGCGCTGGTGATCGACACGATCATGCGGGCCGCGCAGACCGGCCAGATCGGCGACGGCAAAATCTTCGTGCATGAATTGCAGGATGTGGTTCGCATCCGCACCGGCGAGACGGGCGAAGACGCACTGTAGTTTTCCACTTGCGAGGTGGCTGTTCGTTCCTGCTGCTCGTTCCTGCCTGACGACGAAACGCAATCCATGTCTGTCGGACCCCGGCTCGAGCCCGCCGTTGTCGCCGCCCGCGAGCGACTCGTCCAAGGACGGAACAAGCTGCGCATGCAGCACGAAAGCGGCTCTCCCGGCGTGCAGGTGTGCGCTCATTTTACCGACCTCTTGGAAGGGATCGTCCTCGACCTGTTCCACGCGGCTTTGGCCGGCCTCGACGAGCGGTCGCGGGCCAGGCTGATGCCGCGCGTGGCGCTGGTCGGTCATAGCGGTTTTGGCCGCCGCGAGATGGCCCCCTTCTCCGACGTCGATCTGATGTTGCTGCACCCCTTCGCCAGCGAGCAGACGATCGTTCCGCTGGTGCGTCCTTTCACGCAGCACCTGTACGATTTGGGCCTGGACGTGGGTTTCGCCGCCCGCACCCCCGCACAGGCCTGCGACCTGGCGGTGCAAGACGCCACCGTCCTCACCTCGCTGACCGAGACCCGCCTGATCGCCGGCGACGAAGATCTTTTCAAGCGGTTTGAAGGCCGCTTTCGCCGGATGACGCGCCGCCGCAGGCGGAGGCTGCTGGGCGCGACCGAAGCCGCCCGCCGCGAAGAGCGCCGCAAATATGGCGAGACCGAGTTCCTGCTCGAACCGAATGTCAAACGGACCCGCGGCGGCCTGCGAGATTTGCAACTGATCCGCTGGCTGGGTTTCGTCCGCTACGGCGAGAACGACTACGACACGCTCTACCAATTGGGACGGCTGACAAAAGATGATGTGCGCATCCTGCGTCGGGCGCGCGACTTTCTGCTCTGGCTCCGCAACGACCTGCACTTTCAGGCGGGCAAGGCGAGCGACCTGTTGGATCGAACCGAGCAACTGCGACTGGCCGACGCGCGCCAGTATCCCGCACTCGCGGGCCTGCTGCCGGTCGAACAGTTCATGCGCGAATACTTCGACCACACCACCGGGGTACGCGAGGTGGCCTCGCACTTTGCCGCCGGCGCTCGCCCGCGCCCCTTCTGGCGGTGGCTGGTCGAGCCCCTATTCAGTCATCAGTTCGAAAGCGATTTTCGCATCGGACCGACGTCGATCCATGCCACGCGGCAAGGTTTGGAAAAACTGCGCGGCGACCTGTTCGAAGTGCTACGGCTGTTGGATCTGGCCAACCTATCGAACAAGCGGATCGAGCACGACACCTGGCAGGCGATTCGCACGGCCATGACCCAGCGCGGCCCAGCCGACCCTAGCGAACCGCTTTCCCCGGCCGTTGCCCAACGGTTTATGTCGCTGCTTTCGCAGCCGCCGCGTCTGGCAGAACTGCTGCGCAAGCTGCACGAGTTGCGGGTACTCGAACAGATCATTCCCGGCGTGACGCATGCCCGCGGGCTGTTGCAGTTCAATGCCTACCACCGCTATACCGTGGACGAGCACTCGCTGCGGGTCGTCGAGCATCTGGCGGCGCTGCAGCACGACGCGGCGACGCCCGGCGAGGTGTATCGCTCGCTGAAGGACAAGCGCGCGCTGCATCTGGCAGCGCTCATCCACGACCTGGGCAAGGGCTATGCCGAGGACCACAGCGAAGTCGGGCTGAGGCTGGCCGAGCAAACGGCCGCCCGCCTCGACCTACCCGAGCACGAGACCGAAACGCTGAAGTTTTTGGTCCACAAGCACCTGCGGATGTCGCACCTGGCCCAGCAGCACGACATTCACGACGACAAGGTCGTGGTTCAGTTTGCCGTCCTGGTGGGCTCGCCCGAACGGTTGAAAATGTTGTACCTGCTGACCCTGGCCGATCTGGCGGGCGTGGGGCCGGGCGTTCTGAACGATTGGAAACGCGAGCTGCTGACCGATCTGTACCGCCACGCGCTGAGCCTGTTGTCCGGCGACTCGCCGGCCGACGCCGCCAATCAAAGGATCCGCGATCGACGCGAAGAAATTCTGAGCCTGGTGCGGCGGCTGGATGGCGTCGCCTGGTGGGAGACGCAAATCATCGCCCTGCCCCCCAGTTCGATGTTCGCCGGGCCGCCGGCGCAAATCGTGGAAGAGCTCGAACGGCTGCGCAAGCTGCCGCACCGCGAGGCCGTGGCCTGGGGCCGACACCTTCCCGAGCGAAAGGCGGTCGAGTACACCGTGGGCACGTACGAAGAAATCACGCCTGGCATCTTCCATAAATTGACCGGGGCTCTGACCAGCAGCCGGCAGCAAATTCTTTCGGCCGACATCAACACACTGGCCGAAGGGATGGTGTTCGACCGGTTTTACGTGCTCGATCAGGACTTTGTCGGCGAGCCGCCGCCGCAGCGCCTGCTCGAAGTTTCGGCGGCGCTGGTCGCCGCCCTCAAAGATGCGACCGGCAAACCGCCCGTCTTTCGCAAGCTGTGGCAAGAGCGCTCGCAGTCGGCGACGGCCGCCATACAACATTTGCCGACGCGGGTAACCGTCGATAACAGTACGTCGGAGCGGTTCACCATCTTGGCGATTTTTGCGTACGACCGGATGGGCCTGTTGTACGCGATTGCCCGGACGCTCTTCGAACTCGGGCTTTCGGTCGGCAAAGCGAAGATCGGCACGCATCTGGACCAGGTGCTGGACGTGTTTTACGTCACCGACCAGCGGGGCAAAAAAATTCGGGACGAACACCGGCTGGCCGACATTCGGCAGCGTCTGATGGCCGCCATCGAGGAGCTCGCTGCCGAGCGGTTGGCATCGGCTTAACCGGCGCGCGGCCCGGCCGCTTTACGCAGGCGATCGGCAATGGCCGCGCCGATTCCTTGCTCGTTGGGCAAGGCGACGAGCACCCAATCGCAACCCAGCGCATCGACCTGCCGCAACGCCGCGTACAACACGCGGGCCAGGCCCTCGTCGTCGGCGGGCACCGGAATGATCGTCAGTCCGGCGGTTTCCGGGCAAATTTGGCCCGGGCGGGCGAGGACCGCGACCTTGCGCCCCTGCCTGCTCAGTCGCTCGGCCTGGGCGGCAAGCTCGCACTGGGCGACGAGCTCGACTCGGGCGCGCGGAGCGTAATGACTCTCTAAACTTCCCGACACGCGCGGTGCGCCCGCGGTCGCCCCCCTGAGGGCTCCAGCGAGCACCGCGGCCAGACTTTCGACGGAGATTCCGCCGGGTCGCAGTACCGCGGGGCAATCGCTGGAAAGATCGACGATGGTCGATTCGAGTCCAACCTGGCATTCGCCGCCGTCGAGCACCAGATCGATCCGCCCTGCCAGTTCGTCGTAAACGTGCGCAGCGCTCGTCGGGCTGACCCGGCCGAAACGGTTGGCCGACGGCGCGGCGATCGCGCCGCCAAACGATTGCAGCAGTTGGCGTGCGACGGAATGCGCCGGAACGCGCAAGCCCACCGTCCCGAGCCCACCGGTCACCAGGTCGCTGGCCCGCCGACCGCGGTGAAGGATCATGGTGAGCGGTCCCGGCCAGAAAGCGTCCGCCAGGCGATGGGCGGCCAGTGGAATGTCGGTGGCCCAATCGTCGATTTGCGATGCTTCCGCGAGATGGACGATCACCGGATGATCCGCGGGCCTCCCCTTGGCGGCAAACAGGGCTTGCACGGCCTGCGGGTTATCGGCATCGGCGCCCAGGCCATAGACGGTTTCCGTTGGGAACGCGACCAGGCGGCCCAGGCGCAGCAGGTTCGCCGCTCGGCGGATGGCATCGTCGGTGGCCAACAAAACTTCAGTTTTCACGAGCATTACCCCGGACGC
>JBBDYF010000309.1:0-29651 GCA_040901775.1 Pirellulaceae bacterium | reverse complement strand
CGGACGCCGCCATTGCCCGGAGATCGGTTCGGGATATTGCTGTCGCCAGGGGGGGCGGATCGCCAGCCAGAGTGCCGCGACGATCGCTATCCAGCCGAGCCAGGGAAACGGCGCGATGAGCAACCAGCCGACGCCACACCATGCCAGCAGGAAGTGTCCCTTTCCCAGTAGCCAGGAGTGAACCGCGCGGGCCGCCAGAAGCCGGGGCGTCAAGACGGCTCCCGCGACTAGCGCCACGGCCCACAATAACCACCCGTCCCCCTGCTCCTCACGCGATCGAGTCGTTCGTAGTTGCACCGACCGCGGGCTTTCGTTCGACGCTCCCGCGGCAGGGGAGTGGTTCTCCTTGGAGACGATCCATTCCGCCGCTTGCTTTGCTGGAGCGGAAGCCGACGAACCCGGCGGCAAAAAGGCGGAGGCAATCGCTCGCTCGCGAGCCGATGCCGCCTTTTCCTCGGCGGCCCGAATGCGAGGCGAGAATCGATCCGCGGCGCTAGGCCCGAGCGCCGCCACCCGCTGGCGCTGGGCTTGAAATAGCGCCGCCCCAATAAGCCAGGCGTCGCCAACGGCGGAGGCAGACGCGCTAGCCGCGCTAGTCGAGGCGATCTCGGCGAGCACATCGGCAATGGAATCCAACACTCGTACTTCGGCGTCTTCGCGGCTCCACAAAGAGTTTGCCTGGGCCTGGTCCCATTGCACTCCGTCGGAGCCCAGCGCTGTCCAGAGGGTCTGTTCGGCAGGAAGGTTTTCCAGCGCGGGAAGCGGGATCTGAAAGGCGCGGCCAGCCGACTCGGCCCGTGCCACGCGACCCGAATAGACCAACTCCATGCGTTGGGGAAGGTGCTGGCTGGCGGTAGCGACGCGCCAGCGGCCGCTCCCTAAGCGAGCCAAATGCGCCGGAATTCCTGCGACCTGTGCATGAACCAGTCCCCAACCAGGCGGAAGCACCAGCGTGACGTGGCGCGCTCCCGCGGGAAACACGTCCAGTCGTGTCCGTCCAAACAGGCCGCCATCGGCAGCGACTTGTAGGCGATGGTCTGCCAGCAGCAAGCGGGGAGTGGCCGCGGAACGAGCTGCTGCCTGCACCGAGGCTTGAAACTGCGGCGCGACCGCCTCGAACAAGTCGTATCCCGCGGCTGCAAAACTCTCGGGCAGCGGCAACCGATCGATCGCTTGCAAACCGGCCGTTTCCCACTCGGTGCGCTCGCTCCCTTTCCGCCTGGAAAGCGCCACCAGGCGGCGGACGCGTGGCGCGTCGAGCAGCGACACGTTCGGAACTTTCGCGGCATTCCCTTCTGCTCCACCGTGGGGGATTCGGATCGAAAACTCCGTATCGCCCACGATTGCTTGCTGGGGATAGATCCGCAAGCGCTGCGCCGCCTGGCCGGGGACCTGCTGGAGCGAGTATTCGGCAGCCGGCGTGATTTCGAACGGCCCAGTCCAGTCGGCAGGCACTTCGAACCGCAAGACGTCGAGCAGTCCGGATCGTACCTCGAGCAGGCAATCGACCCGCGCCTCCCACCCGGATTCGTGGGGGGCCAGTCGCAAGACCAGGGCACCGGCAACCTGCGGCTGGTTCGGCGAAACCGCGACGCGGGGCGCGGCCGTGGGCGCGGCGGCGCTGCGGTGCCAGGCGGCGGCCAGTCGCCCCCGGTGTTGCTGGTGACGCCTCAGATCGGGAGGCTCTTGGGCAGTCCAGTCGGCGGGATTCGCCGAGAACGCAAGTTGCACCTCGGGCTGTCGGAAGGCACGCAACGTCACCTCTCGAGGGTCCGCGGAGCCGCCGTACCGCACGAGGGGCAACTCGGCGCTCGCTTCGCCCGGCAATCGAGAATGATAGCCCTCGAGCTCCAGGCGAATTTGCGCCGCAGGGGGCTGCGACAAGGCAATGGAGACGTTGCCATCGGGGGCCTGGTCCCAGCGGATTCGCAAGGGGCGCTTGCCCTCGAACACCGTCAAACGAGAGACGTGCAGACCGGGCGGCATTTCCAGGCGGTGCCCAAAGGCGTGCAGCGGAACGCGGGAAAGAATTCCCCTGTAATGCACCGCGATCGAAGCGACGCCGATACTGCATTCGACCGTTTCGCGGATCTCGACGTGCGATTGAGCCGGTTGAATGGCAATCGTTGGGACTGAATTCTGGGCCACATCGAAAGCGGCCTCCGGAAGCCCAGTGGATTGCTGCCAAGCGTCCGCAAAGGCTTGGGGAGACGGATCGTCGGGCCGCACGGGCGTTTGCGTTTTCCATTCCAAGCCGGCGCCAAGCGCCACGCCGGTCCAAGAGCGCGTCGCGCGATCGGCTGCCAAACGGACGGTCGGAAGCTCCAAATTGCCGACGCCCGTCGAGCCGGGCCACAGCCAGGATACGCGGAGCACGATTTCGTCGGCAGCCGGCTGCTTGAGCACCAGGTGCAGCGTACTTGTCGGAGCTGCGTCGTCGATCCAATGACGGGCGACGGCAGAGGACGCTGTCAGTGGAAGCAATCGCAACCGGGAGTCGAACTCGACCAGCACCTCGCGGATCGTCCCGCCCAGTGGTTGCACGCGGAATTGTCCCTCGGCGACGACCGATCCCGGGCGTACGTTCCACAGGACGAGTTGCTGGCCTTCCAGACGAGCCGTGTCGCCGGACGAGGAACCGTCGGCCGGCCATTCGATTGCCAGGCGCTGCGTGGGGCCCAAGTCGGTGACTCGTTCGCCGGTTGTCGCGATCATCCGGGTCGCTCCGCTCGCCGAGAGCACCCGAACCGTCCCGAGCGCGGCAGGCAGAATCACCTGGCTCTGTGCCGCACGAGGCACGTCAACATCGATGCGGAGCCGGTTTCCTTCCGCTTTCGCGGGCGCGATGAATGCCATCTCGAAGCGATGACGGCCCGGCATGGGAACGATCAATTGCAGCGCCGCGCCGTCGGGCGACCAGTCGAGCGCGACGGGCTTGCCGTCGAGGCGAGCCCGCCCCTCGATCAGATGAATCTCCGTTCGCTTCCAGGGAAGCAGCACCCGGGCGTCTTGCTGAAAAGTCTGGATTTCGTGGTCGGCGACGATCTCGTGCAAGCCGAGCGTGCCCGCCTCACCGAGCGGAATCGCGACTGGCCGGTACTGGCAAGAGCGCAACAGCCACGGCACGGCACTGGCCGATTTCTCGCCCGACAGTCGCACCAGAGCGTCGTACAGGGCCGGCTCGACGAACACGTAGTCGCCGACCGGCTGCCTCTCGTCGTCGATCGGAATGACGACCCGACCCCAGTTGCCCGGTTCCGCGCCGGTCTGCGACCACGCGCCTTTAACGAAAACGCCAAACAGGCCGACCGAGACCAGGACGACCGCGCCGGCCTGCCCAGCCGCGACGATCGCTCGCCTGGCTTCACTCGCTGTCGAGCGGATCGTCGTGGGAAACAGCCTCGGACGCGGTTTGAGGAGCACCCCCATCGCTCCCGCGCCGAGCCCCCCGATCGCGCCCAGGGCCACCGGCGCCAGTTCGCGCGGGAGGAACATCGCGCCGGCGGCGAACAGGCAAACTCCTGCCGCGATGCCCGGGATGCTGCCGGGATCCAAGCGCAACGCGATGGCCGCGGCTAGTAGCGCGGCGGACCAGGCCCAAGCCTCGATCATCCGCGGACGATAAACGGCCACCGTGGCCAGCGGCTCGGTTGCGCCGCGAACGCGATACGTGGTCCAGGCCGACATGGCCGGATCGCTCGCCAAATCCGCGAGGCGCTGCGCCTGCTGCGAGTCGCGACGCCACAAGCTATCCGCGGCCTCCAATCCGGGAGACAATTGAACCCGCCAATCGCTTGTCAGGAGTGGCAGATCGGTTTGGGGCACCGGCGCCGTCACCTGGCCCCACGGCCACCAGCCGAGCGCCGGAAACTGCGAGGCATACGTCACGCGGACGCTAAACGCCCTGCCCGTGGAAGGCAGGCGCACGAGGTAGCCATCCGACCCGGAAATAATGCTCGACCTCGCATCCTCCTCCCCTTCCACCTGGGCGCGTACCTGCTGCGCCTGCGCCGGCAAGCGGAAGCGGAAGTTCGTGCGGCCCGCCGTTCGCAAGCGGAAGATCGCTTCGTGCGTTGCGGAGCCGTCGGCCGACAAGCGCGAGGAGATGCTGCGCGATTCGATCCAGCCCAAGGGTGGGCCGCGGCTGCCCAGGCTCGGAGTCGCCTCGAGCGAGGTCTCTCGACCCGGCTGATAGTGATACGATCCGCGCAGTGCGAGCTGGTCCTTGGCATTGGATTCGGCGGGAAGGAGCGGTTCCATTCCCCCCGCGTTAATCGTCAGCGGCAGGCCATCTTGCGCGAAGATTTGCACCCGGCCCGACTGCGAAAACGCCAGGGGGAGCGCGACGAGCGAGAGGCGACGATCCGAGGAGACGGCGCGAACCAACTCGCCGCGAATCTCAAACGGTTCGGCGCGCGGACGCCGGAGGATCAGCTCGTAGATTCCTTCGTCGGTTCCCTGCTTGGCCGCTGCTTCTCCTTGGCGTACGGACAACTCGCGTGGATCCTCGCCGGCCAGCCGCCATTCGACGGGAACACCCGGTGGCGGCGTGAGTCGCACGCGGACGTGGCCCACCGAGGTGCCTTGTGGCATGCACCGGATCTGAAACGTCTGCCGGATCTGGTCTTGTCCCACGTCGGCCCGCACCGACAATTCCGCCTGATAGCGCGGGCCCGTTGCGGTCAGCCGGACCTGCGGGTTGAGGCTCTGCCGATCGAGCCGGAACAGCAGGGGGCCGGGGGGCGACTCGAATAGTCGCTGCTCGGACGCATCCAGTTTTGCTGGATCGAGAACTAGGAAAGGCTCGTCGCCCGATAAGCTCCATTGAGCCCCCGGACTGGAGTTGTGTAGCGAGACCAGGCGCTCGGCCGACCGCACGTCCGAAAACCGGGCCAGCTCGAACAGGTCGTCCGGCAGCGGCTGGTCGCTCGCCAGTGGACGGCGGTGGGCGCGAATGGTCACCGAGAGCGTTCCGCCCTCCTGAAGGGGACGCCGCAAGGCAAGTTGCAGTTGTTGCTGGGGCCCGCGGGTTTGCAACCGCCGATCTTCCAGCATGTCGGCAGGCTGAACTTCAACGGCATCGACGATCCACGCACGAGGGATCTGGGCATCGATCGAGAACCGCTGGCCGGCGACCGTGGACAACTCGGCGATCAGCGTTGCTTGAACCTGGGTCGCCGTGAGTTGCACTTGCATGCCGCTCACCTCGACGAGTGGTGGAGGGGTGGTGGGCGCGGCGATTTCGAGCGCCGCCGCGAGCGAATGATATTGAAATTGCCATTCGTCGGTGGCACGCACCGCGGACGATGCCGAAAACGAGGACTGCCGGCTTTCTGCCAGGGGCGTCGGCGACACCCGGAGTGTTGCCGGCGCCGTGATGGTCGCCCTCCCCTCTTGCCAGGTTCCTCCCGCCAGGGCGACGCGCGGCAATTGCAGGCGCGCCTGGTCGGGCCAGGCGATGACGCCGCTCAACCGCAAGAGATGGCCCTCGCCGCGCAACGGCTCGGGAAGCGTGACTCGGACCCGATTTTGACCGCCGGTCGCGGGAAGTGCTCGCCAATCCAGCAATCGTTCACCCAACCGCACCACGGTTAGTTGCAGACCTTCTCCCAGTTCCAGCGTCAAGTGGTCCAGCGCTTGCTGGAGGACGTGCAATTCGAGCGACAGGTCCAAATCGATCGAGGATTGCCCCACCGCATAGATGACCCGCTCCTCGACCACGACCAGCGGCTCGCGCGGCGACGGGGTCGAGGAACGCGCGGCGCGCAGCGTCAATTGGTGCGCAGCTCCCGACTCGACGGTCCAGGTGTTGAATGCGGGATCGGCAGCGGGGACAGGCGCGTGCAACAATCCGGTTCCTTCCAGCAGCAATGTCATGTCCTGGGGTAGTTCGAGGTGCAGACGGTTGATTGGCGCCGGTGGGGATTGCCAATCGAAGACCAGATCTCCCCGCTCGTCGCGGCGACCGGAGAGCGTCCATTCGAGCTGCAGGACGCCGGTTTGTTCCACTTCGGCGAACAGGCGTCCGTCGGGGCCTTGCCCCGTCACGGCAGCTCGTTCGGGCGGTCCCTGCCACTTCGCCTCTACCAGAGCCAGGCTCAGCGGTTCCAGGGGGAGCATGGCCGGCGCTGCGCGGCGCAGCGCGACGACCAAGTCGGCCCGGCCCTCCACGAGGTCTTCGTCGCGGAGACGGGCCCGATATGTTGCTTCCCGAAGATGCACCGGCGCAAGCTGCCACTCGCCTCGCGCGCTGGACGACGCCTCTTGCACGCGACGTTCGAACTCGTCCCGCTTGAGCGGCAATAGTCCGCGAACCTGCTGGTCGAGATCCGTTTGGGGGACGAACACGCGCCGATACCGCAGCGTATCGGCGGGCTCGGCGCGCGCTGCCGTGGGAGCCAGGAAAGCTAGCCAGGCGAGCGCGGACACTGCGGCCAAACGCCAGCGGCCTTTCGTCATGGCTGCGTCTCCGCCGCCACTCCTACCGCCGGCGCGGTAGCAGTCGTCAGACTGGGCGTTCGTTCCAGTCGCGCCACGGGCGCTTCGGTCGAGCGGACTTCGAGCGGAAGAGCAGCCGGTGCCTGGCGGGCGGGGGTTCCCCAGGCCAATCGGCCGCCGCTCAGCCAGAGCCAGGCGGCGGCGGCCAGCGCGACGGCCAGCCCTAGAACGGCTGCTTGCGAAAACAGCAAGGCGGCTTCTGGCAACGCCAGAGCGACCGCGCCCGTGGCTACCCCGATCGCCAGCAGCACCTCGGGGCGGCGGGCCCACCGAACGTGAATCAGCAACAGGCCGATCGCCAGCACGATCCCCGATCCGATCGCCAGCAGCTCGCGCCGGCCCGCCGAGACGAAACGGAGCGTGGGCGATTGCCCCAGGCTGCTGTAAAGATACTCGTTCATGCCGCGGGGGAGCGGGTCTTGCCGGCTGGCGCCGATCCAGGATTCCAACTCTTCTTGTCGTAGCACCGGCTGGCGGCCCGCAAACCATTGCCGCGTGCGCCAGGTCATTTCGGCAACGAGGTCGTCTGGAGCGACGACGAGGTGTTGTTTCTCGGGCAGGCACAATTGCCAAAATAGGCGGCGGGGAGGGCTGGCCTCGTGCAGGGCCGCGGGCCGGAGCGCGGACGTCAGCCCGCCGGCGGCACTCAAATCTTCTTCCAGCGAATACCAGACTTCGACCACGCATTCTTGCCCCCGCGCGGGGTGCGGCAAAAAAACGACGAGCGCGGCCGGCTCGCGCGGAACCGCGACCGCGGATTGCCCGTTCACCGCCGCTTGCACGCTGCCGGCCAGCGGCGCGCGCGGCAGGCTGACGCGAATCTGATCCTGATCGGTCGTCAGACGAAAGACGGCCCGGTCCTGGCGAACGCCCGCGTGCAGCCAGGTCTGAATCCAGACCTTCGAGACGGCGACGTTGGCCGCCGAGCCCGCTTCCGACGGCGAAAGCGTCCACCGCGAAGTGGGCGTTGCCCGCGACCAAGAGTACGCCTGTTTCTGGCCGGCGATCGGCGTGGCCCGCGAAAACTCGTCGCTGCCCGACGGGTCCGGCTCGAGCTGCCAACCCTCGGACGACGCGAACTCGACCTGCTGGCCACCCACCTGCTGATGCAGTTCGTCGGCGGGAACGACCAACGGGAGCGTCAGGATGTTTTGCTTTTGTCGATCGTACTTGGGCAGGGGGATCGCATACTTCACCACGAGTTGGCACAGTCCGATCTGTTCGACCGACGTTTGAATTTGAAAGCGGCTGGTGTCGGCGGGCGCGGGAGCGTCGGCCACGGGCGTTGGCGTCAGCAGTTCCGCCCCTTGCCAGACCTGCAAGGTTCCGGCCAGCAACACCCCGCGCGGCACCAGCAACTCGAACGACCGACGCGGCTCGTAGGCAATCCGATAGTCCAGCCGCTGCTCGACCTGCACCTGCTGTTTTTCCAGGGTAATGGCCGCTCGGGCGCCCACGGTGGTCCATTGCGTGCGGACCCGCCGATCGGCCGCAAAAGTCGCCGGTTGGTCGGAATTCAACTCGCGATAGATCAGCGGCGGCTGCTGGCGGCTGGGAATCCGGACGGTCACCGGAGACGGATCGAGAGACAATCCGACAATGTTTTGGGATTGCGGGGTCAGTTCGACATTGTCGGCCGGAACCACCATGACCGTGGCCGGGGTCACCACGTCGCCCAAGGGGCGTGGGATGGTGAACGAAAGGCTTTCCTGAGCGGCATCCAGCGGCAAGTGAGCTTCGAGCTTGAGTTCCAACTCGCTGGGGATGGTTGCTCCCGCCCGAAAAGGAATCTCATGCAGTCCACCGCGATCTTCTTCTGGCGGAACGATCTCGAACAAATCGCTGGGCGAGAGCCTGTCGAGATGCCACTGGCCCAGGTCGAAGGCCAGCTTTTCGGTTCGCGCGCCGCGCAGGCGATACTTGAGCGTGCTTTCCAAACGGACTTGCCGCGCTTCGACGTAGAGCACATGGGTCGGTTCGACCCCGATTCGCGAGGGGCGAGTCGAAACGCTCATTTGCAGACGGCACGGCTGGCGGGTGTACTCATACCGGGCGACGAGCCGCGCCGACGCCGGATCGGGCGGAATATCTAAGCGGCGGGCGGCGCCGTCCTCTTTCCACTGGAGCAGCCACTCGCCTTCCGTGACGAAGTCGATCGTCCCTCGTTGACGCACGGCGCCCAGCACCTCGAAACGGGCCGGCTCAAACTGCGTCGAGCCAACCGCGGCAGCGGCAAGCGCCGTCAGGATTCGTACTTCGGCAATTCCCGCCGCCGGACGGTCAAACTTGACCTCCACCACCTGAGTCGCGGCACCGCCTTGATTCGGACGCGGCGTGGACGGCGACACCACCGAGACCGCGTAGCCGGCGGTCGGGGTCGGAATCAGTTCCATTCCGGGCGGCAGCCGAACGCGAAACGATTCGAGGGTTCCCGCGAAGCTGCGGATGCGCAGGCGGGCGTCGCTGCTGATCCGGTTCTCCCCCTCGATTTTGACCAGGATTTCGCCGGTCGATTCCAGCGGCGATGGACCTGGCGCCGCGGGCTCGCGCCCCTTTTGCCAGGCCAACTGCAATTCGCCGCTGGGGCCCAAAACAGTCAGTTCGCTACGGCCTTCCCCCTTGGGGCTGCTCGACACGATCCCTTCGCCGCCGACGATCGTTCCTTCCGCGCGCGCGTCGGGAACGACCAGCCGCAACGACGATTCGTTGCCGGTCGGAAAGTTCAGAGCCAGCCGCCGTCCGCCCCCTTCCTGGGCGACGGGTACGGAAACCTGCAGCGAGACGACGTGCGGCTTGGCATCCGTGCCTTGCAACCAGGCGATGTAACCGCCGCTCGCTTCGTGCGCGAGCAAGTGCTCGCCCGGCCCTTCATAACGCGCCGGCTGCCGCAGGATGGCTTTGCCGAATTCGAGCGGGACGCGGACCCACCCCGCATCGCGCACTCGTATCGTGGCGGAAACCTGCAGGTCGGCAATCCCCTTTTCGACCGTGCCGGTCACGGACAGCGCGTCGAGCGAATAGGCCGGAGGAAGCGGCGGCGCTAGACCCCGCTTGATTCGCAACAAACGCTCGAATTCTTCAAACGGCAGGTCCAAGACCGGTACCAAATTACCTTTGCCGTCGCGCAACAAATAGGTGTCGAGCGAGCTCGCTTCCACCGCGGGAGGACCGGCCTCGCGGGCGGCCGGATCAGCGGGATCCGTCTCGCCGGCCTGGGTTGCGGGGGGACTAGCGGGGGGCTGCCCCTGCGCAAGGCGATCCTGGGCCAGTCCACTCAGACCGCAGGCAAGCGAGATCAGCAGACAACGCCAGAACACTCAGCCATTCCCCCGGTGCGAAAAGTGGTTCGAGAAGAGAGGGGCGTCGGACGAGAACCAACCATCCATCTTATCCAGTCCGGCCCGTTTCACAAACGCGATTCCCAACAAACGGGTGGGTGTCAGTAGCGGATCGCAGCGTTTTATGTCGTCTTTGCTGAGCCTGGTCCGGCGTTAGCGCCCAGAAACGCAAGCAGTTGCTGCGCGGCGGGCGAAAGCCGTTCGCCGCGGCGCAGCAGCACACCGCTATGGATCGGACGCACCTGTCGTCCCAGGCTGCGGATCGCGACGCGCCGGCCGCGAGTGACCGCGCCCGAGCCGTGCAGCGGCACGATCGCCACGCCCAGCCCCGCTTCGACCATCCGCGCGATGAGATCGGTGTTCGTCGCCTCGATTTCGATCTGCGGCGTCAGGCCACGCTGCTGGAAGGCCTCGACCACATGCTGCCGCCCCGTCGAGCCCCGTTCATAGACGATCAGCGGGTAGCCCACGATGTCGGCCAGCCGAACGCGCCCACGCCGGGCGAGCGGATGCCGCAAGGGAGCGATCAGGCTCCACTGCATCGAGAACAGATGGCGATACTCCAGATCGGGCGACGATTCGTAAGGGGCCGCGACGCCAAACGAAAACTCGAGCGAATCGGCCAGGGCCGCTTCGATCTCGTGTTCCGTCCGCGCGCTCAGGCGAACGTGGATCTCGGGATGGGCCGCATGGAACCGCTGGACGGCCCGAATCAACACAAAGGCGATCAGGTACTGGCTGGCGACGACGTGTACCTCGCGCGGCCCCTGGCTTTCGCGAAACAGCTCGCACAGTTCGACGGCCCGATCCAGAAAGGCCGCAGCGTGCGGCAGGAATTGCTGCCCCTGAGGCGTCAGCGGCGTCCGCCGCCGCAGCCCGCGGCTCTTGCGATACAGTTCGACCCCCAGCCGGCGCTCCAGCGCCAGCAGTCGGCTTCGCAGTCCTTGCTCGCTGATAAACAGCGACTCGGCTGCGGCCCGCAAGCTGCCCAGCCGGGCCAACTGCACAAAGGCGGCCACCTGATCGGTCGAAAGCGAAGCGATTTCGCGCGTGCCGGCCATGCCTCGACCCTTCCGATAAACAGAAAATATCGTTATGTCACATCATAAAAACAATTTTAGCCGTGATCTAGCGCCTCCTACGATGAATTGCAGGCGAAGGCCCGCTAACGCCGCGGCGGCGGTCGCCGCGGCACAAGCCTGGCTCACTCTCGCCCACGATTCCCGGAGGTACGAAACATGTCGGCGCAAAACAAATCAATTCGAGTGCTTTTCCTATTGGTGATCGCGGGCGCGTTCGCCTGGCCCCCGACGGCAGCCGCCGGAGACGGGCTGATCGTCCACGAGTGGGGCACGTTTACGTCCCTTCAGGACGAGCAGGGCCGCGAGCTTTCCGGAATCAACATCGACGACGAACCGGTTCCCGGATTCGTCCACAACCTGAACCGCTTCCTGCTCAGCCGGCCCGTTCTCTCCAGCCTGCACTGGCAGTACCGCTCGAAGGGTGCCCCGCGGCATCATCCGCTGGTCACGATGCGGCTGGAGACGCCGGTCATCTACTTCTATCCGCCGGCCGGACAACCTGGGCCGCTGTCGATTGACGTTTCCGTCCGCTTTCGCGGGGGCTGGCTGACCGAGTTCTATCCGCAAGCCCAGGCCGAGGCCGAGGGGCTGAAAGATGGCAGCTTCGAGTTCGGCGATCTCAAGTCCACGAGCACCAGCAGCCTGACTTGGAGCGACCTGAAGGTCGGCACCGACGGCGTCGGGCCGCAGACGAGCGAACAGGTCTGGCTCGCGCCGCGCGAAGTCAAGGCCGCCAATCTGACGAACATCACCGGCGAGAGCGAACGCTACTTGTTCTATCGGGGCGTGGGTCACCTTGCGGCGCCGCTGCGGGCCACGCTGGATCGCCAATCGGGCGAGTTGGCTTTGCGAGGCAATTTTGGAAAGGTGCTAGCGAGCGGTCAATCGGCTCGCGTTGCTCAACTCTGGCTGATCTCGGTACGGCAGGACGGCCGCTGCGCCTTCCGCACGCTCGATGGGTTCGACGCCACGGCCGATGGCAAGCGGCAGTTAGCCGTCACCCCCTATCGCTTCGAGCCCGCCGATTACCGGGCCGAGAACCGCCAGCAGTTGGAAGCGGCCATGCAGGCCGCCCTGGTTGCCGACGGCCTCTACGCCGACGAAGCGACCGCCCTCCTCTCGACCTGGCAACGCTCCTACTTCGCCAGCCCCGGGCTGCGTTTGTTTTATCTGGTTCCCAGGTCGTGGACCGACCACTACCTGCCCCTGTCGCTGTCGCGCGAGGCCGAGGTGCAGCGCGTGATGATTGGCCGATTGGAACTGATCTCCGACGAGCAGCAGGCACTGCTCGAGCGGCTTTCCCGCACCGCGAACTCGGATGGGTCGTGGGTCGATAAGATTCCCGAATCCCCGGCGCGCGAGAAGTTCCTGGCGGGGCGCATCGACTTCGGCGACCTGCAAGTTCCGATTCCCGCCGACTATCAGATGTACCTGGCCCTCGGACGCTTTCGCAACGCCCTGGTCGCACACCGCGAACGCCTTCAGCCGACCGCCAGTCTGACGAAGTTCATCGACACCTACGAGCTGCATCCGTTCCGCATTCCCAAAGCGGCAAAGCAGTAAGGGCGCAGATGTTGCGAGCGGTGGCGAGTCACAATCTTCCTCGCCGGCGTTCCTTCGCCGGCAGCACTTCCAGGCACGTCGTCCACCAGCCGGTGAGGATCGTTTCTGCAAACTCGTCGGGCAATCGCTCGGCCTGCATTTCGGCGGCGAGGCGGCGATGATCGTACTCGACCGGCACAAACTCGACCGTCGGCTGCTGCCCGTCGCCCGCCGACAGGATGGCATACCAAACGCAGGTTCGCCCATCGTTCTCGGGCCGGCCCAAAACGCCGACATTGACGAACAATCGTCCCTGGGAAAGCTCGCGCCGCCACTTGATTCCCGAGTGCGTGCCGCAAACGACATCCGCCTCGTGCTCGTGCAGCAGGTGTTCGAGGAAGTGCGTCGAGGTGGTCGATTCCCAGAGAAACTCGTTCGTTCGCCGCGGGCTGCCGTGACACAGGAGCACCCTCCGGCTGCCCAGCTCCAGGCGGATCACGCCGGGCAACGTGCGCAGCCAGGCCCGGTTTTCCGCGGCGGTGCCGGCCAGCGTGTATTCGTAGCTAAGCTGAGCAAAGTGGTTGTCGCGCGGGTCGGTATAGCCGCACTGGCAATCGGCCAATTCGCGACCGATCGAGTCGTCGTAGTTGCCTCGCAGGCACTGTACCCGGCTTTCATGGAGCAAGGGAAAAACACGATCCGGGTGGGGACCGAACGCGCCCAGGTCTCCCAGGCAATAGATGGCATCGACGCCGCGGCGGCGGATGTCGCTCAGGGCGGCTGCGAGGGCCAGGTAGTTGCTGTACAAACCGCCGACGAGCGCGATCCGCGTCGCCGAGGCGAGCGGGCCGTTCATCCCAGAGCCTCCGGCCGCAGGGGACGGGACGATGCGTTCGTGCAGATCGCCCCGTACTGATAGCACGTCGTGCAGGCGCCATGCGAGATTGGATACGGCTGCAGCGACTCGGCCAGCGATTGTCCCAGCAGCGAGTCGGCCGCTTCAATCAAAATCGGGCAGACATGCACGCCCCGATCGGTCACGATCCGGCTCTGGCTGCAGACGAGTTGCGACCGGTCGAAGCCCTCGAGCATCTCAGCCGTGACCCGTTCGCCCGGCCGGTAGCCGCCGGTCCGCTCGGTTTCGGCCCCGAGCTGCAGGGTCGGCAAAATCTTTAGCCGCGGGCGGGTGCAGCCGGCGGCCTGCAATGTTTGCAGGAACGCATCAATCACTTCGCGATCCTGGTCGAGCGGCCAGGTGCGCGCGGCCGTAACGATCGGCAGGAACCCGTGCTCGACCAATTTTTTGACGCCGGCCATTGCCCGCGCAAAGGTGCCCACGCCGCGAATCGGGTCGTTGGTCTCCGGTGAAAATCCGTCGATCGAGACGCGGAACTCCAGCGAGTACAAGCTCTTCCGCTCAACCTGCGCCAGCGCGTCGAGCCACTCGTCCTTCAGCACGGTGGCATTGGTGAGCACGGTGGCTGGTCCGTAGTTGAGCGCGAGCTTCAGGATTTCGGTCATTTGGGGATTGAGAAACGGCTCGCCCCCGGTGAAGTAATACTCGCGTACTCCGAGCGCCACCGATTCTTCCAGTCGCCGCTGCACCTCGGCCAGCGTTAGAAAGCCAAACGCGCGGTTGTGCGGGCTGCAACTGATGAAGCAATGGCAGCAGGTCAGGTTGCAGCGCGTCCCGGCGACCTGAAACCAAAGCTGGTCAAGGTGCGGGATGTCGATCCACGGGCGTGGCTCTTGAGCGTGCATCATGGCCGCAGGTTCGGGGCGGTGGCATACAGGTCGAGCGAGGCCCGATCGCCGATGATCGTGAAGACGTCTCGAATCTGTTGGAGCCCGACGGAAAACAGGAAGTTCGACTTCCGGCCGTAGCTCTTCGTTCCCAGGATGTAAAAATTGGGTTCAGGATTAAGCAAAGTCGCCGGGCCATGTCCCGTTTGATCCAGGCAATCGGCCGATGTTTGGCTGGCCGACACTTGTCCGGCCGCTGTTTGACCGGCCAGCGCCGCGGCCAGTTTCATCGGTCCTTGGGTGGCGTAGCACTCGTGGATTTGCAATTCTTCATACAGTCGATGGTCGGGCCGAAAGCCGACGTTGGCCAGGATCTCGTCGAAAGCATAGACGCCGGCATGGCGGCCGGAAAGCTCGACATGGAACGATCCGGCCGCATTCTCTCGACCGATGCGTTCGACCACCGTAGCCGGCCAGTAAGCAATGCCCGAGGACGGGTCGCCGGCCAGGCGATTCGCTTCGCCGGCAAGCTGCGCGCGCTGCGGCAGCCGGTCGCCGGCGATGACGGCGATCGGGCCGGCCGTGCCCGCGGGGCCTTCGCGGCGGGTGATCCAGGTCGCGCGCGTTCCCGGCGACGCCTGCGCCAGTTGTCCCAGGGCGACGAGGTTCGTCGCTGCCGAGGCGCCCGCACCGATCAGCAGCGTATGCCGCCCGGCGTAGCGGCTGCGATCTGGGCCGGCAATCTCCGGAAGTCGGTATTCAATTTGCTCGCGCAGCGATTGCTCTCCCGCAGCCGGCATTCCGCCATGTCCCAGCCAGTTCGCCTGACCGAACAGGCCGCAGGCGTCGATGACGGCATCGGCCGTTTCAATCGCTTCTCGTCCCTCTCGGTCGCGCGTCAGAATGCGGAACGACCAATCGCCCCGGTCTTCGTGTCCCGGCAAGTCTTGCTTGAGCAGTTCCTCCTTGCCGACCGCGACAACCTCGGTCCTCGTCCGCAGGTGGTCGGCCAACAAGTCGGTCTGCGACAGCGGCAGCAGGTACTGATCGAGCCATTCGTAGCCGGTAAGCAGGGCGTCGTCGGACGGGGGCCGATACGCCTCGTTTTGAGCCCCAATCGCAGCCAGGCCCAGTGGCGAGCGGTTCATGCTAAACGGCGAGAACATCCGCACGTGCCCCCACCGGCGCACGCTGTCGGCTACCTCGCCCCGTTCAAAGATCGCGACGTCGTAGCCCAAAAAACGGGCATACAGGGCCGCTTCCAGTCCGATCGGGCCGGCGCCGAGGATCGCAATTTTTGCCGGTGTGTCGATTGCCATGAGGTCGGAAGTCAGTTGTCAGTTGTCAGTTGCAGGAAGCCGGCGTGTGGCAAAATATCTGATGGCGGCCGACGCAGCGCCTGAAGCCAGCACGACCGCCACGCAAACCAGCAAGAACACCTTCGCTTCATCGCCGCCCCTCCCAAACATCCTGGGCGGCCCTTCGAAGATGAATCCGCAGGTCAGAATCACCATCGGTGGCACGCAGCCGACGAAGAACGCCCGCACGTTTCCGCGGCAATACAAAAGGCCGGCCAGCACGGTGCCGGGAATCACGGCCAACAGCATCGACAGAATGACGACCGCCACTTCGCCCTCCAGCACGAAGAACAGCCAGGTTCCCACACAGGCCGCGAGCATTACCAGCATCAACGATCGCAAATTGTATTGCCACATACCGGCCTCTCACCAAGTCCTCGGAAAGCACAAAGTCCGCCCAAACTACTTGTCAAATCTTAACGGCTGGGCCATGCTGACGGGCGGAGAACGTGGTTTTCCCCGCGCCTGCGGCGTCCGCGCCACGATGTGGTAGAATTGGTCCGTGGCCATTGTTTCGTGCCGCCTTTGTTTTCGTGCCGCCTGCGCCGGCCTGATTTTTTGAGTTACTATTCCGCTGGTCCCGCTGGTCGCACATTCTCGTTGTGACATCCCCGTCACCTCTCGCGAGCGAAGGAGTTTTGCCATGCCCCTGTTCGAGGTTGAAACCGACTCGCATATCATCATCACCTGGGCCACCGACGACTCCGCAGCCAGTGCGGTCGTCCGCGAAGCGTATCCGCACGACAAAGTCATTCGGCTGACCAAGCGCCCCCGCGACACCTGGGTGATCAGCAAAGGGGCGCTCGGCCTGGTCGATCGCCGCGTCGATCCCTGCTCGACCGCCCGCGACTGCCTCTCGAAGTCGCAGGGCGATAAAGTCCATGCGATTCGCCTCTACATGCACGAGACCGGCTCCGACCTGGAGATCGCCCGCAAGGTGATCGAGTCGAACATGGTCATGGGCTGGTAGTCTGTCTGGCTGCGTATAAATACTCGTCGGTGTAAATCCTTGCCGGGGCCTTGCTTGCGCCGCGGTTGCCAGCCGGTCCACGCTTGCCGTGCGCTGTCAAGCTGGCCGGACTGTAACGATTTTCGCTTCTGGTCCGCCCATGCCGGTTCCGCGCGAGATGCTGTATCTTTCGGTGCCGACCGACGAAAACGATTGTTAGGCTCGTAGAGTCGGCAGCTCATCGTTGATCTTCTCGCAAGCTCGTCCCCATGCCGCCACTGCGAACGGTTCGCCGGGAAAGGATTTCCGGCTCGGGCCGATTCCCCTATCGCTGGCGGCGCGCCCGTGCCGCAAAGGAGTGCGAGATGAAAGTCGTCTTCCGCGGATGGCGTTGGTCGCTGCCGCTGTGCGTGGCGCTCGTGGCCGGCTCGCTTTCGGTTCGGGCCCAGCAGCCGCTCCCCTGGGTTGAGTTGGCGCAGCCGATTCCGGCCCCGCCCGCCCCGCTGGAACTGGACTCGGCCGAACTGCCGACCTTGGCGGTGCCCGCTCCGGCCACGCAGGGTCCGGTCGAAGCCCATATCTCGGATGATCTGCCCAGCCAACAAAACCAACCCGGCGAAGACCAGCCAGAAACTGCGCAGCCCGGCGACGAGGATGCGGCTCCCGCCGAGCCGAACATCGAAGTCGTGAAGGAGCGCTATCTCAACGGCGTGGTTCGCGTCGAGCGGGAAGTGACGCTCGATGCCGGCGGCAACTACATTCCCCACGGCCTGTGGCGGCAGTTCGATCCGACGGGACGCTTGATCGCCGAAGGCCGGTTCGTCGAAAGCCAGCAGGAGGGGATCTGGCGTCGCTTGTATAGCGGCAGCGATGCGCCGCTGTTTGCCACGGCGCCCTATCACAGCTTTACGCCCCCCTTTGTTTCGCAAGCGACCTTCGTCCGGGGCAACCTGCACGGCAAGTGGCTGGTGACCGATGCCAAGCAGCGCAAGGTTCACGAATTGGAGTTCGAGGAGGACGAGCGCCACGGGCCTAGCACCTGGTACTATCCCAGCGGCCAGGTCATGCTTTCGGCCCAGTACGACCGGGACCGAGCCCACGGCGAGATGGTTCAGTACGATTCCGACTCGCAAGTCGCCGCCAAGGAAATCTACGAAAATGGCCGCAAACTCGCCCCCAAGACCGAGTATCACGACGCCCGGCAACTGACCAAGCGGTCGGAGTCGATGTACTTGTTCGCCACGCTCGTTGCCAAAACGCCCGACGACTGGAACACCGCCACCCTGGCCGAATTCGAAAGCCGCGGCCAGGACGAAAAGCACGGCCCCTTTACCGCCTGGCACAACAATGGGCAACTGGCCCGCCAGGGCGAGTTCCGCTACGACCTGCCGGTGGGCCAGTTCACTTACTGGTATCCCAACGGCCAGAAGCAGATGGAAGGGACGTATATCGACGGCCGCCAGCAGGGCCAATGGACCTGGTGGCACGAGAACGGCCTGAAGTCGATCGGGGGCGAATACCACGACGGCGGGCCGGTCGGGCCGTGGTCGTGGTGGCTTGCTTCGGGCAAGCTCTCGCAGCGAGCCGACCTTTCCGAAAAGCCACTCGCCGGCCCCACCCCCGAAGCCGAGCCCGAAACCCGCGAGGCCAAGATCCGGCTGGCCGAACCGGTGGTCGAGCTGCGATAATCGCGTCCCTCTTGCCGGCCGAAAAGTGCAACCGCAAAGGGCGCGAGCAGCCCGCTGCGCCGATTAACAAAACCCCCGCTCGATTCAAAATGCCCCTCGACCAATCATTGACGTTGATTGCCACGATAGCGACAGCATTGACAGCCGTAGCTGCGCTCATTGCATCACTTTACATTCCAAGAATATCGCAGAGCTTGGCAAATCGTGAAGCAATACGGCGAGATGCTCGGGAGGTATTTGTTAAAGTAAATCAAGACATTCAGAATTTCCAAGCGTCCTTATTCTTGTGCCAGCCTCATCCCCATTTTGCGGAATTGTCACCGGAGCAATTGATTTCAATGGCCCATCAAGCGACTTCGGCGGTCGAAGCCGCCATAGCGTCTCTGAATGGCGACCGACTTATGCTGCAGCTTGTCTTTGGCCAGGATTCCAACATTCTGGTAGATTCATTGAGGAATCTAATCCGAGACACATCCCCTACACCGCATGGCGTCAAGCCCTTGGCGGAACTAGCCGCCATCTTCGAAAAACTGTACGAGCGTGTTGCGGTCGAGATGAAAGCGCTTTGGGATAGCCTGTCGTAAAAGCCCACTTATAACTTCGCGGGCTGCCTTTAATAACGTTTCCACCAGAGAACACAAAGACACGAGTCTTAACACTTAAACCCGAAACCCGCGAAGCCAAAATCCGCCTGGCCGACCCGGTGGTCGAGCTGCGGTAGGGAGCCTTGCCGGTCGGGAGCCTTGCCTTTCCCTTAGCCCCGGGCTGGATCGGTGCCTGATCGTTCCGATTTTTTTTCGTGCGCCTGGGTTCCGCCGAGCGGGCCATCCGAATTTGCAACCGCCGTTGCCACCGCCAGTTGCGCCCGATTCTTGCGATCAGCAAAACGGCCGCGAATTCGACTACTCGGATGAGGGACTTTAGAGATTTCTCGCCTTGCGCCGCGCGCTGGCCAGCGGGGCGAAGCTTTCCCATCGGCAGTGGCCACGCTACCGGCCATCCAGCGCTACAGTGCCATCCAGCCGAAAATCGACTCGCCCGCCAAAAAACAACCGGCTTGCCAAAGAGCGCTCGCCCACCCCGCACGAGACGGGTAGGCAACGGAATTATACGCAAGTGTCCTGTGAGTGTCAAGATGTCCAGTGAGGCAAAATCTTGGAGCCGGCAAGGTGGCTGCCGGGTCGCCGGTCCTGGTTCTGGTTGAGCGAGACGGGTCGGCAGCTTGGTAAGTTATGCTTTCGCATAACGGGTGAAGCATAACCTCCCACACTTGACTTTCAAGACAGTCGCTACACGGCTGATCTGCGCGGATCGGAAGGATTTTGAACAGAAGCAAACGAAGGGAACAAAGAGGAGAAAGAGTAGAAGGACGAACCGGAGGTCGAAGGATCGGGTTGGCACATCCCACCCTTCGTTTCCTTAGTTGCCTGTCCGCATCCGCGCCATCCGGGAAATCCGCGGTTCCTCTTTGAATTCCCGCGCCGAATGCCACTGCCGATTGCCATTGCAGGCCCAGCCCGGCGTAGCCGCCCGCCAATTATCGTAGGAGTGAGAACCGCCGATGTCGCTGATCTGCGCGGATGGGAAGGATTTTGAACAGAAGCAAACGAAGGGAACCAAGGGAAGAGCGTTGATCTGGGTCAGATATACCCTTCGTTTTCTTCGTTGCCTTCTGTTCAATTTGTAGCTGCTGGCCCAGCAAGTGCAAGCAGGACCGCCGGACTCCCTTTCTTTTCTGCCTCCTGGTGTTTTTCGTGGCTAACGCCCCATGCCGCCGCCGATCCGTGTCGTGCTAGTCCCGCATTCAACCGCCTGGGCCCAGGCTGCGCAGGCGGAGGGTGCTCGGCTGGCGGATGTGCTGAGGGACGATTTGGTCGCGGTCCACCATATTGGTTCCACGGCGATTCCGGGAATTCATGCCAAGCCGATCGTTGATCTCATGCCGGTCGTTCGTGGCCTAACGGCCGTCGATGAAAAGGTTGCCCTGCTGCGGAAACTGGGCTACGCGTGCTGGGGAGAATACGGGATTGCCGGCCGCCGCTATTGCACGCTCGACGATCCCGCCACCGGTCGGCGACGGTTTCAACTGCACTGCTTTGAAGCAGGGAACCACGAAATCCGCAGGCACCTGGCATTTCGCGACTACTTGCGGACGCATTCCGAAGTGGCCCAGAAATACGACGCCGAGAAGCAGCGTTGCCAACGACTCTATCCCGCTGACTCGCACAAATATTCAGACGCCAAAGCAGCCTGGATCGTCACTCACCTGGCGGAAGCACTGGCCTGGTACGATTCGGAGTGAAGTAGGAATGTGAACCGCGGATAGCGCCGATCGTCGCGGATGGGGAGGAGTGAGCCACGGATGAAACACGGATGAAACACGGATGAAACTGTCGGGGCTACTACCTACCGGCCCTCCGGGCCTAAGAATCAGCAATGAACCCATCTCACCAACCTGCTGCTCTTGTGACCGGCGCTTCGCGCGGCATCGGCCGGGCGATTGCCCTGCGGCTGGCGGCCGACGGGTATGCCGTCGCCGTCAACTACCACAGCAATGCCGCGGCCGCCGCCGACGTGGTGGGACAGATCGAGCAAGCGGGGGGCCGGGCGATTGCCATACAGGCCGACGTGGCGCTAGGCCCCGACCGCGAGCGGTTGGTGAGCGACACGCTTGCTCAGTTTCAAAGAATGGATTTGCTCGTCAACAATGCGGGCATTACGTCGGTCGGCCGCAAGGATCTGCTCGAAGCGACCGAGGAAAGCTGGGACGCGGTTTTTGCCACGAATTTGAAAGGACCGTTCTTTCTGGCTCAACGGGCGGCGCGGGCCATGATCGAGCAAATCGAAGCGGGCGCGATCGAGCGGGCCACGATCGTCAACGTCTCGTCGATCTCAGCCTACGCAGTTTCGACGAATAGGGCCGACTACTGCATGTCCAAGGCGGCAATGGAAATGATGACCTGGCTGCTCGCCGATCGGCTGGCCGAGCAGCGAATCAACGTCTATGAAGTTTGCCCCGGAGTGATCGCCAGCGACATGACCGCGCCGGTCAAGGCGAAGTACGACAAGCTGATCGCCGACGGCATGAGCCCGATTCGCCGCTGGGGCCAGCCCGAAGATGTGGCTGCGGCGGTTGCGATGCTGGCCAGCGGCGCGTTGCCGTTCAGCACGGGCGAGCGGATCAATGTGGATGGGGGCTTTCATATCCGCCGGCTGTAGAGGCGAGCGGGAGGCGTCAGCCTCCCGATGGCTCGGCGCTCCCTGCGAGGTAGCACCATCGGGGTGCTCACGCACCCCGCTCGCCAGTGTAGAGTAAATAGTATGAGACTTGCACTCTTGGGCGCCGATGCCGAATCGCTGGAACTGGTCCGCTGGGCCGTAAGCGCCGGCGGGCACGGACTGGTCGCCGCGTACGATTTCGGCCGCCTTGGCCCGGAAGTGGCTGCCATTGCCCCCCGCGCTCGGCTCGACGACCACTGGGAATCGCTGGTCTTGGGAACGCAGGCCGACGGAGTAATCGTGGCCCGCGCCGCCGCCGGTTTGACGCACGCCACCGGCATCGCCGACGACGAGCGGCGGGCCGATCAGCTTCGCAAATTGGCTCAGGCCGGCGTGCCCATGCTCGTCGTTCATCCGGCGTGCGAGGCGATCGTCGGCTTTGAAATCGAGATGATCCGGCGCGATAGCGGGGGCGCGATCGTGCCGCACGCTGCGGGAAGCCAGCATCCTGGCTTGCTTCGACTGGCCGAGTTGATTTCGGGCGGGGCAGATTCGCCCCTTGGCCCGGTCGAACAGATCGTGCTGGAGCGCGAGCAGGCCGATCGGGGCCGAGACGCCGTTTTGACGCAGTTCGCGCGGGATGCGAGCTTGCTGCGGCAGTTGGTCGGAACGATTCAAAGCGTGAATGCCACGGGGCCGGCACCCGCGCCGGGTCGCGACCCGATGGGACCGAAACTGAAAACATTGGCGTCGCTGGCCAACCTGAGCGTTTATGTCAGCGGCGACAAAGGACTGACCGCCCGTTGGTCAATCGGGCCCGCGCTCGCGCGCGAGTCGGCCCGATTGACGGCGATCGGTTCGCTTGGCAAAGCCGTGCTGCACATGCCGGGGGGCAACGATTGGTCGCTGGAAATCGTAGGCGAAGAGCGTACTCAAGAATCGTTCGGTTCCTACGGCGAAGCGGAAGCGACGCTGTCGCGACTGACGGATGCCGCGGCCAAAACGCATATTGACGAAACCACCTGGCTCGATGCATGTCGCGACCAAGAAGCAGCCGAAGCGATCGATCGGAGCCTGGCCCGCGGCCGCACCATCGAGCTGTTTGGCGAGCAGCACACCGAGGAAGCTTCGTTCAAAGGGGTGATGGCGATGGGGGGCTGCCTGATGCTGATGGCGGCTCTGGGGGTGCTATTTGTGGCCACGGTGGTCGAGGGGTTGCGACTTCCGCTGCGCGACTGGGCCGTGTGGCGGTACTGGCCCATCTATCTGCTGGTTCCAATTGCCGTCTTCCTGCTGTTGCAGGTGTTGCAGGTGGTCGTGAAAAAAGAAAATGCCGGGGCCGAGCTGCGGCAGTTGGTCGGCGGCAACGATGAGAGGGCAAAATAGGGCAATCTCGTTGAGATTGCCGAAGAGCTAAAGTCTGCCGGTTGGGCCGCCGATACCAAGCCGATGACCCCCGGAGGCCCAACGGTTGGACCATCTTTGCCGCTACCTCGCCCTCTCGTCTTTGCTGCTGGCAGCGGGCTGCTGTCTGCCCGCGCTGGGAGGTCGCTACGAGGAGCAATCACCGTCCGCCGACCAGTGCGAACACGCGCGGCGCGAGCGCGGCCTGGGGCTGCGCGGCGAGCGCAACGGCGAGCGCCACTGGCCCTGGAACGATCCGAATCGTCCCGGAACGCCGCCGGGAACCACGGTGCCGATGCCCCACTTCCATCCCGTTCCGACGCGGCCCGTGTTCGAGCCCCAGTTCGACTACTCGCTGCCGCAAGCGCTGGCCCCGCTGCTCGTTCCCGAGGCCGATGGGGGCGCTATCTTGTCGCCGGTTCCTGCCAAGCCGATCCCCGACCCGGCCTAAGTCGCGCCTCGCTTTCTCGCGCTGAGACGCGCTGAAATGGCCATCGGCACTTCTCTGGCAAACTGCCCAGCCTTGCGAGGTTGGGCGAAGTCTTCCGCCGGAAGCGCCCCCTTTGAAGCAACCCGTTGGCAGGGACCGATCTAAGCTTCGGACCGATCTACCTTGCGCTCCCCGCGCGCCAGCTCCCGCGGCGCCGCAAGCGTTCTGGCAGGACCACCCAGGCCTGACGAGCACCTCATGCCCGAGCAAATTTCCCGCAAGTTGCCCCGTCGCCAATGGGTGACCGGCTTGGCGATCCTTTCCGCCGTGGCGCTGGCGCCGGCGGTTTCGCCGGTCGCTCGCGCCGACGGATCGGAGCTGCGCAATTCGCCCATCGTGAAGGCGGTGAGCGCGGCCGCCCCGTCGGTGGTCAACATCCACGGCCGCAAGACCGTCCGCGCCGAGAACGCCTCGTATGGCGCCGGCGACGCGGTTCGCCAGGTCAACGGCATGGGGACCGGGATCGTCCTCGATCCGCGGGGCTACATCATCACGAACTACCATGTCGTCGAGGGAGTGAGCAACATCCAGGTGACGCTGCACGACGAGCGGGCGGTGGTCGCCCGCCTGGTGGCGCACGACCCGAAGACGGACTTGGCGATCATCAAGATCGAAGCCAAGGATCCGCTGCCCGTGATCAAGTTTGGCACCTCGTGCGACCTGATGCGCGGCGAACCGGTGATCGCCGTGGGGAACGCCTACGGCTACGAGAACACCGTCACCCGCGGCATCATCAGCGCCCTGCACCGCAGCGTGCAAGTGAGCGACGAGCAAAAATACAACGACCTGATCCAGACCGACGCCAGCATCAACCCGGGCAACTCGGGCGGGCCATTGATGAACATCGACGGCCATGTGATCGGCATCAACGTGGCCGTGCGGGTCGGGGCGCAGGGCATCGGCTTTGCCATTCCAATCGACGAAGCGCTCGACGTTGCCGCCCGGCTGATGAGCATCGAGCGGCTCGACCAGGCGACGCACGGCATCAGCGGCAAAACGGTGTGCGAGGCGGCCCAGCGAACGTTTGTCGTCACCTCGATGAAGCCGGCCAACCCCGACGAAACGACTCCGCTGGAACCGGGCGACACGATCACGCACATCGGCGACCGCAAGATCGAGCGAGCGCTGGATGTCGAGCTGGCCCTGCTCGGCAAAAAGGCGAACGAGGAAATCGCGGTGCAAGTGCTCCGCGACGGGCAGCCGAAGACCGCCAGCCTGGTGCTCGCGCGGGCCAATCAGAAACAACTGAAGCCGGCCCTGGCCGACCGGTTGTGGACCACGCTTGGCATGCGGCTGGCCCCGATGGACGAGACGGTGTTCAAAGACCTGGGCACGCGGTATCGCGGAGGCTTGCAGGTGATCAGCGTTCGCCCGGAAAGCACCGCCTCGCAGCAGGGAATCAAGCGCGGCGACGTGCTCGTCGGCATGCACGTCTGGGAAACGGTCTCGCTCGAAAACATCTCGTACATTCTCGACCGCGACGACCTGGCCAAGTACGACCCGATGGTCTTCTACATCGTCCGCGGCACCGACACGCTCTACGGCCATCTGCGGATTGCCGGGCGATAGAAAAATGTGCTGCCTGGCCCTCGTCGCAGTTCGGCCGCGCGGCGATAATCGTCGCATGGAAAACGACCTGCTCCGCTGGTTCCAACGTGCGCTGCCCGCGCACGAAAGGCTCGTGCTGGGCGCGGGGGACGATGCGGCGGTCATCAAGATCGCTGTTGGAATGCAGCTCGTCGCCACGACCGACACGCTGATGGACGGGGTCGATTTTGTCGTCGGCCAGCACGATCCGGCCCAGATCGGGCACAAGGCGCTGGCGGTCAACCTGAGCGATCTGGCGGCGATGGCGGCAAAGCCCGTGGCCGCCCTCGTCTCGCTCTGCCTGCCAAAGAATGGGGGCGAATCGCTGGCCAAGCGGCTATACGAGGGCATTTTGCCGCTGGCCAGCACGTTCGACTGTTCGATCGCCGGCGGCGATGTCAACAGTTGGGATGGGCCGCTGGTGGTTACGGTCACGGCGCTGGGCGAAGTGCGGCCGGGTCGCGAGTGGCGGCGCAGCGGCGCGTTGCCGGGAGATTTGATCCTCGTCACCGGCAGCTTCGGCGGCAGCATTTTGGGCAAGCACCTGACCTTTAAGCCCCGCGTCGCCGAAGCGCTCTGGCTGGCCGAGCAGTTGCCCGTGCATGCCGCGATCGACGTGAGCGACGGCCTCTCGCTCGACTTGTGGCGACTGGCCGAGTCGAGCGGCATTGGGGCGTGCCTCGACCTGCCGCAGGTTCCGATTGCCGACGCGGCCCTCGCGCTCGCCAAGCAGCAAGGCCAGAAGTCATCCCTGAAACACGCGCCGCTCGAACACGCGCTGGGAGATGGTGAAGATTTCGAGCTCATTCTGGCAGTCGGCCAGGAAGCGGCGACGGAGTTCTTTCGCCGACACCCCGATTGGAAAGCACGTTTAAGCCCCATCGGCCACTTTTGCGACAAACCGGGCCTCTGGTCGATCGAGCCGAATGGGCTGCGGCCCTTGAAGCCCCGCGGCTGGGAGCACCCGCTCGACGCATGAACATCGTCTTCAATGCCGCGAGCGAACAAGACACCGACCGCCTGGGGGCAGCATTGGCCGCGGCGCTGCCGCCGGGAACGACGGTCGCCTTGCTCGGCACGCTGGGGGCGGGCAAAACGCGGCTGGTCCAGGCGATCGCGGCTGCCTCCGGCATCGACCGCGGCGAAGTGACCAGCCCGACGTTCGTTCTTTGTCAGAAGCACGTCGGCACGCGGACGATCTATCACCTGGACGCGTACCGTCTGAAGGACGATGACGAGTTCCGCGAACTGGGGCCCGAAGAGTTCTTTGAGTCGGACGGTCTGACGCTCGTGGAATGGGCCGACAAAGTAGAGGGCAGCCTGCCGGACGAGCGGCTGGAAATCGAGATCGAGGTGACGGGGCCGACCCAGCGGCGATTTGCGATTCGCGCGATTGGCCCACGGCTAGAGCCAACAATCGAGCAGATCGGCCGCTTGCTCGATCCATGACTGGCCTACTTTGCCAGCATGGCCAACATCCGCTCGACGATCCGCGGCGTTTGCAGGTTCTGATTCCCCATCACCAGATGGACGAAATTGTCGGCCAGGATTTCGTCGGGATGAATGATGTAGTTGGTGTTGCGGCCGATCTGCTCGAAGAAGGCGGGCAGGTTTTTTGGGTCGATCACCACTGGCTGCTCGCCTTTCATCGCAGGCTGCCACGCGCCGTCTCGTTTTTCGATGACGAGCAGGCGGAACGTCAGGTATTTGAACATCGAGCCGCCCGCTTTCGCGTCGTACTCTTTCGTCGAGGCGTACAGCACCGGCGCGGCCGAATACGTCTTGTCGCCGTCGGCAATTTCGATAAAGCAATCGACCAGCGGCGCATCGGGATTGGTGAGCTTGCGATCGGCCAGCATTTCGGGCAACTCTATCGGCGGGCAAAGCTGAAAGCCGATCAGGGCGTACAGTTCGCTCCGCAGCATCGGGTGCTGGCGGCTGAGAATATGAAACAGTTCGTGAACGAGCAGCCGGTCGAGGGCCGCCGGCTCGTAGGCGAGCACCTTGTCGGGCAAGACAATCGCCGTTCCGCGGGTGTAGGCGGCGTGGGCCTCTTCCTGGCCGGTCGTACGCACCAGCAGAATCGTTTTGGGTAGCGGCAAGTTCAGCCTTTCCAATTTCGGCCGCAAGCGCTCGACCGCAGCGGCCATCGGCTTGATCTGGTCGGGCTGCCAGGGGCGAACTTCCCCGGCGACGAACTTTTGCCACTGGGCTACGGTTGCCTCGCCGTCGGTCTTCAGTCGGGCTTGGAGATCGAAACGGCTGAGCGACCGGACGAACTCGTCCTCGGCGGTGATGGCCGCGGCTCCTTCCTCGACCGACGCCAGTTGCAGGCGCACGTCGTCGGTCAGTTGCAGGTCGGCCGCCACCGCCAGTCCGGTCGAAAGCATGCCGGTCACCAGCAGGCCGAGTGCCCGGCCGATGGTTTGGATTCTCAATTTGCGATGCATATCCCCCTCGCTTCGTTGCGGTCAGTGCGATTGGCCAGTTCCACGCTCGATTGTATGTTATGGATGCGAGAAGCATTTCCAGAATCCTTTTTTCTGACGGTTGGCATGGCTCGTTGGCCCCGACACGCCTGGACGACGATTTTCACCTACGCCTGTGTGTTCGTGCTCTTTCCGATCCTCTGCTGGCTGGCCTACGCCTGGGTGCGAGGCCGGCTGTTCTGAACCTGATGGAACGACATCCATGACCGCCGACCAGCGACAACGCCTGGAGGAACGTCTTGCGCCGATCGGGCAGCAGCACTTGCTGGCCTTCTGGGACACGCTCGATTCGGCCGCGCGGCAAAAACTGGCCGGCCAGATCGAAGCGCTCGATCCGGACGTCTTTCGCCAGGTGCAGCAGCAGCACCGCGAGTCGGCCGCCGCCGGACAGGACGACAAGTCGCATTGGGCTGCCCTGGCTGCCAGGGCCGAGTCGCCACCCGCCATGCGGCTGGACGGCAGCGGCGTCGCTTTTAGCAAGGACGACGCCCGCCGCCGCGGGGCGGAACTTTTGCGAGCTGGTCAGGTCGGCATGATCCTGGTCGCCGGCGGCCTGGGAACGCGCCTCGGCTGGAAAATCGAGGACGTCGACCAGCCGAAAGGGATGTTTCCGATCGGCCCCTTGTCGCGCCGGCCGCTGTTTCAGGTCTTGTTCGAGCAGTTGCTGGCAGCCAGCCGCCGCTATGGGGTGCGGATTCCGCTGTATCTGATGACGAGTCCCGCGACGGACGCGGACACGCGGAAATTCCTGGCCGAGTACCACAACTTCGGATTACCCGCCGCGGACGTACACATTTTTTGCCAAGCGACGATGTGGGCCCTCGACGACCGCTGGGAGCGAATCCTGTTGGAGTCTCCCGCCTCGCTGTTCCTGGGGCCCGATGGCCACGGCGGAATGCTCGCCGCGCTCGATCGTGACGGCTGCTTGGCCGACGCCCAGTCGCGCGGCGTTCAGCATTTCTTTTACGGGCAAGTCGATAATCCGCTGACGCAAGTCTGCGACGAACTGTTGCTCGGCAGCCATGCCCTGGCCGGCTCGGAAATGACGACGCAGGTCGTCCGCAAGCGCGAGGCGCTGGAGCGCGTCGGCAACGTGGTGGCGATCGACGGCCGCGTGCAGGTGATCGAATACAGCGATCTGCCCGAGTCGCTGGCTCGCCAGACGAATCCCGACGGTTCGCTCAAACTGTGGGCCGGCAACCTGGCGATCCATGTGATGGGGGTCGATTTTCTGGCCCGCTGCGCCGCCCAGCCCGACGCTCTCCCCTTTCACACGGCTCACAAAAAAGTGCCGTATGTCGATGCCCGCGGCCAGCAGGTGCAGCCCGACCAGCCGAATGCCATTCGATTCGAGCGGTTCATTTTCGACCTTTTGCCGCACGCCCGCCAGGCGCTGGTGGTCGAGGCCGATCCGGCCGAGGCGTTTGCCCCGGTGAAAAACTCAAACGCCGACCGAACCGACAATCCGCGGACCAGCCAGGCGGCGCTGGTGGCGCTGCACACGCGCTGGCTGCGCGAAGCGGGCGCGCGCGTCGCCGACGGCACGCCGGTCGAAATCAATCCGCTGTGGGCCGCCGGACCCGACGAAGTTCGCAGCCGCGTTCGGCCCGGCCTGGCGATCGACCGCCCGACCTACTTTGCTCCCGACGGTCCACAGTCGATGTAGGGAACGCCCTGGCGTGGCGTTCCAGTGAAGACCTTCTCCACGACCCTTCCTGCGAGAATACGAATGCTGCATGCAGTCATCATGGCGGGAGGGAGCGGAACCCGTTTCTGGCCTTTGAGCCGCCTGGCGCGTCCCAAGCAACTGTTGGACCTGGCCGGCGGGCGAACGATGATCCAGGCCACGGTGGATCGGTTGGGCAGCCTGGCCGCGCCCGAGCGGACCTGGGTCATCACCAACCGGAGCCTTGTCGAGCCGATTGCCGAGCAACTGCCGCAGGTTGCCGGCGAGCGGATCGTCGGCGAACCGTGCAAGCGCGATACGGCCGCGGCGGTCGGCTTGGCGGCGGTGCTGCTGCTGGCCGAAGATTCGGAAGCGACGATGCTGGTGATGCCGGCCGACCACCTGATTCAGCCGGACGAAGCCTTTCAAGCAGCCATTCGGCAGGCGATTGCCGTTGTTGACGATCAGCCAGAGGCCCTTGTCACGTTCGGCATTCGGCCCACTTATCCCGCAGAAACATTTGGATACATCCAGCGGGGCGGCGCTTTGGCGAGCGGGAGGCGCGGGGCCCCCGATGGCTCCGCGCCTGCCTTCAATG
>JBBDYF010000308.1:0-10751 GCA_040901775.1 Pirellulaceae bacterium | reverse complement strand
GATGATCCCCTTGATCTCTGCCGTTGCCTCGGTCGTTTCGTATCCCAGAAATGTTGTCTCTTTGAGGGCCTTCTTGAGGGCCTCGATCGGGCCGGTTTGGAACACGACGTCGGCGATCTTGCCCGACGTCTTTCCGTGCTTAAGCATGAACTGCTCAAAGCCTTCCCAATCGAAAGTTAGATTGAGCTCCGCAGCCATACCCTCGACCAATTCGGGCGGAACTCCGTGCGTCGTATAAAGTATGAATGCGTCGTGACCGCTCACTGTGACGCGGTTGGAAGCCCGCATGTCATCGAACATTCTCTTGATGTGTGCTAAACCTGCACCCACGGTGCTGAAGAATGCCGACTCCTCGGCTTTGATCCCCTTCTGCACGCGTTCGATGCTCTCCTTGAGCTCGGGGTAGGGCACCTTCATCAAATCAGCGACGGTGGGCACGAGTTGGTACAGAAACGGCTCGTGCAGTCCCAACTGATGGCCATCGAGCACTGCTCGCCGCAGCAGGCGGCGGATGACATACTTCTCGCGGTTTGGCCCCGGCAGCACATTCTCATGAATGGCAAACGTGCAGGCTCGCACATGGTCGGCAATCCGCCTCAGCCGCCTGCCGTCGTCGCTGGCCGGGTCGTATTTTCGGCCGCATACCTCGCCTGCCGCTTCGACGAGCGGCCGCAGGATGTCGATATGGTAGTTCGTTTCGACCCCCTGCATGGCGGCGGCAATCCGCTCGAGGCCCATGCCCGTGTCGATGTTCTTGCTCGGCAGCGGGCGCAGGTTGTTCGGCGGATCGCCGACGCGGTTGAACTGCGTGAAGACCAGGTTCCAGATTTCAAACGACTTGCCGCTGTCGGGCTTATAAAAAATCTCGCTGCACGGGCCGCACACGCCGTCGGGGCCTTTGCTCGGCGCGCCGGCGGGCCAAAAGTTGTCGTCTTCTCCCATCCGTTCGATGCGGCTCGTCGGCAGGCCGATCTTCTCGTGCCAGATGTTGGCCGCTTCGTCGTCGTCGTGATAGACGGTCACCGTGAGCCGCGCGGGATCGATGCCGAGCCACTGCTTGCCGGTCAAGAGCTCCCAGGCCCAGGCAATTGCTTCCTTTTTGAAATAATCGCCAAACGAAAAATTGCCGAGCATTTCGAAGAACGTGTGGTGGTAGGCGGTGCGTCCCACGTTATCGATGTCGCCCGTCCGGAGGCACTTCTGGCAGCTCGTCGCCCGCGTGAACTCCAGCTTGACTTTCCCCAGGAAATGATCCTTGAACGGGTTCATGCCGGCGGGGGTGAAGAGCACGGAGGGATCCCAGCGCGGCACGAGGACGTCGCTGGCCCGGCGGGTATGCCCTTGGGACTCGAAGAACGAGAGGTATTTTTCGCGAAGTTCGTCGGTTTTCATGGCGATTTTGGGAGGATCGGGCCCCGCGGAGCAAACTTTCGATCATATCGGCAGGGGGATTCTTGAACTAGACGAGCCGCGGACGACTGGGGTTCAGGGATGGTCCGTGTTGGGATCCCGGTCATGGTGCTGCTGATCGATATGCACATGCAGGTCAGAGCGGACGCGAAACAGCCGGTCGAGGCCGGCGTCGGTCACACGACTGCCGTCGAGATAGAGGGACTCCAGCTTGAGCAGCGCGGCAATCGTCTTTAGCCCTTTGTCGGTGATCGGGGCGTCGATCAGGTGGAGTTGCTTGAGCGCTGGAAAATTAGCGAGCGACTTCAGGCCGTCGTCCGTGATCTGCGGGCTGCCCAGGCGCAATTGGCTGAGCCGCGGAGCATTGGCCAAAAGCCGAAGGCCGCGATCGGTGACGCGGCTCTGCGGTAGGTTGAGGATTCTCAAATTCCGTAAGGCTGCCAGATGCGCGACCCCCGCATCGCCGACGGAGCCGCCACGAATTCGCAGTTGAACGAGCGCACTCAGTCGCGTAATAGCCTGGCAATCTTCGTCGCCAACGGCATTGTCCAGATGGTCAAGCTGCATAATCTGCAGACCCTTCAGTTGCACGAGTTCGGCAACTTCGCGGCCACCGACCGGTAGAGCCGTCACATGGATCGTCGCACTGGCCCCACGCTCGACTGCGGCAATCTGATTGCCCAGCGGCATCTCGCTGACCTGAGCTGCCGATGGCTCAACCTTCGATGGGCGGTTCCACGTGAGCGGCAGCCACTGGCCGGTAAGCCACCCCAGTGCGACCATGCCTGCGAGCGCGGCCAGAACGATTGCCAGCGATCGAATGCGAAAGCGATTGCCACTCATGAAGGACTCCGAATCTTGTTTCCTGTCTCCTGATCCCTGGCCCCTGACCCCTGGCCTCATCGCCGACATTGAGGGCAGACAAGGGCGTACCGGGCCACGCCGCTTGAGCGACCGGCGCGAATCTGCATCAGGGTACCGCACCGCGGACAATACTCCTGCGTGTCGGGAGTGCGACCCCGATCGACCACCGACTGGCAGGCCGTGCAGAGCGTCGTGTCGGGAAACAACTCCATCCGCTCGGCGGGGATTCTCTTCCCGCACGCCGCACAAGGCTGCCCCACCTCGAAATCGTCCGCTGGCCCGCCGGCTTCCTCCACGGTCAATCCAGGAGCCCCGCAAGCCGCACAACGCCACTGGACCGATACAGTCCGGGCCAGCGCGATCAGGTAGGGCAAATCCTTCCGCTCCTGGCGCGTTGCTCGCTTCAGCAGGCCGGCTCCTTGCAGGCGCGCGATCAGCGTCTCCGAGTTGGATCGCTCAGTGTGGCGACAAGCGGGGCAGCAAAACGAGAGGTGTGTCAATAAAATGTCTCTCCCAGCGCCTCCTGAAGCTCCGTCATGGCAGCCAGGTCGTCCTGGCGACCCTCATTGGCAAACTGCGCCTGCAAGTTGGCCAGGATCCGGGACAGCCACTGCTGATGCGTCGCCGGCGAGAGGATTTGATCTTCACGCGGCATTTCCCGCCCCCCCATCTGCTCCAGCCGGCTGAAGGCTTCTTCCCGCGAGAGCGATTGCCCATGGAAAAACGGATCAACATACATCCACTCGCCGCCGCAGCGCACCTGCACCAGAAAATGACCCGGCGAATTGAGCCCTTCGGCTTCTAACCCCACTCCTTGGGCCACCGCCTTGTAAAGGAGCGCCAGAATAATGGGCAGTCCCCGCTTCGTTTGCAGCACCACGGGCAGGTAGCTGTTTCCGGCGTCATAATACCGCTCGGTGTTGCCTGCAAAACCTTCCTCGACAAACAGCACGTCGTGCAGATGGGCCAGGAGCGCCTGTTGATTGCCGCTGTGGACTCGTCCGCCAATGCGTGCCGCCAGCTTGTTGAGCCGGCTGGCAATCTGGTCCGGGTCGATGCCGTCGAGCTCGTGCATGGAGATCGCGACGGCTGCTTGCACCAACGAGGCTGTCGTATCGAGCGTATCAAGGTGGCGAACGAAGTGCTCGTAGGCGATCAGGCGACAGAAGTTGGGAGTTTGATCCATTCCGACCGCCACTTGCCTTGGACGCCGTTTGGCCCTTGCCATTCTGGAAAAATGCGGCTCGCAACGCCAGGAGACGCCATGAGTACCCAACAAGCCTAATGCCAATCGCCAGCGGGGGCAGGTGTGAAGCTGTAAATCCATGCCGCAATTGGATTTATTGTTGACAACCGACGGCCGGTCAGTACGATAAACAGTACCTTCAGGCTTGCTATCTCGTCCGATGCGCCGGTTCCGGCTGACAAGCCACAAAGTGGATGGATACGAAACGCCCTATTCGGAGGGGCCATACATAAAAGCAGCCTCAAGCGCCGCGGGCAAGATGCCTCGGGCGGTGGCTGCCAGCGTGGATTGTGGTGCGTCATGACTGACCACGAGTCGCAACACGAGTCGTCGAGCAGCCCACCGACGGGTCCCTCTGCCGACTCGGACGCGGTTTCGACGGTTGCCATGCCTGCCGGTGCCATCCCTCCCTTGGGGGAGGACAACGCCAGATATTCTCCGCACCCCATTGTGGTCAGCGGGGGTTCGTCGGTCTTTTCCGGCACGCCCGCCGTGGTACCAACTGACAAAACGGTCATCTCCAAGCGGCCTCCCATGGAGACGCCGCTGCTCCCGCTTCCGACGCCGGAGTCGCTCGGACTGGCGCTCATCGGCAGGACCCTCGATCACTACGAACTGGTCGAATTCGTTGGCGGCGGCGGCATGGGAGCGGTCTTTCGCTCGATCGATACGCGGCTGGGCCGCACCGTGGCGGTCAAGGTTCTCTCGCGCGACCACACCGACGAAGAGACGATCAAGCGGTTTCGCAACGAGGCGCAGAGTGCCGCCCGGCTCGATCACCCCAACATTGCCCGCGTTTACTTCGTCGGCGAGGCGGAGGGGTGGAACTACATCGTCTTTGAATTCATCGAAGGAACGAACCTGCGGGACATTGTCGAGGCGCGCGGCCCGCTTCCGCTGGAAGAAGCGCTGGACTACACGCTTCAAGTCGCCGAAGCGCTGGATCACGCCTCGAATCGCGACGTGGTGCATCGGGACATCAAGCCCTCAAACGTGCTGGTCACACCGGCGGGACAGGCCAAGCTGGTGGATATGGGATTGGCCCGCTTGCACCAGGTGGAGTCGTCCTCGGAGGATTTGACAGCCAGCGGCGTGATGCTGGGAACGTTCGACTACATCTCGCCGGAACAGGCTCGCGATCCGCGCTCGGCCGACGTCCGCAGCGACATCTACTCCCTCGGCTGCACACTTTATTTCATGCTCACCGGCCGCCCCCCTTTTCCCGAAGGGACGGCGGTCCAGAAACTGCTCAAGCACAACAGCGAAGAGCCCCCCGACCTGCGGCTGTTCCGCCCGGAATTACCCCCAAGCGCAACTTCCCTGGTCGGCCGGATGCTCGCCAAACGCCCCGCGCAGCGGCAGCAATCCCCGCAGGATTTGATTGCCGAAGTCCTCGGCCTGGCACATCAGCTTGGCTTGAGCGGGCTGACGCAGCAGGCGAGCGCCATGACGGTGTCGCCGCCGCCCGGATCGTATTGGTCGCGGCTGCTGCCAATCGTGGTCCCCATCGCGGCACTCGTGCTGCTCTTGTTGCTGATCGATAGCTTTTCACAGCAGACGGACAAACCACAGGCGTTCGTGCAGCAGCCTACGTTTGGGCCGGGGAAGGCGCAGCAGTCCCTTGCTACCGACCAAGCGAACGATGCGGCCAGCGCGTCAGCAGACGCGACCGCCGAGAAGTCCGGCGGTCCCGCGGTTAGCAAGACGATCGACAACGACTCGAAAGGGAATGGAGCCAATGCTTCATTGGCGCAGACGAATGCCGACACCCTGCCAGATGTCGGCACCAGCGGAATACAGGAGGAAGGTACGACATCCGGCGACGGCGGCGCAGGATCAAGCGCAGCGCAGGTTGTCAGTCCCCCGTCGAACGTTGCGGTCCAAGGAACTGGCGGCAATCCCCCAACGATGGTCATCGAGCGCGTGATTGTCAGAAAGGACCAGACGAGCGCTCCTGTGCCGGACAACGCGGAGATCGTCCACTCACTGGCCCGCGCCTGCCAGGTGGCGATTAAGCATAAGTTGGACAGGATCGAACTGGAATTCGACGGCCCGCTGCCAGAGCCAGAGCAGCCTTTCGACTTGAAGTTGCCGCGCGTGGAGGTCTTCGCCGCCGAAAACCCGAACCAGGCTGGCATCAGGTATCGCCCTGTCATCGTCTTCCAGCCGCCGCCGTTCGCGACCGACAGCGACCACCAGATGATTCGCTTGAGCGGCGGCAGCCGGAGCCAGATCACGTTCCGCGGCGTGGAGTTGCGACTTGAACTTCCGAGCGAACCGTCGTCGAACTGGTCGCTGTTCGCACTGTATCAACTACAGTCGCTCGAGTTTGTCGACACCGTCCTGACGGTGAAGTGCCCCGGCGGCACGCAAGGCGTTGTGGGATACGAGCCGGTCGCCATGCTGGCACTGCAGCCCTTCCGGCAGGCCGAGATGATGAAGATGACCGACGACATGATGGCCATGCAGCCTTCGATCAACGTGCGGCTCACGAACTGCATTGCCCGCGGCGAGGCGACGTTTCTGAGGGCGGTTGAAGATCGGCCCCTAAATGTCGTTTGGAATCAGGGCCTGCTAGTAACTCCGCTACGGTTGCTGGAGAGCGGCGGCACCAATCTCGCCAAGCCTTCGCCGCAGGACAAATTTGAAATCGAGCTCAATCACGTTACGGCCATCGTTCCGTCTGGGCTGGTGCGACAGGACCGTAACAGCATGGCTTCCCAGCAACGGCTGGAAGTTCGCTGCTACAACAGCTTGTTGTCGGTCGATCGAAATAGCTACATGTTTGAGTTTGAGGGTCTAACTTCAAGAGACGATGTCAAGCTCGATTTCGACGGCAGTGAAAACCTGTACCCACCCAATAGCGGCGGCTTTCTGCGCGTCGGCATGGACATGATTGAGTTGGTGACCGACTGGGCCCGCGGTCGCGATATTTCCGCCCGCAAGGTCGTGTGGCTCAATTCGTTATTGCCGCCGTCGCTGTCAGACAAGCCGGCGCACGAGCATGTTCCGGCAGACTACCGGCTCGATCCGCAGTCCGACCAGGGTGGATTTGACCCCAACATTCTGAAGGAAATTTTTGCAGGTCCGCCCCCCGCGACCTCCGCGGGATTGACTGGCACCGAAGCCGACTTCTTCGAGCGGCCCTTTTCTCCTTGACACTGCCGCCTTCGGCAAAACGGCCCGCCGGACTCTTGCTTCCTGACCGCTCCTATCGCACACTGGCGGGGTAATACGCCAGGGACGCAACGTGCTCGCGACTAGCTTCAGGAGAATTTCCGTGAAATGGCTCTCATTCTTTGCGCGGTCGATCTTGCTCGCCAGTCTGCTGCCAGCGCTGGCCGCGTCGGAGGAAGGAGCCGCACCCAAGCAGCGCGCCTTCCACCTCGACTATGGCGCCACTCTCATCAGCCTTCCCGCCGGCAGTCAAGTCCGCGTCTGGCTTCCAGTACCGCAGACAAACGAGGATCAGACGGTCAAAGCGCTCGGCCAGGACCTGCCTGCCAAGGGGAGCGAAGGGGAAGAGCCCAAGTACGGCAACCGCATCCTCTCGTTCGCTACGGCAGCTCCCGCATCGGGCGAGATCGCTTTCACGACGGCATACGAAGTCACACGGAAGGAAGTCCGCGGCCTCCCCGGCGAAATGATCGGCATGGGGCGGAAGCTGACCGACGAGCAGAAGCAGCTCTTCCTGGCGGCCGAGAAAATGGTTCCCACCGGCGGCAAGTCGCTCGACCTGATCAGGGACGTGAAGCTGCCGACGGAGAAGCTGCTGGCGGCCCGCATCTTGTACGACCGGGTCGATGACCACATGAAGTACGACAAGTCGCAGCCGGGCTGGGGACGGGGCGACGTCGAATGGGCCTGCGACAGCCGCTTCGGCAACTGCACCGACTTTCACAGCCTGTTCATCTCGCTCGCTCGGGCGCAGGGACTTCCCAGCCGGTTCGAAATCGGCCTGTCGATTCCGACCGAGCGCGGCAAGGGACCAGTCACCGGCTATCACTGCTGGGCCTTCTTCTATCTCGATGGCCACGGCTGGGTGCCGGTGGATATCTCGGAGGCGGACAAAGACCCGTCGCTGAGGGACTATTACTTTGGCCGGTTGACCGAGAACCGCGTGACGTTCTCCGTCGGCCGCGATCTGACGCTCGTTCCCAAGCAGGCCGGCGAGCCGCTGAACTTTTTCGTTCATCCCTACGTCGAGGTGGACGGCAAACAATGGCCCAACGAAAAAATCAAGCTGCAGATGGCGTACCAGGACATCGAGACCCAGGAGGGATCCAAGAAATGAGTCGCCACGCGGGCGCAGGGATGGGGCTGGTGGTTGCTGCCTGTCTGATCGCCGCGACGGCCGGCTGTGAAATGACGCAAATCCCGGCGCAGGACAATAGTCCCGCGGCCGATGACTCTGCGCAGCAGCCAGCGGCCGAAACGCCGGAGGATAAGGCGCCGCCGTCCGACGAGGCGGGCGCGACTGCTCCGCCGGAGGGAAACCTGTGGACGCGCCAGGAAGGGTCCGATTGGGGTCCGTTCCTGGGGCCCACCGGCGACGGCAAATCCCCCGAGAAGGGAATCCTCGCCCCTTGGCCTGAAGGCGGGCTGAAGACCGTTTGGGAAAAAGAACTGGGCACGAGCTACGGAGCGCCGGCGATTAGCCAGGGGCGACTCTTTCAGTTCGATCGCTTTGGCCGCATGGCCCGCATCTATTGCCTCAAGGCTGAGACCGGCGAGGAGCTGTGGCGATACGAGTATCCGACCGAGTACGAAGATTACTACGGCTACAACAACGGCCCGCGGTGCAGCCCGATCGTCGATGGCGACCGAGTCTACGCTTACGGCGCCGAGGGGATGCTCGTCTGCCTGAATGCCGTCACCGGCAAACGGATCTGGAAGGTGGACGCGGCCAAGGACTTTGGCGTCGTGCAGAATTTCTTCGGAGTCGGCTCCAATCCCGTGGTGGAAGGGGATTTGCTGCTGGTGATGGTGGGCGGCAGTCCTCACGATACGACCAATATCTTCCGCGCGGTTGGCAATGGCAGCGGCATCGTCGCCTTCGATAAGTTGACCGGCGAGGTGAAATACAAGATCACCGACGAATTGGCGAGCTATGCTTCCTTGAAGACGGCCACACTCGCTGGCCGCCGATTCGGATTGGCCTTTTGCCGGGGCGGACTGGTCGGCTTCGAGCCGGCCACAGGCAAAGTCGATTTCCACTTTCTCTGGCGGGCGCTCAATCCTGAAAGCGTCAACGCCAGCATGCCGGTGGTCGCCGGCAACGAAGTCTTCATCAGCGAAACGTACGGTCCGGGCAGCGCGCTACTGGCCGTTGCGCCGGGCAAGTGCGACGTCGTCTGGCAGGACGACGAGCGCAAACGCAGCAAGGCTATGCAGACCCACTGGAACACGCCGATCGAACAGGGAGGCTACTTGTATGCCTCCAGCGGCCGGCACCTCAACCATGCCGAGCTGCGGTGCATCGAGTGGAAGACCGGCGACGTGAAGTGGAGCGAGCCCGATTTGACCCGCGCCAGCCTGACCTACATCGACGGGCACTTTCTGGTGCTCGGCGAGGTCGGCAACCTGCTGCTGGTGAAGGCCAATCCCGAAAAATACGAGTTGGTGTCCACCATGCATCTCGTCCCTCAGCCGGCCGGACTGGCCGGCCAAGGCTCGACCGCGGTGGAGTCCGGATTCGATCCGTTCTGGGCCGCGCCCGTCGTCGCGCACGGGCTCGTCTACATTCGCGGGAGGGGAAAGCTGCGCTGTCTGGAATTGATTCCTCGTCAATGACGGCACTGGTTCCAGGATTCTTCGATTTTGCTTCTCTGTTTCGCACCTCGCAGGGCCGGCGGACCAGGTGCGTCCCGCCGGAACAGGAGTTCCTTCGCATGTCAGGACTGACTATTGCTTGGTTGCTGCCAGCGTCCCTGCTCGCCGCCGGACCCGGGGATTATGCCGACGCCTATCGCCAGTCACAAACCGATGGCCAGCCGCTGCTCGTGCTCGTGGGGGCCGACTGGTGCCCCGGCTGCGTGACGATGAAGCAGGGCGTGCTGCCGCGGCTGACGCAGGCCGGCCGGCTCCAGGGCGCCCACCTGGCGGTCGTCAACCTGGACTACGAAAGCGACCTGGCCGGACAGCTCATGCGGGGGGGCACGATCCCGCAGCTCATCGTCTTCGCCAAAACGCCCGCCGGCTGGCACCGCGAGCAGATCACCGGCGCGACGAGCGACGCCGCCGTCGAAGCGCTCGTCAGCCGCGCGCGAGCGGCACAGGCAACTGCCGCGAGTGCCGGTCGATCGAGCGGCGGAACGACTGGCCGCTGAGCCATGCAATTTTCCGTCGTCATTCCAGCGCTGAACGAGGGGGCCACGATTCGGCGTGCTGCCCGCTCCGCCTGGGAGGCCGGCGCTAGTCAGGTGATCGTGGCCGACGGCGGCAGCGACGACGAGACCGCTGAACTGGCGGAAAGGGAGAACTGCCGCGTTGCTCTTGCGCCCCGCGGACGGGCCCGCCAGCAGAACGCCGGGGCGGCACTGGCCACGGCGGACGTACTGCTCTTTCTGCACGCCGACGCGGCACTGGCCCCAGAGGTGGGCGCGCAGCTCGCGGCCGCCTTTGCCAATCCCCGCGTCCTGTCGTGCGCCTTCCAGCAGCGGATCGAAGCCCGCGGCCGCGCCTATCGCTGGCTGGAGCGGGCCAATGCCCAGCGGGTGCGGTGGCTGGGGCTCCCCTACGGCGACCAGGCGCTCGGCGTGCGGCGGGAAGTTTTCGAGCAGCTCGGCGGCTTTCCCGACGTGCCGCTGCTCGAGGACTTGCTCCTGATGCGGCAGCTCCGCCAGCGCTCCTGGCCGCTGCTGCTGCCCGGCCCGGTATTCGTCAGCCCCCGCCGCTGGCAGCAGCAGGGCCTGATCCGCCAGACGTTATCCAACTGGGGAATTCTTACCGGCTATGCCTGCGGCATTCCGCCCGCAAAGCTGGCGGCCTGGTACCGCCGCCACGATGCGTAACGACTAGGGCCTCGTAATGGTGACGGTATTCGACCCCGCTTCGTTCCCCGTGGTGAGGATCACGAAGACCTTGAAGCTGGCCGTGTCGCCGGAGTTGGCCAGACCGGCGGTGGTGAAGAACGTCGGCGTCCCCGAGGCCGGCACGTTCCCTACGACCGTGTCGGCATCCGCGTCGTACGTCGGCCCCGGCGTCATGCGGACCTCGTACTGGAACAAGC
>JBBDYF010000307.1:0-10795 GCA_040901775.1 Pirellulaceae bacterium | reverse complement strand
CGCCGCCACCGCCCATGCCGCCCATGCCACCACCGCCCATCATGCCGCCGCCACCCATGCCACCCATGCCTCCCATCTGGGCCAGGATGGGACGTCCAGCCACTGCGGCGGGCAGCTTGATAGTCAGCGGCTTGCCGGTCTTGTTCTTGATCGTGACGGTCCCTTCCTTGGAGTTCCTAGGAATGAGCTTCACCTCGATGTCGCCCGATTTCATGCCCGCGAACAGCTCGACAACCTGGGCCGGCTCGGCCTCGCTGCTCGTTCTCGTGGGCGAAGCGGCCACAGCCGCCAGCGGACAGGCCGCCACCAAAACCGCGACACACCAACCGTACGCGAAAGTACGTTTCATGCGAACTACCTCCACCTCTCTACGATGTTCCGACGATTGCCCTGCCAGATCCCGTTTCGCCCGCGCGTTGCGCGACGTAATTCAGGTAAGTCTCGTCACGCGCGGATGCAGCGCCGCCGCGTTCATGCACGAAGGCCCTGCAATACTTCTCTAAAGAATAATCGGGGCCGGCGGAGTTTCCTAGCACAAAAAGCAATAAAATTAATTGGTCCGGTCGAACGGCCATCGGGCGCGCCAGCGAACCGCGACGAATCGCCATCGCCATTCCCGGCCGCCTGCAGCCTGCTTTAGCAGGCTTTGCCCTGTCAGGCCCCGGCTTCAGCCGGGGTGAGGTGGGACGACCCCGTATCTCTATCGTTCCTTTCGGCCGGCTCGAACCACTGCTGGCCAAGCCAGCAGTGGCACCCGGCGCCCGACGCCCGCGAATAGGAATCGCGCGCACCGCGTGCTATCATTTCGCTAATGGACCTCACCGATCTGCTCCCGGCGCTTTCCGAACTGCCGCGAACCGACAAATTTCGCGTCGTCCAGTTCCTAACTGCTGAACTGGCCCAGGATGAAGCTCGGCTCGCGGCGGGCGCGGAGTATCCCGTGTGGTCGCCGTTTGCAGCGCACGATGCCGCTGCCACGCTGACGCAGTATTTGCGGGAACAGTCCGAGACCCCTTGAGCCATGGCCACGCGCTTTCCCTTCGTGGCCGTTGCTTCTGGCCGCGGCGATGCCGCGCAGCCAACCGCGACGATCGCTGCCCGCTATCGCCCTTCCGGCCGCCCGCCTGCAGTCTGCTTTAGCAGGCTTTGCCTTGTCAGGCCCCGGCTTCAGCCGGGGTTACGGGGGACGCCCCATGAATCTCCTTTTAGCCGGCTTCAGCCGGCTAAATGATTCCTTGTGCGTCTCGCCTTGCCCGGGCTAAAGCCCAGGCCTAACGTGGAGCAAGCCGACGGAAACCGGCACATTGCGCCGGCAACGGCTCGGCTACAATTAATAGGATGGAGCCGAATCCCTACGAATCGCCACGACAAGATGGGGTCGAACCGCCAGCGGCCAGACCACGAAAGCCGTTTAGTGCGCGACGCGTCGCCTTCGTGCTGTTCGCCATTTTCGCATTCGTGACGGTCGTTGCCATCGCGGATTTGCTGATCGTTGAATACATGCGATTGTCCACGCCGAAGACGCCCTGACAGCCTGTTGAAAATTTCCCGGAGGGGGGTTGCCGGAATGGTGGACATATGTGTAAATAGAAAGCCTGCTAGAAGTGCGCGCGAGCCGCTCGATAAGGGTGGCCTTGCGAGGCGAAAAAACGACGCCAGCTTGCGGCCGAGAAATCCCTAAACTTCCTCAAGCGATCAGTTTTACTCTCGCGCCCTCGAACCGACGTAAGTCATCGCGGAGACAGTAGATGCAAAAGCTGATCAGCGTGGGGCGTGCGAAAAAAACCGTCGATCAGTGATCGAGGATCGCCCCCCATCGGACGCGGTGCCAGCGAGCGCTCGGTGGGCGCGGAGCATGGATCGCAACCTACGGGCCGAGTGGCCGTGTGTCTGGCCGAGTTACCTGGCCGAGTGCCAATGGAAACCGATAATTCATTCACCGAGAGAGCTGGTTCAGGGTTGTACCTTTGTCCATTTAACGCCAAGCAGCAAAGGCAGGCGAAGGCGCAAGGGAGGGCAGTCGTGTTTCGCTTTGCGGCCTCTGCGAACTTTGCGGCTTTGCGTTGAGAAAGGGGGATGGCCTGGCGAGCGGTACGGCCGCGCATTCGTTGCCCGGAAAAGCTGCCGCACACCTGGCCGACCCAAGTTTGACACCCCGCCGAGCGAGCGCTAGAATCGGCGACTTGCGGCCCATTAGGCCGCGCAGCACCTCCCACGCGAGGCTTCGGCAAATGACTGGCGGACAGATCGACAGCGTGATGATCGAGGACCGGGTGTTTCCTCCTCCGGCCCAGTTCGCCGCCCAGGCCGCGATTGGCTCGCCGCAAGCCTATGAGGCGCTCTACCAGCAGGCCGCGGCCGACCCCGAAAAGTTCTGGGGCGATCTGGCCCGCCAAGAGCTGCACTGGTTCAAGCCGTTCACCAAGGTGCTCGACTGGAACGAGCCGTTCGCCCAGTGGTTCGTCGGGGGCCAGACGAACGCCTCATACAACTGCCTCGACGCGCATCTTTCTACCTGGCGGCGCAACAAGGCGGCCCTCATCTGGGAAGGCGAGCCGGGCGACCAGCGGACACTGACCTATCAGCAACTGCATACGCAGGTCTGCAAATTTGCCAACGTGCTGAAAGGACTCGGCCTGAAACAGGGGGACGTGGCGACGATCTACATGCCGATGGTGCCGGAACTGGCCATCGCCATGCTGGCCTGCGCCCGGATCGGCGTCGTGCATAGCGTGGTGTTCGGCGGGTTTTCGGCCGAGGCAATCGCCGACCGCAACAACGACGCCCAGGCCAAGATTGTCATCACGGCCGACGGCGGCTGGCGACGCGGCAAGCTGCTGGAACTCAAAAGCACCGTGGACGAGGCCCTCGCCAAGTCGGCCACGGTCGAGCATTGCATCGTCTATCAACGGGTCGGCAACAACCCAGCCATGCAGGCGGGCCGCGATCACTGGTGGCACGAGCTCATGGCCCAGGCCTCGGTCGATTGCCCCGCCGAGCCGCTCGATAGCGAAGCGCCGCTGTTCATCCTTTACACCAGCGGCAGCACCGGCAAGCCCAAGGGTATCAAGCACACGACGGCGGGCTACAACCTGTTCGTCAAAAAAACGTTCGAGTGGGTCTTCGACCACCGGGACGAAGACATTTTTTGGTGTACGGCCGATTGCGGCTGGGTCACGGGGCACAGCTATGTGGTGTATGGTCCGCTCTCGGCGGGAGCCACGGTGCTGATGTACGAAGGGGCGCCGAACTGGCCGCGCGAAGACCGCTTCTGGGACATCATCGAGCGGTATCGGGTCAACATTCTCTACACGGCGCCGACCGCGATTCGGGCTTTCATTAAGTGGGGCGACCAGCACGTCGAGCAGCACGACCTGTCGAGCCTGCGTCTGTTGGGCACCGTCGGCGAAGGGATCAACCCCGAGGCCTGGATGTGGTATCACCGCCAGGTCGGCGGCGAGCGGTGCCCGATCGTCGATACCTGGTGGCAGACCGAAACGGGGGGGATCATGATGTCGCCCCTGCCGGGAGCGATTCCCGCCAAGCCGGGCTCTTGCACCAAGCCGCTGCCGGGCGTGGCGCCGTCGATTCTCGACGAATCGGGCCAGCCGGTGGAGCGCAACCAGGGGGGCATGCTCTGCATCAGCAAGCCCTGGCCGGGGATGCTCCGCGGCTTGTGGGGAGACGACGAGCGGTATCAGCAGCAGTATTGGACCAAGCTGAAGGGGCACTACTTGACCGGCGACAACGCCCGGCAAGACGACGACGGCTACTACTGGATCATGGGTCGGATCGACGACGTGATCAACGTCAGCGGCCACCGGCTGAGCACGATCGAGGTGGAGTCGGCGCTGGTCAGCCACCCGCTCGTGGCCGAAGCGGCCGCGGTCGGCCGGCCCGACGATCTGAAGGGCCAGGCGATCTCGGTGTTCGTGACGCTCAAGGGCGCCAAGCCGGGACCGGATCTGAAGAAAGAGCTGCAAGCGCACGTTCGCAGCCAGATCGGGGCGCTGGCGGTGCCCGACGACATTCGCTTCACGGCCACGCTGCCTAAAACGCGCAGCGGCAAGATCATGCGCCGCCTGTTGCGCGACATTGCCGCCGGCAAAGAGACCGTCGGCGATACCAGCACGCTGGAAGACTACGCCGCGCTGGCGAAGCTGCGGGAGGAGGAGGAGTAGCTCGTCGTCCCGACGAAGGCATTGAGGTAAGATGATTCATGGAAACGCGGTTTTCAGTAGAGGGGAAACGAGCATGATTGCCAAAGTGAACGAGCAGGGCCTGTTGATCACACCCGAGCTCCTCCGCGGAGCCGTCGAAGTGGAAATCCGCGAGGAGCCGGGCCGGATTGTGATTCTGCTGGACCCGGCCAAGGATCCGATTTGGGGGCTGGGAAAAAATCCGGTGATCGTTCCGGAAACTGACGCGTCCATCAATCACGATCGGTACATCTACACGAAGTGAACGTCGCCTTTCTGGACACGAGCTTCCTGTTGGCAATCGCGATTGCCAATGACCAGTTCCACGAGCCTGCGCAGGCTCATTGGGTTGAGTCAGAGCAATCCGCCAATCATCACAAGTTTGTGACAACTTCATACATTCTCAATGAAGTTGTCACCTATTTGAATAGCCGGAGTTTGCATGCGAAGGCTGTAGAGATCGGCACGCTGCTGCTGGCGGCGGAGATAGTTCGTCTAGTCCATGTGGAGGAGCCGCTTTTTCTCGAAGGATGGCGATTTTTTGAGCGTCATCGAGACAAGACCTACTCGCTCACCGACTGCATCTCCTTCGTCCTGATGAAGCAGTTGGGAATTCAAACCGCTTTCACCTTTGACCATCATTTCCAACAAGCGGGCTTCCTCAAGGAGCCGTAGCGATTGCTCGCAGCGGCAAAGAGACCGTCGGCGATACCAGCACGCTGGAAGACTACGCCGCGCTGGCGAAGCTGCGGGAGGAGGAGGAGTGAGCCACGGATTTTCACCGATGAAACACGGATGAGGAATATCCGTGTTTGATCCATAATACAAACGTTGAGTTTCCACGCGCCCTGCGCGGATTTCCAAGACGGAAACCGCGGATGCGGAAAGATTGCTGCACCTGCCGAATCCGTGCGAATCAGTGTTCCATCCGTGGCTACTTCCTCCCATCCGCGATCTACCAGTTCGAGGGCGCGGATCGCTTCGACATCACCCGCGACCCCAACCCGCACATCGCCTTCGGTCACGGCATTCACTCCTGCCTGGGCGCGCCGCTGGCGCGACTGGAGGCCCGGATCGCCCTCGCCGATTTTTTAGAGCGCGTTCACGGGTTTGAGCTGGCGAGCGACGAGCCGTGGGAGCCGCGCGCGGCGCTGCACGTGCATGGCCCGTCGCGGCTGCCGATCCGCTTCACGCCGGGCCGCCGCGACGCCCCCCCGGTGTGATCGAGAAAACATTTGCCACCGACAACCGGTAGCGAGTAAACTGCCAGCCCCTTCCCCGCTTGGCTCTCTCCTCGTTTATTCCTACCCGATGCCCGTTCGTGCCGAAGATCCCGTGCTGGTCAGTTCTCGCCGCGAAGCCGTGGTGGTGCTGCTCATTTGGCTGGCCGCCTGCATCTATACCGTCACCTATTGCTACCAGCACGGCTACGGGCGCGACGTGGATAGCTTGCGGTTTGTTGCCGGCATTCCGGATTGGGTGTTTTACGGCATCGTCGTTCCCTGGACGATATGCACCCTCCTTTCGTTTTGGGTGTCGAACTTTCTGATCAAGGATCAAGACCTGGGCGAAGAGCAGCCCGAGGCAGAGTTGGGAAAGGAGGCCGACCATGCCTGAATGGCTGCCGGCCCAAATGTCGCCACTCCAAGCGTTGCTTGCCCAGTGGGCAGCGCCCGAGATGCAGCCGTTGCCTTCGCCCGGCATCGGGGCGATCGCGGCGCTGGTGCTGTTCATCGTGGCGTCGGTCTGGCTGGGAACGGTGGCCCAAAAGGTGGTCGAGCGGAGCTCGTTCATCCAGGGCTATTTTCAAGGCAACCGGGGACTCGGCGCGTGGACCATCGCCCTGACCGCCACCGTGCAAAGCGGCGGCACCTTCATGGGCTTTCCCTCGATGGTCTATACCTCGGGTTGGATCGTGGTGCTGTGGATCGCCAGTTACATGGTGGTGCCAATCACCGGCTTTGGGCTGATCGCCAAGCGAGTGGCACAGATCTCGCGGCGAACCGGGGCGGTAACGATGCCCGACCTGTTTCGGGCCCGCTATGCCAGCCCGACCGCCGGCCTGGTCACGTCGCTCTTGATCATCTTGTTCATGACCATCATGATGGTCGCCCAGTTCAAGGCGGGCGCGACCGTGATGAAAATTGCCTGGCCGGGAGCGCAAAGCCTCGCGGCGACTCCCGGAGCGGAAGCGCCGCCCGCGGCCGACGCGCCGCTGGGCGAGCGGCTGGGGGCGTGGTGGCGCACGGCCGACAAAAAGTACCTGATTGGCCTGGCGGTCTTCTCGCTGACGGTGGTGGGCTACACGCTGATCGGCGGCTTCCTGGCAGCCGTGTGGACCGACCTGTTGCAAAGCGTGATGATGTTCGTCGGCGTGCTGATCCTGGTCAGCCTGGCCCTGTATGCCACCGGCGGCCTGGAGCCCGCCTCGCGCAAGGCGCTCGAGGTGGCCGGGCCGGAATACGTATTCGGGCCGGGCCAAAAGGGAGGAAGCGATTTCCTGCCGCTGGGAATGGCCTTTTCGTTCTTTTGCTTCTGGCCGTTCGCCGGAACCGCCTCGCCGGCCAGCGTGGTGCGGATTATGGCCTGCAAAGACACGAACGTCTTGCGACGGTCGATCTTTTTGCTGGCGATCTACAACATGGGGATCTACCTGCCGCTGATCGCCATCTGCATTTGTGCCAAAGCGCTGATGCCCCACCTGCAAAAGCCGGACGAAGTGGTGCCGCGAATGGCCCTCTTGCTGACGAGCGATCTGCCGCTCGGGTCGTGGATTTCGGGCCTGATCCTGGCCGCGCCGTTCGGGGCGATCATGGCGACGGTCAGTTCGTACCTGCTGGTCATTGCCTCGGGCCTGGTGCGCGACGTCTATCAACGGTTCCTCAATCCGCGGGCGAGCGACCGCGAGATTCGCCGGCTGACGTATGCCGTAATGATCGCGATTGGCGTGGTCGCCGTGGCGCTCAATATTTTTCCGGTCAAACACTTGCAGACGCTGGTCGTGTTCAGCTCGGGCTGCGCGGCGTCGTCGTTTCTGATTCCGACCGCCATGCTCTGCTATTGGCGGCGGGCGACCGCTGCGGGAACGATCGCCGCCATGCTGGCCGGCGCGGCGGCCTCGCTGGCGTTGAATTTAACGGGTCTGATCCAGGCGATTCTGCGCGGCAAAGCGGCCGAGTTTCAATCGTACAACCTGCTGGGTCTCGAACCGCTCTTGTGGGGCTTGCTCGTCTCGCTGGTCGTGGGCATTGTCGTCAGCCTGGTGACGCGGCCCCCCGACGAGGAACTGGTGAGCAAGCTGTTCGATGCCCCGGTGGAGGTGCTCGCACAGCCAGCTTCGGCAAGTTGACTGCGGCATGAAGTGTCAGTCCTGCGTTGAGGGGTAGGACGGGTCTCCCGACCCGTCCGGACGGGCTGGGAAGCCCGTCCTACTATCCATCGTTTCAATGTTGACTCTGCGCTAGAGCGAAACATGTCCACCGGCAGCCGTTCGTTTCGAGAGTCGAATCTGTTCGGCGCGCCGATTCGCGATCTGAAGCTGGCCATTGCCCAGACGCGCCTGGCCCCGCTCATCGAGCAGTTCCACGAGGAGCTGCGGGCCAAGGGAATCACCCGGCTGGTCCCCAAGTTTCATCTTTCGACCGAGTGGGGCGTTCCGTTTGGCTCGGTGGCAATTGGCATTCCGTTCTATCTGGCTCGCCCCGAGTTGACCGATCTGCATCGCGAGGAGGTGGGCCACATCGAGGGTTTCAGCCCGCCCGACATCTTGCGCTATCTGCGGCACGAAATGGGGCACGTCGTCAACTACGCCTACAAGCTGTACGACGAGGAAGAATGGGTGAAAGTGTTTGGCTCGATCACGCAGCCCTACGTCGAGGACTATCGGCCCCAGCCCTTCAGCCGGCGGTTCGTGCGGCACCTGCCGGGTTGGTACGCCCAAAAACATCCCGACGAGGATTGGGCCGAGACGTTTGCCGTCTGGCTGACGCCCGAGCGCAACTGGCGAAGCGAATACGCGCAGTGGCCTACGGCGCTGGCCAAACTGCAATACTGCGAGCGGACAATGGCCTCGCTGGCCGAGCGCGACCCGCTGGTCACCGCCGCCGAGTTGGACGAAGACGTGGGAGAGCTGACGTACTCGCTGCGGGATTACTACCAGAACCTGCCGGCCGAGAGCGAGCCGGCCGCCGGACTGGATGGAGACCTGCGCGCCATTTTCGACGATTTGGAAGACGCTGCGGATCGAGCGGCTGCCGGCGAAACGGGGCCGGCCGGCCCGCTGATCCGGCGACTGGAGCGGTCGCTGATGGCCAATGTCTTTCGCTGGACCGGTCACTTTCCGGAGAAGACGCGGAGCCTCGTTCGGCACCTGGCCGGCCGGGCAGAGGTTCTCGAACAGGTCTATCCCCGTTCCGCCGAGACCGAGGCGATCATCGGGGTGACCATCCTGGTTACGTCGCTCGCTATGAACCACGTTCACCGCGGCGGGTATTTCCCCGAGTACCAGTCCCCCAGCGGTCCCGTCGAGGACGATTCGAGTCCCCCGGCACCACCGATCAATCCTTCGCCTGCTTAGCGGCTGTTCCCTTAGCGGATTGAGCGGCGGCCTTGGCGGCCGTCCGCTTGCGCTTCTGTTTGGCTCCCAGCCGGAGCTTGCTGCGCTCGAGCGCCAGTTCGGCGATCCGGTTCACCAGAGGAACGTACTCGATTCCATGAGCCGCGGCCGCCAAGGCAAACTCGCCGCTTTTTTCGAGATAGCAACTGGCGTTGACTTCGATGACGTAGATCTCGCCGCTGTCGGTCAGTCGCAGGTCGATGCGGCCGTAGTCGCGAACCCGCAAGGCCCGATAGGCGTCGAGGGCCGCCTTTTGCAGTTTAGCCTTCAGTTCGGGTTCCAGATTGGCCAGCACGGCCTTGGTCCCTTGGTATCGCTCGCTGGCTTCGTCGAACTTGGCCTCGCTGTCCATCACATGAGCGCTCCCCGCGGGCAGACCGGAAAAGTCCATTTCGATCGGAGGAAAGACGACCGGCTCCTGATTGCCCAGCACGCCGACGTAAAACTCGCGACCCTCGATGTACTCCTCGGCCAGGGCCGCATCGCCGAACGCCTTGTGAATGCTGAGCACCTTTTCCATCAGTTCCTGGGTGTTGCGTACGAGCGACCGCTGGTCGATTCCTTGCGAGGCATCCATCCGCAAAGGCTTGACGAACAGCGGCATTCGCAGGTTGCCGCCGGTTTCGAAATCGGCACTCGGCGCGAACGACGCAAAATCGGGGTAGAGAACCTGCTCGTAAGCCAGCAGCTTTTTGGAAAGCGCCTTGTCCTCTTGCAGGTACAGTTCGCCGGGACCGCCCCCCGTGTAGGGCAGCTCGAGCAAATCGAGCACCCCGGTCACCCCCATCAAGCCCCCAATGATGTCGTCGCCAAACGACTCGACCAAGTTAAACACGAGCGCCGGTTTCGCTGCCGACAAACCCTTGACGAACTCCGCGACATCGCTATGAATGGTCAGGATCGAAGGTCGGTGTCCGCCCGCTTCGAGGGCCCCGGCCACCTGCCGCATCACGAGGTCAGGCTCGGCGTCGCCGGCTTCGAGGTAGGCCAGAATCGAAATGTTCATAATTAAACTGTGAGATGCTTGACTTCCGAGACGGCGGTGAGATTGTAGCGGCTGTAGTTGATGCAACTGCCGTTCCCTATCGCCCAAGCCTGCCAGAATGTCGCGACAATTTGTCTCCTGTCGCTGTCAAAATGTCGCTTTTGCATGCCAGATGTTATTTGTAACCAACTGATAGCCGTTAAAATTGATGCGACGAGTTGATTGGCAGAGAATTTGCAGTAAGTGTGCCGCTTCGAGTTTCTCCTTCGCAGACGGGGACTGTTTTATGCGCGCAGGGATCACCCAGTGTGGAACATTTGGATCCAGTTTGGTCGCGGCACTCGTCGTACTGGCTGGGACGTCGGGACTTGCCCACGGGGCGATTGTTGCCGTGGTCAATCCGTCGTTCGAATCGCCAATCACGGCGACGTTCACGCCGGGCATCACTGGCTGGACCGGCACCGGCGATTTCGGTGTCTTCAGGCCCGATTCGCATTTTCCAGCCTATAACGGCGTCGATCCTCCCGATGGCGCTCAGGTTGCCTATTCCGACGGCGGCTTGATCTCGCAGATTTTGAGCACGCTGTTAATGGGCGAAACGATCTACACGCTGAAAGTGGATATCGGCAATCGTCTCGACCTGTTTTTCCCCGGCTACTCGATCGGTCTCTACGCGGGCGGGAACCTGTTGGCATCGTCCAGCTCCCCCACACCCGCTGACGGAACCTTTGCTACCTCGACGGTGCAATACGTTTCGCCGGTGAACGATCCGAATATTGGTCAGGCTCTGGAGATTCGTTTGATTTCCAACGGCGGTCAAGTCAACTTCGACAATGTCATTTTGGACGCAACGCCGACTCCCGAACCCTCGACCCTGACCGTGATCGGCCTGGGCGCTGTCGGTCTGGCCGTGAGCGCTTGGCGGCGGCGCAAACGCGCTGCTTAGTTGGACAGCGCCAGGTTCTGGATTTGGAGTTTAGCACGGTGGTTGTTTTG
>JBBDYF010000306.1:0-10840 GCA_040901775.1 Pirellulaceae bacterium | reverse complement strand
GACGGCGATCAGAAAGTCGGCAAACGTGGGATGGTTCACCACTCGAAAACCGAGCCAAAAGCCAACCAGCAGCAGCACGGCCGGCACGGCGTATTTCAGCGCCGGCTGGGCCGAGGGGACCAGGGAATAGAGCCGCCAGGCCGCCAGCGCAAAGACGACCCAGATCGCGATGCAGGTAACCTGCCGCGTGATCTTCCCCTGGCTGCGCTTATACATGTCGGCCTTCAGGAGCCCTTGCAGAAACTGCATCGAGTCGCCCGAAGCCGCCGCTTTTTCTTTGCCCATAACGCCTGTCCGCGATCCTTGCGGTTTCATAATCCAGACTCGCCGTATTGGCCGCCTTTGCCCACCATAAGATCGATTCGTCGATCTCACCCGCTCAACAATTACACGTCTCGACCAACCTCACTGCAAACACTGCCGACCCGAAAGCACTGCCGATCCGACGATAGAAGCAGGGGCGGGAGGAATCGAACCCCCAACCGCTGGTTTTGGAGACCAGTGCTCTACCAATTGAGCTACACCCCTGGGCCAGTTTCAGAGTGTTCGTTCGCTGCTTACTCCAAAATCTTCGTCACCACGCCCGAACCGACCGTGCGGCCCCCCTCGCGGATGGCGAAGCGGACGCCATCGTCCATGGCGATTGGCTTGTGCAACTCGACCGACATCCGGACGTTGTCGCCGGGCATGCACATTTCCGCCCCCACCAAGTTGGCGGTGCCGGTTACGTCGGTCGTGCGGAAGTAGAACTGCGGGCGATAACCGCTGAAGAACGGCGTGTGACGGCCCCCTTCTTCCTTCGACAGGCAGTAAATCTCGGCCTCGAACTTGGTGTGCGGGGTAATCGAGTTCGGCTTGGCAAGCACCTGGCCACGCTCGATGTCTTCCCGCTTCAGACCGCGAAGCAGGCAGCCGACATTGTCGCCCGCCCGGCCGGAGTCCAACTCTTTCTTGAACATCTCCACGCCGGTAACCGTGGTCTTCACCGGCTCTTTCGAAAGGCCGATCACCTGCACCTCGTCGCCGACCTTCACCACGCCCCGCTCGATCCGGCCGGTCGCGACCGTGCCGCGGCCTTCGATCGAGAACACGTCTTCCACCGCCATCAAAAACGGCTTGTCTTCTTCGCGCTTCGGCTGCGGAATGTAGGCATCGACCGCGTCGAGCAGGTCGCTGATGCACTTGGCTGCCGCGGGATCTTTGGGATTTTGATACGCCGGCAGCGACGAGCCGCGAACGATCGGAATGTCGTCGCCCGGATAGCCGTTCTTGGACAGCAGCTCGCGGATTTCCATTTCGACCAGGTCGAGCAACTCCGGATCGTCCACGAGGTCGATCTTGTTGAGGAACACGACGACGGCGGGCACATCCACCTGGCGGGCCAGCAAGACATGCTCGCGGGTCTGCGGCATCGGGCCGTCGGCCGCCGACACGACCAGGATCGCGCCGTCCATCTGGGCGGCGCCGGTAATCATGTTTTTGATGAAGTCGGCATGGCCCGGACAGTCGATGTGGGCGTAGTGCCGCTTTTCGGTCGAATACTCGACGTGAGACACCGCAATGGTGACGGTCTTGGAGGCGTCGCGAACCGTGCCCCCCTTGGCGATATCCGCGTAGGACTTGTACGTCGCCAAACCCTTGGCCGCCTGCACCGCCAACAGCGCACCGGTGGTGGTGGTCTTGCCGTGGTCAATGTGGCCGATCGTCCCGACGTTGCAGTGCGGCTTGGACCGCACGAATTGTTCCTTGGCCATTGCTTTGTTACACCTGCGTTAACTTGTGACTCTTGTGGAAACCTGAATACCCAATTCGCCCCTGCGAACCTACAACGAGCTGCTGCTGGGACTCGAACCCAGGACCTCCTCCTTACCAAGGAGGTGCTCTACCAACTGAGCTACAGCAGCAAAAAGCGGGTGAAGGGAATCGAACCCTCGTCACCTGCTTGGAAGGCAGGAGCTCTACCATTGAGCTACACCCGCGTCTCCATCAACCCAAACCGTCGCCCACAACTCCTTCGAGATCGTCTCGCCCCACAACCCCGTCCGCCCCAAATCCCATCTGCCCCAATTCCCATGGCCAGCCAGGCTTTTGAGGAACAATTTCTGCCGCAAATGAGTGGGGAGTGTAGGATTCGAACCTACGAAGGGTAAACCCAACAGATTTACAGTCTGTCCCCGTTGGCCACTTGGGTAACTCCCCGAATTGTAAAGCCCGGCAGCCGCCGGCGACACCACCCACGAAACCGATTCGGGAAACGAAAACCCGCGGAGGGCGCAAATAAACAGAGCCAGCGGAGGGACTTGAACCCACAACCTGCTGATTACAAATCAGCTGCTCTGCCAGTTGAGCTACGCTGGCATTTCGCCGGACACCCGGCCCGGACACCCGGTCTTGCGCTGTCGATCGTACTGCGTGGAAAACCAGTTAATATAGTGACCCTCCCGAACCACGCAAGATGACCGAGTCAAATTCTGGCCACCGGCACGCCACAGTCAGTCAGACGCTTTAACTCCAAAGAAGGTTCGTTGATGCCCAGCGGTCGATTACCTAGTCGCGAAATGGCTTTGCCACCCCAGAAACTATCATCCAAGCGGCGGGAAAAAGCGAAAATGCGGTAATTCTCGCCCGCAATCCAGCGAGCCTGCCTTCTAGCGCGACGAACATTTCAGCTATACTGAATAGCTTTCCCAATCGGAAAATTCTCCGCCAATAAACCTAGCCGTTCGAGGAACAAATCAGATGCACGCGTACCGCATTGTGTGGGAGGACGAGTCGAAGGCTCGCGAGGTTGAAATCCTGGTCCATTACACCCTGGAGGGGGGCACGGTGGCCATCGACGCCATTTGTCCGACCAAGGTGACGCTGTTCGGCGAGCACACGCCGCAGCCGACACGGGTCTTGCCGGTGCATACGCCGACTGGGCGTCGCCTGCTGGCCGAGGCCTATCTGGCGAGCCGCGAAACCACTCAGTCGCTGGAAGAAGAAATCCTGATCGCCCACGAAGCGCGTGACGGAGCGGTCGCCCTCGCCTGATTGGCAACCGACGACACCATTCACATTCATCGCAGCCGGCGGCCAAGCCCCGCCGGCTGTTTTGCTGCGCGTCGTCAGACTGGCCTTATTCGGGATAGAGCTGAGTCGAAAGGTAGCGCTCGCCCAGGTCGGGCAGGACGACCACGATCAGCTTGCCGGCGTTGTCGGGCCGTCTGGCAACCTGCACGGCGGCCCACACGGCAGCCCCGCTGCTGATGCCGCCGAACACCCCTTCCAGGGTCGAAAGCTTGCGCGACATGTCGGCTGCGTCTTCGTCTTTCACCAGGACGCATTCGTCGATAATGTTGACGTTCAGCACCTCGGGAATGAATCCGGCGCCCAGGCCCTGGATGGTGTGCCGCCCAGGCTTCAGTTCCTGGCCCGCCATCTTTTGCGTGATGACGGGGCTGTTGGTCGGTTCGACGGCGATCGCCTTGAAACTCGGCTTGCGCTGCTTGATCACCTCGGCCACGCCGGTGATCGTTCCACCGGTGCCGACGCCCGAGACCAGCGCATCGACTTTGCCGTCGGTATCGCGCCAGATCTCTTCGGCGGTCGTCTTGCGGTGAACTTCGGGGTTGGCCGGGTTTTTGAACTGTTGGGGCATGAAGTACTTGCCCGGCTCTTCGGCCAGAATCGCATCGGCCCGCCGCATCGCGCCGGGCATCCCCTCGGCGGCCGGCGTCAGGATCACATCGGCCCCCAACGCCTTGAGCAGCCGGCGGCGCTCGACCGTCATGCTTTCGGGCATCGTCACCCGCAGCTTGTATCCGCGGGCGGCGCAAACGTAGGCCAGGCCGATTCCCGTGTTTCCGCTGGTCGGCTCGATGATGACGGTGCCCGGCTTGATTTTGCCGTCCCGTTCGGCGGCGTCGATCATCGCCTTGGCGATCCGGTCTTTCACGCTCCACAGCGGGTTCATGCTCTCGACTTTGGCCAGCACCGTGGCCACGCAGCCATCGGTAACGCGCCGCAGGCGGACGAGGGGCGTGTTGCCGATGCACTCGGCAATGTCGTTTTTGATGCCGGCAGGCAGTTTGGTTTCAGACATGGTGGCCTCCTGGGATGAAAAAGGGATCGGGCCGCAACTTCGTTCCGGAGTGGCCGACGCTGGGACAAGTCGGGTGACGCGGCAAGCCGTGGCAGCGTTAGAACTTAGTGTGCCGCGAGTATAGCAGGTTGACAAAAAACGGGTCAACGCGGGCAGCGGCTACCAGGCCCGCCACACTCCATAGGCATCGAGGGCTAGCCTAGCCCAGCCGCGCAAGCGGCGAAACTTATTAGCCCCCGACGCGAGCCGGGGGTGGCGAGCACCTCACGACGTTCCTTCTAGCGCAAAGACCTTCAGGGCATCACTGCCGGCCTGCGCCTTCGCGATCTTTGCTGCTGAGCGTTAAAAAAGGGGAAGGCTTGACCCTGAACCGGCCCAGCGCGGTGAGTGCTTTTCGGCTCGATTGGCACTTGCCAGTCAATTTGGCTAGACACCAGCGCCGCCGCGGCGGCACGAGTCAGGGCAAGACGTTAGAATCGACTTGGATGCAGCCGCGCTCGAACAAACCGGAAAGCCGCGCCGAGAACCCGCCCCCCGCCAGCTTTTGGCGCAGCCCCACGCTCTGGCTGGCGCTGGCGGGAAGCTTGCTGCTGTGGGCCTCGTTCCCGCCACTCGACCTGTGGCCGCTGGCGTGGCTGGCGCCACTCCCCTGGCTGTGGCTCGTTTTGCTGCCAACATTGCCCGGCCGCCGCCCCTACCTGGCGATCGGGCTGGCGGGTTTCGTCTTTTGGCTGGCAATGCTGTTTGGCATCAGCCTGGCGCATCCGGCGCTGATCGCCGGCTGGATTGCCCTCTCCTGGTACCTGGCATTTTACTTGCCGGTGTTCGTGGGACTCACGCGGGTTGCCGTCCATCGGCTGGGGGTTTCGATCGTCGTGGCCGCGCCGGTGGTCTGGGTTGGCCTGGAACTGGTGCGTGGGCACCTGCTCACCGGGTTTTCGATGGGCCTGTTGTCGCATACGCAGGTCCGCTTTCCCCTGCTGCTGCAAATTGCCGATCTGGGAGGAGCCTACGCCGTGAGCTTTGTCATGCTGCTGGTGACGGCTGCTTTGGCCCGTACCTTTCCGCTTCCGCTGGGCGGAAACCCGCGGTTGCCCAGCACGCTGTGGCCCGCCCTGGCAGCCGCGGCGGTGCTGTTGGCAACGCTGGGCTACGGCGCGTATCGCCTGGCTGAAACGCCCCCCGGCGCGGCGCGCAAGCCGCTCCGCGTCGCTTTGATCCAGGGCTCACTCGATACCAAGTTCGAATACAACCCCGAGCGGGCGGCACAAGCATTCGAGCACTATGGCCGGCTGACCGACCAGGCCCGCCGCGAGAATGAGCGGCTCGATCTGGTGGTCTGGCCTGAGTCGATGTTCGTCCTCCCCGAGTACCGGATCGAAGAACCCTTGGCCGCTCCAGCGGGCTCGAACATCCCGGTCCAAGCGATGCGTTCGCATTTAACTGCTTTGAACAGCGAATTCGGCAACGCCCTGGCTCGTGAGGCGGCCCGGGTGAATACCTTGGCCGATGGTTCGAGGCAGGCCACGCCGGTCCACTTGCTGGTGAATGTCAACACCTGGGTTTACGGCCCCGGCGACCGAGAGCGGTCGTACAACACGGCGCTGCTAGCCAATCCGCAGGGAGAAGTTGTCGGCCGGTATTCCAAGGTCCATCCGGTGATGTTCGGCGAGTACATCCCGCTGGCGGAGGCGTTCCCGTGGCTTTATCGCCTGACGCCCATGACCGGCGGGCTGACCGTCGGCACCGGCCCCGAGACCTTCGACGTGGCGGGACTCGCCCTCTCGCCCAGCATCTGCTTTGAAAGCGTGGTGCCGCACTTGATCCGCCGCCAGGTGATAGAGCTAAACCAGGCAGGAACGCCCCCCGATTTTTTGGTCAACCTGACCAACGACGGCTGGTTCTGGGGAACGGCCATGCTCGACCATCACTTCCGCTGCAGCGTCTTTCGGGCGGTCGAAAACCGAAAGCCGATGCTCATTGCCGCCAACACGGGCATTTCGGGCTGGATCGACGGCAACGGGCGAATCTTGTCCCGCGGCCCGCGGCGCGATACCGCCATTCTGATCGCCCAGGTGCGACCCGATGGCCGAGAAAGTCCGTATCACTGGATAGGAGATTGGCCGGCTTGGCTGTGCGTCGCCTTCAGCTTGGCGCTGGCGGCCGTGGGTTGGAAAACTCGACGGAATAATCGGGCACGTTAGATGCGAATCGGTTGGCGGGTGCCACGTCCCACGCTTACGTGGGCGTGTCCTCGTCCGGTTCGCACGCCCACGGCTTCTGGGATCTTTGCCTAATCGTCCCAAAAATCCGAAATTAGTCCGTTTCATTGACTTTTCGTTTCAGCGGTAACTATACTGCGGAAGTGCTTAGGTTCTCGCTTTTCTCGCACCTGCGTTCGCATTGTGTGACCGGTGTGTCGAGCGGATCGTTCCGCCGCCCTATCTATAGGGTGGCCGAAAGTGCGACCAGGCAAGAACTTACGCGTACCGGCACTCGAGCGGAAGGAAGGTAGCCATGACGCTTGTCGGCAAGATTTTTACCGTGCTCATCTTGGTGATGAGCATCATGTTTATGTCGTTCTCGGTGATGGTCTATGCGACCCATAAAAACTGGGAAGAATACGCCACCAATACCGTCACGACCGGGGGCAAACCGCTCGGCCTGGAATCGCAGTTGGCGCAGGCCCAGCAGGCGACCAAGGATGCGAACGACCTGATCCAAAGCCTGCGCACCGACCTGAAGAACGAGCAGGCGGCCCGCGCCGCGGTGCTCGGCGCGATGTCGGCCCGCTTGGTTCGCTCCGAGAGCGATCTCGCGGCCGAGCAAGCCGAGCTCGCTGCGCTTTTTACCAGCCATTCCCAGGCCACCGCTGCGGCCGAAGAGGCTCAAAAGCGACTGACAACGCTGGAAGAAGAGATCGCGGCGACGCGCGGCGACCTGCGCACCACCGAGCAGGATCTGGATACCAAAATGGCGGCCGTCATTCGGCTGACCGACGACCTGAACCAGGCTATCTCTCTCCGCGATCAAGAAAAAGAACGCAATACGCAAGCCGTTCTGCAGATCGCCCAGATGAAATCGGTGATGGATGCGAACAACCTGACGGTCGATTCGCTGGTCTCGCACATTCCTCCCAAGGTGGAGGCGGTGGTGCTCGAGGTCGGCGCTAAGGACCTGATCGAAATCTCGATCGGCTCGGACGATGGCTTGAAGGTGGGGCACGCGATGGAAGTCTATCGCGACAATACCTACTTGGGGCGAATCGTCATTCGCCGCACCGCTCCGGATCGGGCGGTCGGTCAAATCTTGAAAGAACTTCAACGCGGACAGATCAAGCGAGGCGACCGTGTCTCTACCAAGCTCAGTTAACCAGCCGGTGGCCGTCACGCAGAAGCCGGGCACCAACATCTACACGGTCATGCTGATCCTGTCGTTCCTGGCGATCCTGACCGCGACTTTCGTACTTGGAACCTACTTGGCGACGCAGTTCGAATCAACTCCGCCGTGGAAGGTTCCCGCCGGCGGTTCGTGAGCCTCTTCCACTCCCTCTCCCTTTGGGAGAGGGCCGGGGTGAGGGTCGTGCTCGACGACCGCGCGCCGATCCGCGAGCTCTTTTAATTGGTAACTTAGCGCCGCGCTTCGCGCACCAGGTGCGGCAGCTCGGGAACGATGATCTTCTCCATCGCCAGCCGCACCGCCGCGGGCGAGCCCGGCATGGTGAGTAGCACCTTGCGTCCAACGAGGCCCCCGGTCGCCCGGCTGAGGATCGCCGCCGGGCCGATCTCCTGGTAGCTGAGCAAGCGGAACAGCTCGCCGTAGCCCGGCAACGGCTTGTCGAGCAGGGAGGCGACCGTTTCGTAGGTCTGGTCGCGGCTGGCGATTCCCGTCCCGCCGGTCAGCAGGATCGCGTCCACGTCGTCGCGGTCGCCGAGCGCTGCCAGCAGCGATCGCATTTTGGCCGGTTCGTCGGGAATGATCTCGCGGTGGACAAGAGCGTGTCCCGCGCCCGTCAGCAGGACGATCGCCGTTTGCCCGCCGATGTCGTTCTCCAACGTGCGGGTATCGCTGACCGTAATAACGGCGCAGCGAATCGACCGGGGCGCTTCTGCCTGATGCTCGAGATGGGTGGCTGTCATGCGGTTATCTTACTCTGCCGTGATCTAATCCTGCCGCCTAGGCTTCGGCCGGCACGAGCGGGCTGAATGCCAGCCGAAACGAGCGCTCGCCCGCATCGCCGAAAAAGCGGACGACGGCATTCCGCTTGGGCCCTTCGCCAGAGAGGGCGACGATCGTACCGGAGCCGTACTGGGGATGGTCGACCACCATGCCGTGGGTGAAGACGTTGGGCGAAACCCGCGGGCGGGTTTGCTGGCCGAGCAGGTCGGCCCCCGTGATCAGGCCCGAGGTGAGCACGGGCGCGGCCCGTTTACCCGTCGGGCGAGCCTGGTCGATGTCTTGCGAGAATTCGTCCTCGCCGGCGAGTTGCGAGACGTCTTCCGCATCTTGGTGCGCGGCGGGCTCGAAACCCGCTTCCCAATCGGGCGTGGTTCGCCGGCTGCTGGCGGTGTCGGACAGTTCCATCTCGCTCCGCGGCAATTCCATGAGGAACGGGCTGGGAACGGTTGGGCTGGTGAGGCCGCGGAACGAACGATATTGGGCGTAGCTGAGCTGGAGCTCCTCGCGGGCCCGCGTGATGCCGACGAACAGCAGGCGGCGTTCTTCCTCGAGTTTTTCCTCGTCGTGCATGCTCCGCTCGTGCGGCAGCAGGCCGTTTTCGCAGGCGACGATGAAGACCCCCGGAAACTCGAGCCCCTTGGCCGCATGTAGGGTCATCAGGGTAACCCTGTCGATCTCGGATTCCCAGGCGTCGCTATCCGCCACGAGCGACGATTCTTCCAAAAACTGTTCGAGCGAGTTGTCGCTGGGGTGTTTGATGTCGAACTCGCGGGCGGCGGTCAGCAGTTCTTCGATGTTGGCGAGCCGTTCTTCGTCCTCTTCGCTTTCGCTGTTCTCCAGCACTTCGCGATAGCCGGTTTCCGTCAGCACCCGGCCGACGATCTCTTCGACCGGGACGTGGATCGCTTCGCCCAGCCGATCGAACATGGCGACGAAGCGGGCGATGGCGACGCTGGCCGCTTTACCCAGTTCGCCGATCAGCCCGGCCTGGCGAGCCGCATCCAAGAGCGGAATTCCCTGTTGCCGGGCGTGGTCGGCCAGCTTGTGTACGCTCGCCTTGCCGATCTTGCGCGTCGGCACGTTGATGATCCGCAACAGGGCGACGTCGCTCCGCGGGTTGTTCAGCAGGTGCAGGTAGGCGAGGACGTCCTTGATTTCCTTCCGCTGGTAAAACTCCAGCCCGTTGACGATCTGATACGGCACGACGTGGTCGCGCAGCGCGTGCTCGATCTGCCGCGAGAGGGCGTTGGTCCGGTAGAACACGGCGAAATCGCGCGCCCGGCGGCGGCCGTCGCGGATCTGGGCCGCAATCTGGGCGGCGATGTCGTCCGCCTCATCCCACTGCGTCGGATAGCAGGCGAGTCGCACCCGCGCGCCTTCCGGGTTGTCGGTGAACAGGTCTTTCTCTTTGCGGCGGACGTTGTGGCGGATCAGTTCGTCGGCCACGCGCAGGATCGCCTTCGTCGAGCGATAGTTCTGTTCGAGCCGCACCACCTTGACCTGCGGAAAATCCTTTTCGAACTCCAGGATGTTGCTCAGGTTGGCTCCCCGCCAGCCGTAGATCGACTGGTCGGGATCGCCCGTCACGGCCAGGTTGGGATGGTCGATCGCGAGGGCCCGCACGATCGCGTATTGCGCCAGGTTCGTGTCCTGGTACTCATCGACGAGGATGTAGCGGTAGCGGTCGTCGAGGCGGGCGCGGATCTCTGGATTTTCGCGGAGCAGCGTGGCGACGTGCAGCAGCAGGTCGTCGAAATCGACGGCGTTCGCTTGCAGCATCCGGCGTTGATACGCCGGGTACGCCTGTTCGACGATCCCCCCCAGCGCATTGCCCCGCTTGGGAACGTACCGGTCGGCGGTCATCAGGTTGTTCTTGGCCCAACTGATGGCGTGGGCCACGCCGTCGGGCGTTACGTGCGTCAGCTCGATCCGCTCGTCCACCAGGGCCTCGACCAACATCTTGCGGCTGTCGTCGGTGTCGTAGATCGAAAAATTCTCGGCCAGGCCGACGTGCGGCGCGTACTGCCGCAACAGTCGGGCGCAGAACCGGTGGAAGGTGCCCATCCAGACGATCGGCACGGCGACCAGCCGGGCCAGTCGAACCTTCATTTCGTCGGCCGCCTTGTTGGTAAAGGTCAGGGCCAGCACGTTCTGACCGCGGATTCCTTGCTCCAGCAGGTGCGCGATCCGGTGCGTGACGACTCGCGTTTTGCCGCTGCCGGGTCCGGCCAGGATCAGCAGCGGCCCGTCCACATGGGCGACCGCCTGCCGCTGGGCGGGGGTCAGACCGGCGAAAACGTCGGGCGGCGCAGGGGAAGTAGCAGCGGTTTCCATACGGCTTAGTGGGCCAGCGAGAGAAAACATCCGTGCTCGGCATTATAGGGCAAGTCGCAGCCGAGGGGCCCTGAGCGTCATCATCGTAGGTAAGAAGACTTGCGCACGATCGCCAAATAGACTCAGTGGACGTATTGACAGTTCGCTCGCGGCACGGAGCACGCCAGGGGGTCGGGAGTCTTTGGCGGGCAACTGGCCTCCACAATGGACACGCGCCTTCCGCCAAAGACTCCCGACCCCAAG
>JBBDYF010000305.1:0-10897 GCA_040901775.1 Pirellulaceae bacterium | reverse complement strand
CCACGACCGCATCGGTCTTTTCCTTCCAAGCGGCTTCGTCTCCCTTGGGCGGCTTGTTGCCGGCCAGGGCCACGTACAACTCGACCAGCTTTGTCTTTTCTTCGTCGCTGGCCTTCCCCTCGACCACCTTCTTCATGAGGCCGCCCTTGTGGGCCAGCTTCATCACGTCCTTGATCGTGTGTTTGGGCTTGGCGTCTTCGGCGTTGGTTGCCACGCTAACCGCCACCCAGCCCACAGCGACCACCAATCCGGCAACTAAAAATTTGCGCATTCCAGGGACTCCGCTCTCGTAAATGAAACTTGAAAAATGGAACCCAACGTGCGGCCCATATGCTACACCCGCGGAAAGCGAAAAGCTGCCACCGAAAGGCCAATTTTCGGAAGCTTGCCCGAATTACCTCTAGCAGGGGGGCGCCGACGATGGCCCAGGCGTAGCACTGAGGGCGTTTCTTAAGTCACCGCGGCTAGGGCGTCTCGACCAGGCCGACGTGCAACCCGGCCCAAATCTGGCCCGAATCGAGGTGATAGACCCAGCCGATCCGCTTGTCGAGCGTGGCGGGCGGGGCCGTGTTGACGGTATAGACGTTCGCGGTCTCGCTGAGCGGATTGTTGGGCATGCGCGACAGGTAGGGTCCGTAGGGGTAGCTCGGTCCGGTCCCGATGTCGCCATCGACGTTGGTCGTCTCGGTCAACTGCGGCAACCGGCGGGCAACAACCTGGTCGGGCGGCATGCCGGTGTGATCCATGCGGTAGCGCTCGATGGCGTTGGTGACCTCGTGCAGATTGACGAGCATCGATCCCTGCTTGGCGTCGTCCACCGCGCCGCTGACCTGCGGAATGACGATGCCCGCCATGATCGCCAGCGCGGTGATGACCATCAACATCTCGATGATCGTGAAGCCGCGGCCGATGCGGCGGGATCGTCGAGCGTGGCGACGAGCAAGGGGCATTGCGCGAAGGTCCGAAGTGCAAGGAAATCTGCCGGCAATTGTATGAATCAACCCTACGTTATGTTCGGGTGTCTGCGATTGGCGCCGCCTATAGTCTCGAGGGCAGCACCTGCCGGTTATTACGATTGGCGCGATCCCACCGTTGCCATCTAACCCTACTTCTCGTCTCCCGCTTTCAGCCACCCGACCAGCGTCGGCTCGTAGGGCACGATTTCTTTATCCCTGAAATAAAGGCCAATCTCGCGGGCCGAGGCCTCCGGCCCGTCGCTGGCGTGAACCAGGTTCATCTGACGGCTGCTGGAATAGTCGCCGCGAATCGTGCCCGCGGCTGCCTTCAAGCCGCTGGTGGCGCCGAGCATTTCGCGGACCACGCGGATCACTTCCAGCCCTTCAACCACCATCGCCAGAATGGGCGAGGCGGTGATGAACTGCTCTAGGCCGGGATAAAAAGGCTTGGCGACGTGCTCGGCATAGTGCTGTTTTGCCAGATCGGGCGTGACCGTCAGCATTTTCATGGCAATGATGTTCAGCCCCTTCTCTTCCAAGCGGCTGATGATGCAACCCATCAGGCGGCGTTGAACACAATCGGGTTTCAACAAGACGAGCGTGCGTTCCATGTCTGGCTACTCTTAACGAGGTTGTTGGCGGGGGGGCGAATTGCACGGAGGGCTGAGAAGGGGGAAATTGTAAGTGTGCTGGGCGATTTGCTCAACGCCGCGCAACCCCGAACCCCCGAACCTTTATGTCCGACGAAATCCTCACCGACGAACAACTGAAAACCCATTTGGCCGAGCTTCCCGACTGGGAAGTCCGCGATGGCTGGCTCCGCCGCACGTTTAGCACCCCCGGCTGGCCGCACACGCTGATGCTGGCCCAGACGATCGGCTACCTGGCCGAAGCCGCCTATCACCACCCCGACCTGAAGCTCGGCTACGCGAGCTGCACGGTGCTGTTGCAAACGCACAAGGTGAAGGGGCTGACGATGCTCGACATCGAGCTGGCCCGACGAATCACCGAGGTCGCCCTGTGGAAACCGCCCGCCGGTTCCCCCTTCGGCGGCTTTCCCAAGAAGTGGGTGCATTAGCACCGTTTAGCCGTCGCATCAGCCACGACACTTTTGGATTTTCGCTACTCGTTTTCCGTCAACAGCGTGCGCTCGACGAAGCCGGTATCGACCGTCCCCTCGGCAAAGGTCGCGTGGCTCAGCACGCGCTTGTGAAAGGGGGCGGTCGTTTTGATTCCTTCGACGCGCAACTCGCCCAAGGCCCGCAACATGCAGGCGATCGCTTCTTCGCGCGTCGCCCGGTGGACGATCAGCTTGCCGATCATCGAGTCGTAATACGGCGGCACGTTGTAGCCGGAGTGGGCGTGCGAATCCCACCGCACGCCGGGGCCGCCCGGAATGTACAATTGCTTAATGAGGCCGGGGCAGGGCTGAAAATTGCGATCCGGGTTTTCGGCGTTGATCCGGCATTCGATCGCCGCGCCGCGGGGAACGATGTCGGCCTGGCCAAACGGCAGCGGCTCGCCGGCCGCAATCCGGATTTGCGTTTTGATCAGGTCGATGCCGGTCACCATCTCGGTCACCGGGTGCTCGACCTGGATCCGGGCGTTGACCTCGATGAAATAGAAATTGTCGTTTTGATCGACGATGAACTCGACCGTGCCGGCATTCGTGTAGCCAGCCTCGCGGATCATCCGGACGGCCGCTTCGCACATGGCGAGGCGCTTGTCGCCCGGCAAGCGGGGAGCGGGGCTTTCTTCGATCAGCTTTTGGTGCCGCCGCTGGGTGCTGCATTCTCGCTCGAAGAGGTGGCACACGTTGCCGTGGTGATCGGCGACAATCTGCACCTCGACGTGGCGCGGCCGCTCGATGAATTTCTCCAGGTACACTCCGGCGTTGCCAAAGGCGGCTTGCGCCTCGGCCTTGGCTTGCTGAATGGCGGTCTTGAGCGCCAGGTCGTTGCCGGCGACGCGCATCCCCTTGCCGCCGCCGCCGGCGGTCGCCTTGATGAGCACGGGAAAGCCGATCTCGTGGGCCACCCGCACCGCCTCGTCCTCTTCCTCAAGCAGACCCGCGCTGCCGGGCACCACCGGCACATTCGCCCGGCGGGCCATCGTGCGGGCCGTGTTCTTATCTCCCAGGGCCTCCATCGCGGCCGGGCCGGGGCCGATGAAGTCGATGTTGCAACTCCGGCAAACCTCGTTGAAATGGGCGTTTTCGGCCAGGAAACCGTAGCCTGGATGAATCGCCTCGACGTTGCCCACTTCGGCGGCGCTGATGATCTGGTCGATCTTCAGATAGCTTTGCGCGCTCTTGGGGGGGCCGATGCAAATGGCCTCGTCGGCTAGCGACAGGTATTGGCTGCCCCGGTCGGCGGTCGAATAGACGCACACCGTCTCGATGCCCAGTTCCTGGCAGGCGCGGATGATTCGCAGGGCGATCTCACCGCGGTTGGCAATCAAAATGCGTTTGAACATTGGCGGCTACTTGCTGGTATCCACCTTGAACAACGGCTTGTCGAACTCAACCGCCTCGCCGTCGGCGACCAGCACGGCCACGACCTGACCCCGAATCTCGGCGGGGATCTCGTTGAACACCTTCATCGCCTCGACCATGCAGATCAACGTGCTGGCATCGACCCGGTCGCCCACCTTGACATACGGCTCGGCCTTGGGATTGGGCCGCGAATAGAAGGTGCCGACCATCGGGCTTTTGATGACGGCGATGTTCGCTCCGTCGGTGGACGTCGCGGCCGCGGCCGCAGGTGCCGCGGGCGACGATGTTGGGGCGGCAGCCGGGCGGGGAACTTCTTTCGCTCCGCGGCAGATGCGAATCCGCTGCCGCGATTCGCGGAGGTCGATCTCGCTCAGGTCGTGCTCTTTCATCAACTCCACGAGCCGGCGAATCCGCTCGATCTCGAACACGTCGGCCTGGGACGGGACAGATTCTTCACTCATCGAAGGTTTCCGAGACGGTTTGCGCGAGGCTGCCGCAGCCGCTTTGCGCGGGGCGGGCCGGCGAGCACGGGGTTTGTCGGCGTCGGGCATGGCAGAATACAAATGACTAAGGACTAAATCCTAATGACTAAATCGGGAAAACAGCTTCTTCGGAGTCATTAGTCCTTAGGATTTAGTCATTCAACACGCAGTCGGGCAGTTCTTTCGGCACCGAGGTCAACACTTCGCAGCCTCCCTCGGTCACCAGCACGTCGTCCTCGATCCGCACGCCGCCCCAGCCGGGAAGGTAAATCCCCGGCTCGACCGTCACGACCATTCCCGCCGCCAGCGGGCGATCCTGGTCGGGTGCCAGTCGCGGCTGCTCGTGTACCGCCAGGCCCAGGCCGTGGCCGAGGGAATGACCGAAAAAATCTCCATAGTTTGCCTGGGAGATCACCGAGCGGGCCGCCGCGTCCACCTCTTTCATGATCGCTCCGGGCCGGATGGCGGCGATGGCCGACCGCTGGGCGGCAAGCACAACTCCATACACCTCTTGGAGTTTCGGCGAGAGTTTACCGGTCGCCAGCACACGGGTCAAGTCGCTGTGATAGAGCCGGCCGCGGGCCCCCCAGTCGATCAGCACGAAGTCGAAGTCGCCGATTCGCGAATCGCGGGCCGGTCGGCCGTGGGGCAAGGCGGCTCGCGGCCCCACGCCGACAATCGACGGAAACGCCCCGCACACGCCGCCAAACAGACGAATCTGATACTCCAGTTCGTCAGCTACTTCCTTTTCCGTTCGGCCCGGTCGGAGCGAGTGTCGAATCACGGCAAAGGCCCGCTCGGCGATCCGCACCGCTTCGCGGATCTCTTCGATCTCGCCGGCGTCCTTGATCTCGCGGAGCGATTCGACCATCCCCGCCGTCAGCGCGAAGCGAGTCGGCTTGAGCTTCTCGCGCAGCTTTTCGTACAGCGCGACCGACATCGCGTCGCCTTCCACCCCCAGCGTCACCAGGGCCAGCTTGCTTAGCAGCGCGGCGGCAAAATCCGGCATGGCCACGCCGGGGCCGCGCACTTCTAGCGGCAGGCCGGGGCATTCCTCTTCCAGTTGCTGGGTATAGCGGCGATCGGTGATCAGCACTTCGCCCGTTTGCTGAACGACCAGAAAGCTGGAATCCCCGGTGAATCCGGTCAGGTAGGTGACGTTTCGCTCGTCGGTGACCAGCAGGGACTCGAGCGTCTCTTTCTTGAGCAGGTGGCGAAGCCGATCGCGGCGAGACTCGAAGTTCGTCATGGGTTGGCGTCGCGTGCAAGGCATTCTGAATAGAAGAGCACAGCCCGGCGTAGCCGGACTAATTTCGGTCGGAAGGAGAGAGAACCGCAGATGGCGCTTGATTGTCGCGGATGGGAAGGAATGAGCCACGGATGAAACACCGATTCGCACGGATTCGGAAGGTAGGCACTCTGTCCGCATCCGCGCCATCCGGGAAATCCGCGGTTTGCATTTCTGATCTGCTTAGTTGGGCTGCCGAGCGGGTGCGTCCGCAGGTGTTGCCTGGTTCTTTGCTGCGGGCGGATCGTCCAGTTGAATGGGCAGTTTCTTGAGTTGCTCTTCCAAATCCCCCTTCAAGCGTTCGAGGGATTGGATCGCACGCCGATTGCTGGGCTCGTTGATGTCATTCGGCTGCCGCAGCTTGGTTCTCGCAATCATCTTGTCGATGCTTTCGAGCTGCAGCTTCAGCAGATCGGCATTTTGCGGAGCTGCCGCGAGACCGGCGGCCCGCGCAAAATATCGCTCGTGAAAGGCACCCGCCTCAGCGTCCTTCTGTTTCAACTCCGCGGCATCCTTGGCCTGGACCTTGCGGGTCGTTTCCTGGCCGCCAGCCCGCTCGGTAATCTCCGCTTCCAGGCCGCCGGCACCAGTATCGCGGACCTTGATCGTTTTGTCCCCTTCTTGCAGTTCCACCTCTCGCTGGCCGTTGACGGTGCGCATGTGCAAGCGGCGATTCACGGCAGGCGCGACTCGCCCGATTTGAATTCCTCCGACTTGAACCCGCACGCCGGCCCGCTGAAAGGCGGGCAAAAAGGGATTGAGCTGGCCAAGATCCTGCATCGCTTGTGGCGCGACTGGATTCAGGGCCTGCCCCGCCCGCTGCGCCGCCACGGGGTTTTTGCTCTTGGCCAACCGCTGCAACGATTCACGAGCCTGTTGCTGAGTCTGGTCGTCGCCTCGCTCGAAGTGCTTGCGGAGAATGTCGATCGCCCGGCCGGCGACTTCCCGCGAACCGGTCTCGGCTGCTCTTTCGACTTCTGGAAACAGAACCCGGCCCCCTTCGCTCAGCTTGCGCGAGGCGGCTTGCCGGGCCGAAAACTCCGGCGCGCCCAGTTGCTGAATCCATTGCTGGGGGTCGGCGAGGGCGGTCGCCGACCAGCCGGCGGTCAAGGCGAACGAGCAACACAGACCTGGGAGCCAACAGAAATGGGTCGTCATGCAAGCACCCTCGACAGAGAAGAAAAGGCCGACCCCGCACGCCGCGAACGGCGCTGCATAAGAGCCACTCATGGTAGCGAAAGTCGCCACCGGTTGCACCATCCCAACAAGCGCCATCCCAATAGCAGAACCGAATCTTCCCTGCAAAGCCCGCTTCGCCACGGTACGATAAACGCCCCTGGCAAATTCCAGTCCTTTCCACGAGAGACCTCCGCCATGTCCCGCCCCGCCCGCCGTCTGCCGCTGCTGTATGCTCTGGTCGCTTTGGCATTTGTCGGCGATCGGTTCGCACCCGCCGCCAACGCCCAGCCGCTCGGCGAGCCGGATCGAGCCAACCCCGGCGATGCGATGATCCAGGCCTACTTGCAGGCCGAAACGGCGCGCCTGGCCGACCGCTATGCGGGCGACGTCCGTTCGCTCGCCGACTGGCAAGCGAACCGGCCGCGGTACCAGGAAGAATACTTTTACATGCTCGGCCTGTCGCCTCGGCCGGAGAAAACGCCCCTTGCCGCCACCGTGACCGGCACGCTCGACGGCGACGGCTACACGGTCGAAATGCTGCACTACCAAAGCCGGCCGGGGCTCTACGTCACCGGCAACTTGTATCGACCGACGACGATCGAGCCGGGCAAGAAGCTGCCCGCCGTGTTCTATGTTTGCGGGCATTCGGGGCGCGGTCGCGACGGCAACAAGGTCGCCTACCAGTCGCACGGAATCTGGCTCGCCCGGCACGGCTACGTTTGCCTGGTGGTCGATACGTTGCAACTGGGCGAGATCGCCGCCACTCATCACGGCACCTACAACCTGGGTCGCTGGTGGTGGCACTCGCGCGGGTACACGCCGGCTGGGGTCGAAGCGTGGAACGGAGTTCGCGGCATCGACTATCTGGTCGGCCGGCCCGATGTCGATCCCGAGCGAATCGCCGTCACCGGCATCAGCGGCGGTGGGGCGGCGACGTTCTGGGTCGCCGCGGCCGACGAGCGGGTGCGGGTGGCGATCCCGGTCAGCGGGATGGCCGACCTCGAATCGTACGTGACGAACCGAGTGATCAACGGCCACTGCGACTGCATGTTTCTCTACAACACCTTCCAGTGGCCTTGGACCCGGATCGCCGGACTCGTCGCCCCGCGGCCGATGTTGTTCGTCAACAGCGACCAGGACAACATCTTTCCGATGGACGCCAACGAGCGAGTCACCACCCGCCTCGAACGGCTCTACAGCCTGTACGGCGCGGGCGACCGGGTCGATGCGGTCGTCAGCGTCGGCGGGCACGCCTATCGCCAGGATATTCGCCAGGCGGCGTTTCGCTTTCTCAATGCCCACCTGAAAGGAGACGCCCACCCGGTGGCCGACAGCGAGATCGACGTCGTCAGCGAGGGGCGCGATCCGGGACCGTATCCGATTCCGCCCGAGAAGCTGCGCGTCTTTCCGACCGACGCCGACCTCCCCGCCGACCAGCTCAACACCAAGATCGACGAGCATTTCGTGCCCATAGCGACTCCCACTCCGCCCGAGGCCGGCAAGTTCGACGCCTGGAAAAAGCCGCTGCTCGCCGAGTTGCGGCGGGTGAGTTTTTCCTACTTCCCAGAGACGATCCCGGCGGCCACGAAGCTCGGCGATGCCGGAGACAGCTCCGAGCGGATGGCTTCCGAAGAGCACATTGAATTCCGTTTGCGGAATGTCCATCTTCAAAGGATCAGCAAACCTGGAGAAGTGCTCCTCGTCGTTTTGGGTGAAGACGAAGCGGGCCAATCGCCCGAGTGGGTGAAGAGGCTGCTTAAAGCCGGGCGGGCCACCGTTCTATGCGAGCCGCGGGGCGTCGGGCAAACCAAGTGGACGCGGAAGAACGGGCCGAACTACGTTGAGCGGTCGCACGCGCTGCTCGGGCGCACGGTAGATAGCGGCCGGGTGTGGGATGTCATCGCGGCGGCGAAACATTTGGCCAACTCCGAAGGCAAGCCCGCGGTCCACGTTGCCGGCAAGGGCCCGGCCGGTCTGATCGCCGCCTACGCCGCGGTGCTCGACGAGCAGATTGCCGGGGCAACGCTCGTCAGCCCGCAGACGACCCACATGGACGCCGCCGCGCCGCAACTGCTCAACGTGCTGCGGGTTGGCGACGTGCCCGACTCGCTCGGCCTGATTGCTCCCCGGCCGCTCGCGCTGGTCGGCGTGTCGGGAGACGACTTTGCCGCGACCCGGGCCGCCTACGCCGCCGCCGAGGCGAGCGGCCAACTGACGATTCGCGAAAAATAATCGTCTTCCCGCGAAAACCGGGCGGGCGGCTTGAGTCTGGTCACGGGTGGCACTGGCATCCTGCCAGTGCGTGAAATGTGGGCAGAGGGCAGAGGGCGGCCCCATCGGGAGGCTGCTCGCCTCGGATCGGCGGGAGCCTCGCCCTCCCGCACCGTGGCGGGCTGCCATCGCCTGCGTTACGATCAGCGGTGTTGTACTTGCATTTTGACGCCATTGTCCCACGAAGGTTCCACCATGCTCCGCTCGCTCACCGCCTGCCTCGCGCTGTTGACGCTGGTCTCTCCCGCGCTCGCCCAGGAAAAAGAATCCGCAGCGGGCGAGTGGATTCAGCTTTTTAACGGCAAGAACCTCGACGGCTGGACCCCCAAAATTCGCTACAGCGAACTGGGAGACAACTACGGCGAGACGTTCCGCGTGGAAAACGGCGTGCTCAAGGTCGCCTACGACAAATACGACCAGTTCGGCGAACGCTTTGGGCACCTGTTCTACAAAGAGCCGTTCTCGAACTACCTGCTGCGGATCGAATACCGCTTCGTTGGCGAGCAGTGCCCCGGCGGTCCCGGTTGGGCGATCCGCAACAGCGGGGCCATGCTGCACGGCGAATCGCCGACGACGATGAGCAAGGACCAAGACTTCCCCGCCTCGATCGAGGTGCAGTTCCTCGGCGGCTCAGGCAGCGGCACGCGGGCCACCGCCAACCTTTGCACGCCTGGCACCAACGTGGTGATGAAGGGCGAACTGCTCACCCGCCACTGCACCAACTCGACCTCCGAAACCTACCACGGCGACCAGTGGGTGAGCGTGCTGATGGAAGTGCGCGGCAATAAGGTGATGAAGCACATCCTCGATGGCAAGACGGTGCTGGAATATCAGCAGCCGCAACTCGACGAGCGCGACGCGCACGCCAAAGAACTGGCGGCCAAGGCGGGGACGGTTCAGCTCAGCGGCGGCACGATTTCGCTCCAGTCGGAGAGCCACCCGATCGAGTTCCGCAAGGTGGAGCTGAAAAAGCTGGCGGAATAACTGGCGGCGGGGTCTGGCGACCCGCGCCGAAATTGGCGCGCGGGAGGCGTCAGCCTCCCGGTGGCGTCACGACCTCGCGACAACAGTAGCAAAACCCGCCCGCTTCACCGCGCCAGTCGCCCCTTGTCGATCTGCGTGCAGCGGTACAGGTTGTGAGCCGACGGATCGAGCAGGCCAGCCGTGTTGTACGGCCCCAGGGCCGCGGCCAGCTCCGTCTCGAACGCCTGCAATGCAGTCACCTCGATCGTCTGCTGCCGGCTGAGCGCGTGAACTTGCTGCCAAGTCTGTTGCACTAGGGAGCGGAACCGCGGATCGTCGGCGCAGAGAAAGCCTTCGCCCGGCGGCAGCTTGCCCGCCAGGCGGCGAGTCTCGCTGGTATGGGCGGCGGCAAAATACAACATCGTGCAGGCGGCAAAGAGCCGCGGCGTGCGGCGGGCAAGGTAGCAGGCGCTGACCAACTGGTCGATCAGGTCGAGCTCGCGCCACAGCGCAGCTTCGTAGCGGCGGAGCGCCGGTTCGAGCGACGGGCTTTGCCAATGGTGTTCGAGCGCCTGGGCCAGCCGCTGGATTCCGCACAGCGACTGGGCGATGCCCGTGCTGTGCAGCGGGTCGATGAAGCCGGCCGTGTGCGGCAACAAGGCCCAGTTTGGCCCGGCGAGCTGGCTGTGGCGGCGTTGCAGCCGGCCCGTGCGGACGAGGCCGCCGGCGGGGGCCGCCACCCGGGCCGATCGAAACTGCTCGGCCAGGTCGGGGTAGCGGGCCAACAGCGCGTCCCATTCGTGCTGGATTGGCCGGGCCGGGTCGAGCGGATGCTCGTCGGCGGCGAGGACGAAGCCCGCGCTCGTCACCCCATTGTTGAACCGCAACTGGTACATCCACCCTTCGTCGATCACCTGGTGGAGGGCGGCGTGGTCGCAGTCGAACGGGTGCTCGTCGGTTCGCCCACCACGGGCCTCCAGAATCTCACGCCACCGCTTCAGATCTGCGAAGTGGGCAAACAGGGTCCGCGAGTTCGTCTTCAGCCGCTCCGGTTCGGAGCGTATGCCGAGCGTGCGGGGCGCCAGGCCGTACTCGCCGGTGGCGTCGATCAAAAAGTGGGCGTCGATCCGCACACCCTGCTCGTCGCGCGAGCCATTGAGCCGCCAGCCGAGCGGGCCGGCGGCCAGGGCCACCTCGGTCCGGTCCAGCAGGGGCGTGCCAGCGGCCACCGCCAGGCGGGCCAGCAGCGCTTCGACGTCGGATC
>JBBDYF010000304.1:0-10949 GCA_040901775.1 Pirellulaceae bacterium | reverse complement strand
TGTTACGCCTCCTGCATTGGAACCGATTTCCCACCTACTTTCGAGACGCTCACACATCCACGACCCTTCGGCGGTTTTGCTGGACATTTCCTCCCGGCTGTGTTGTAATTTGGGGCGTTCGTCCCACCTTCCTTCTCCCAAGGAGCCAGCCATGAAGCGGATTTCCCGCCGTACCGTCCTCCGCGCCGCCGCCGCCGCCAGCGCGGCATTTCCCCTCTTCACGATCGGCGGCACCAAGGCTTCGGGCCGCGTGATCGGCGCCAACGACACGATCCGCATCGGCGTTACGGGGATCAACGGCCGCGGCGGCTCGCACATCGACGCCTTCACCGGAATGGACAAGGTCCAACTCACGTATCTGATCGACGTCGATAGCTCGCTGTTCGACTCGCGAACCCAGGCGGTCGAAAATCGGATCGGCAGCCGGCCGAAATGCGTGCAAGACGTGCGCCAGGCGCTGGACGACAAATCGCTCGACGCCATCACCGTGGCGACCACCAACCACTGGCACTCGCTGATTACGATCTGGGCCTGCCAGGCGGGCAAAGACGTGTACGTCGAAAAACCGATCAGCCACAACGTCTATGAGGGGCGGAAGTGCGTCGAGGCCGCCAAAAAATATAACCGCGTCGTGCAGCACGGCACGCAAAGCCGGTCCGACAACAAATGGGCCCGCGAGATTGCCGCCGTCCACTCGGGCAAGTACGGCGACCTGCTGGTCAGCAAGGGAAGCGCCAGCAAAGGAGGCAGCGGCCGCACGAGCATCGGCTTCAAAGAAATCGAAAAGCCGCCGGGCACGCTCGACTTCAACCTTTGGCTCGGTCCGGCCCCCGAGCAGCCGTATCACAAGAACTTGGTGCATTACAACTGGCACTGGTTCTGGGACACGGGGAACGGCGAGATCGGCAATCAAGGCGTTCACCAGATGGACATTGCCCGCTGGGGCATCAAGGACGGCACGCTGCCGACCAAGGTGTTTAGCATTGGCGGTCGCCTGTTGCCCGACGGGCCCGACCAGGCCGAAACGCCCAACATGCAACTCGGCGTCATGGAGTTCGGGCCGACCACGCTGGTCTTCGAGGTGCGCGGCCTAGTGGGCAAGCACAAGGATTGGCCCAACGATGTCTCGAACTCGTTCTATACGACGGAAGGGGTCATCAAGGACGAACAGATCGTCGTGAACGGCAAAAAGGTTACTGTTCCCTTCTTTTATCCCAAGGATGGCAGCAAGCCGCAAAAGCTGGAGGTGGCCGGCGACGTGCAGGTTGCCCCCGGCGGCGCGTTTGGCAGCTTCATCAATGCCATTCGGACCCGCAATCCGGAAGATTGCAACTGCGGAGTCGAGGTGGCGCACTACTCGTCGGCCCTCTGTCACTTGCCCAACATTTCGTATCGTCTGGGAACGCAAGGGACGTTCGACAAAGCCCGCGGCTCGATCGGCGACGACAACAAGGAAGCGGTGGCGACCTTGGAACGGATCCGCGACAACTGCCGGGCGGTCGGCGTGCCGATCGACAAGACGACCTATACGATCGGTCCGGTCCTGACGTTCGATCCAGCCAACGAGCGGTTCACCGGCGAGCGGGCCGACGAGGCCAACAAGCTGTTGACGCGCGAGTACCGGGCCCCGTTCGTGGTTCCGGAAACGGTTTGAGCGGTTCAGCTACTGTTTCAACGTCGTCTCAAGCAGCCGTGCCTGCGCGTGGATCGCGGGCCGCTGCGGCAGGCTACGAGGCATGGTAGCGGTCCAACCGCGGCGTGGGCAAAATTATTTTAGACGGCGGCGATTTCCGCCAGGGCGGCGAGCAGCGCGGCTACTTCTTCGCGCGTGGTGAAGTGCCCCAGGCTGATGCGCAAGGTTCCTTGCGGCGCGGTGCCGAGCGCTGCGTGCATCCGCGGGGCGCAGTGCAGCCCGGCGCGGGTTTGGATCGACCAGTTCGAGTCGAGCAGCGCCGCCAGTTCCTGCGGGTCGTAGCCGGCGACGTTCAGGCTGACCACGCCGACCCGCCGGTCGCTGGTTTGGGGGCCGAAAAGTGTGATGCCGCCGATCTCTGCAATTCCGGTCAACAATTGATCGGCGAGCGTTTGCAGTTGCGACTGCACCTGTGCGATTCCCTGCTCCAACAGGTGGCTAACGCCCGCTTCCAACCCGACCAGACCGGGGACGTTCAGGTTGCCCGATTCGTACCGGTCGGGAAGCGAGGCGGGCTGCACGTCCTCGTCGCTGCGGGTGCCGGTCCCTCCCTGCCGCAGCGGGAGCAAGTCGTTTTCCAAACCGGGGGCGATATACAAAACCCCCGTTCCCAGAGGGCCGAGCAACCCCTTGTGACCCGGTGCCGCCAGCAATTGGCAGCCGATCCGCTCGACATCGACCGGCATGTACCCCAGCGACTGGGCCGCATCGACGAGATAGCGAATACCGTGCTCGGCCGCGAGGCGGCCAATTGCCTCAACCGGCTGCACCGCGCCGGTCACGTTCGAGGCATGCACCACGGCAATCAACCGGGTTTGCGGCGTGATGGCTTGGCGAACGTCGTCGGGGCTGACCCAGCCGGCTGCATCGCAAGGGACATACGTGGCAGTAACGCCCCGGTGTTCTGCCAGAAACCGGAGCGGGCGGAGAACCGAATTGTGCTCGCAGACCGTGGTGACGACGTGATCGCCTTGGCGCAGCGAGCCGTGCAGCGCCAGGTTCAGTGAATCGGTGCCGTTGTGCGTGAACACGATGCGGTTCGTCTCGGCGGCATGAATGGCCAGGGCAATTTTTTTGCGGCACGAGGCGACGATCCGCTCGGGCTGGGCCGCGTCGGCATAGCTGCCGCGGCCCGCCGGCGTTCCGAGCCGCCGCTGATAGTCGTCCACCGCGCGATAGACGGCTTCGGGCTTCGGCCAACTGGTCGCGGCGTTGTCGAAAAAGATTCTGCTCACTTATCATTAGTCATTAGAAATTAGTCATTAGTCATTTGCTGAGCAACAAATGACCAAGGACCGAGGACTTGTGACTACCCTCCAATCTGATACATGGCCCGTGCGGGGCGAACGAAGTCGGGCGAGTCGATGCCGTGGCCCGGTTTTTTGGCGGCCACGCAGTCGCGCACCAAGGCTAGCAAATCCGGGTCGCTGCCGCTGCCGCGCAAAACGGCGCGGGCATCCCATTCGACCGTCGAGAACAGGCAGTTGCGGACCTGCCCCTCGGCCGTGAGCCGCAGGCGGTTGCAGTCTTCGCAGAAGGGCTGCGAGACCGGGTTGATGAAGCCGATGGTGCCGCTGCCGTCGGCGAAGCGAAAATCGGTCGCGGGCTGGCTGGGGTCGGGGCGCGCGGCCGGTTCGAGCGGGGCGATGGCCGCTTCCAGTTGCCGGCGAATCTCGTCGCCCGAGTGTACCTGGTCGTGCTGCCTATGCTGCTCGGCGTCGAGCGGCATGAACTCGATGAATCGCATTTCCAGGTCGTGCCGGCGTGCGAACTGGGCGAGCGGCACGATCTCCGGCTCGGTGATCCCCTTGATCGCCACGGCGTTGAGTCGGATTTTCTGAAAGCCGACGCGGCGGGCGGCGTGAATGCCGGCCAGCACCCGGTCGAGGCCGTCGCGGCGGGCGATGCGGCGAAACGTCTCCTCGGACAGGGCATCGAGACTGATGTTGATCCGCGTCAGGCCGGCGTCCTTCAGCGTCTGGGCGTGCTCTTCCAGCAAGATGCCGTTGGTAGTGAGGGCGATGTCGCGGATGCCGTCGATGGCGGCCAGCCGCTCAACGAGCACCGGCAGATCGGCCCGGACCAAGGGCTCGCCGCCGGTCAGCCGGAGCTTGTTGACGCCGCACGGCGCGACGACCCGGACGAACCGTTCGATTTCCTCGAACGTGAGGATCTCGCTCCGCGGCTTGAAGCGAATGTTCTCGTCGGGCATGCAATAGAAGCAGCGGATGTTGCAGCGATCGGTGACGCTGATCCGCAGGTTCGTATGGATGCGGCCTAACGAATCAATGAATTGATCGGACATAAAGTTGCTGCACTAAATCCTAAGCACTAAATCCTAATGACTAATAGTTTGCGGTTTAGTCATTAGTCATTAGGGCTTAGTCATTCCTGGGTGTACCCACTCGCTCGTTCCGTCGGCCCAATTCTCTTGCTTCCAGATTGGCACAACCTGTTTGATCGTGTCAATCAGCCACTGGCCCGCTGCGAAGGCGGCGACCCGGTGGGGCGAGCTGACGGCGATGGCGATGCTCGCCTCGCCCAACTCCAAATGTCCCAGCCGATGTACCACATGGCAGCCGGTCAGCGGCCAGCGGGTGCGAGCCTCGGCCTCGAGCTCCGTCAGCTTTTTCTCGGCCATGGCGGGGTAGCATTCGTAGTCGAGCGAGACAGTGCGGCGACCGTTGGTCAGCTCGCGGGTCGTCCCCAAAAAGAGGAGCACCGCCCCGGCGTCGTGCGACGCGACCTGGTCGAGGACTGCGCCGGGGTCGATCGGGTGGTTGGTAAGCTGAATCATCTCTTGTTTTGCGCGGCAGGCGCACGGCAGGCGGGAAGCCTGCCCCACGGCTAGCCGCCGCTGACGGGTGGAATGAGGGCCACTTCGCAGCCGGGGACCAGCGCGGTTGATTCCGCGGCATAGTCGTTGTTCACCGCAAATCGGACATGCGCCAGCACATCGGCCAGCGGAGGGAACTGCTCGGCAATCGCCCCGCGCAATTCGCGCACCGTGGCCGCCTCGGGCAGTTCCACGTCGATCTGGTCCCGGCCGACCCGCTGACGGGCCACGGCAAACAACTTCACGCTGAGTTTCATGTCGCGGGCTTTTAGTCGCGGGCTTTACGTTACGGTCAATTCACCGCTGCGGGCCGTCAACAGCGTTTCCAACTCGGGCATCAGGCCGTAGGCGAGGGCCAGAATCTTGAGCGGGTGGATGGTCGGTTTGCTGGTCCCTTGCTCCATCTGCATTTTACACGAACTGCACTCCGTCGTCCCCAACTGGATTGCGGGATCGCGCATCGCGCTGATCAGCCCCCAGCCGGCCCGCAGGCTAGCCCGGTAATTTTCGCGTTTGAGGCCAAAGGTGCCGGCCATGCCGCTGCATCCCCGCTCGATATGCCGGACATCGACCCCCTTGATCAACTTCAGCAGGTTCTCGCCCGGCGAGCCGACTTCGAGCGCCCGCAGGTGGCAGGGGGTGTGGTAGCCCAGCACCAGGCTGAGCGGCTGGAAGTTGACCGCCAGTTTTCCCGCCTGGTGCAGCCCCCACAGGTAGGTGCAAGCCTCGTGCGTGTGCGCGGCGACCAGCCGCACATCGTCGTCGTCCAGCAGGTTGGGGTATTCGTGGGTCAGGCAGAGGGCGGCGGTGGGTTCGGTACAGACGATTTCGTACCCCTGGCGAACCGCTTCGGCCAGGATGCGGACGTTGCGAGCCGCTTGCTTGCGGCCGCGTTCGATGTCGCCCATGGCAATGCGTGCCATTCCCGAGCCAAGCTGATTGGGATGGACATAGACGGCAATGTTGTTGTGCTCGAGCACGGCGACAAAGGCTTCGGCCAGTTGCACGTCGTACCAGTTGGCGTACAGATCGACGAAGTACAGCACCTTGCCGCCGGTGCGGCGGGTCGGCCGGGTCAGGCCGCGGCGCTCGGCCCAGCGGAGGAAACTTGTCGAAGCGACCCGCGGCAGCTTGCGCCCCTGGGCCAGGCCCAGCGACTTTTCCAACAGCCACCGCGTCCAGCGATGATGCAAGGCGTAGTTGGCAACGGTGCTGAAGGCCGACAGCCACCCCGAAAACTTTTCGAGCCGCGTGAGCAACCGATCCGAGGTGCTCAGTCCGCTGGCGGCCACGTATTGGGCCTTGGCTTCGATCATCAGCTTGGGAATATCGACCCCGGCGGGGCATTCGAGCCGGCACTGGTGGCAGTTGACGCACAGGTCGGCCACCGCCTTGAGTTCGTCCTTGGCCAGCAAGGCGGGATCGAGCTCGCCGGTCAGCACCGCCCGCATCAGATTGGCCTTGGCCCGCGGCGACGCTTCCTCGGACGGAGCGAAACGAAAAATGGGGCACATTCGCTCGTCGAGCGATTGCGTCCGGCAGCGGCCGCACCCGTTGCAGGCGTTGGCGACCTGCGGCAGCTCGTTTCCCTTCCAGATCAGTTGCAGTTCCAGCGATTTGGTCGGTGGGGTTGTCGCATCTTCGGGCGAATCTTCCGCCGGCGCCGCTTCGAGCATGGCACTGTCCGCGGCGATGCCGCGCAAATTCTTGGTGATCGGCTGCGGCACGTCGGCCACGACCTTGCCCGGATTGAGCAGGTTTTGCGGATCGAAGATACGTTTCACCTCGCGAAATACGTCGTACAACGGGCCAAACTGTTTGCGCAGGTACCAGGTGCGGCTGAGGCCGCTGCCGTGTTCGCCACTGATGGTTCCCCCCACGGCCAACACTTCGTGGTACAGGTCGTCGGCCAGGGCCTGCATCTTGCGCACGTCGGCCGGATCGGCCAGGTTCAAAAAAGGTCGCACGTGCAACTGCCCGTGCCCCGCATGCGCGAAGAACGAGGCGGTGACGCCGTGCGACTTGAGCACGTTTTGCAGCTTCATCAGAAACTCGGGCAGCACTTCGGGCGGAACGGCGATGTCCTCGACAAACGGGGCCGGACGCTCCATCCCCTGCACGCGATACAGCGTGGGCGATACGCGGCGGGCGAGCCGGCGGAAGGCGTCGTAGTCGTCGGGAGCAAGGGCCTGGTGAAAGTGAAACGCGAGCCGTCGGCGCCGCTGCCAGCGAATGACCGTTTGCTGCAAGCTGTCGATCACTTCGCGTTCGTCGTCGGCCTGTTGCTCGACGACCAGCATCGCTTCCGCCTCGCGCGGAATCGCTTGGGCATAGCGCGGATCGATGTCGCGGGCCAGCGACAGGATCCGCCGGTCGATCAGGTCGCAGGCCACCAGGTTCAAGCTGCGGGCCTCGGCGGCGGCTACGGCGGCCGATTCCAACCGATCGAAAAACACCAGCATCACGCCGCGATGCTTGGGGATCGGCTCGGTGCGGAGCGTCGCCTGGGTGATTAGGGCCAAGGTTCCTTCGCTGCCGACCAGCAGCCGAGCCAGGTCGAGCTGGCCATCCTGCAGCACGTCGTACAGGTGGTAGCCGCAGCGGTTGACCCACGACTTGGGGCGATGGTCGCGAATGACGGCCCGTTCGCGCTCGATCAGTTCGGCCAGGCGGCGGACGATCTCGCGTCGCCGCGGCACGGGATCGACGTTCGGGTCGTCGGTAACGAGGTGCCGGGCCGCCTCGAACGATTCGCCGTCGGCCAGCACGATTTGCAGGCTTTGCACGTGCCGCCGGGCCGAGCCGTAGCGCAGCCAGTTCGAGCCGCTGTTGTCGAGCGCCAACACGCTCCCCATCGTGGTGACGCTGCCGGTCGCCGGGTCGGGGCCGAACTGCCGCCCAAACGCCGCCAGATACCGGTTGAGCTGCCCCAGAACAACGCCCGGCTGGACGGTAACCGTTTGGCTATCGACACTTACGATGCGCCGCATGGCCCGCGAAAAGTCCATCACCAGGCCGGGGCCGAGCGACTCGCCCGCCAGTCCGGTCCCCGCCCCCCGGGCATGAACCGGAATCAATTGCTCCGCGGCATAACGCAAAGTGGCCTGCACATCGGCCAAGCCGCGGGGGCGGACGACCCCGAGCGGGCGGACCTGATAGACGCTCGCATCGCTGGCGTACATGGCCAGCATGGCGTCGTCGCAGAGCACTTCTCCGGTCAGCAGGCCGCGGAGATCGGCCTCAATCCGCTCGCGCTGTTGATCCATGGAGTGAGAGAAGGCGAGCCGGTAGGCGAATGCAAGAAAAAAACGAAACTGCTACCGTCAATCTTCGTGCCCGCCGCGGGCCGTGGCAAGTGGAGACGTGCCCGCGATCGGTTGCGAATTTCTTGCGCCAGTTTTAAGGGGCAGCGGACGTAGCTGAAGTGCTCGCGCGGCTGGGCGGGGCGGTCGCGGAGATTTTCTAACTGACCCCTGGCCACTGACAACTGGCCACTGACTCTATTCGGACACGCAGAATCCCGTGGCCCTGGGTCACTGGGCGGCTCCCCTCGGCTTGCAAATATTCAAGCCGCGCGGCGCGAAGCGGGTTGCGGGAGCGAGACCACGGCTGGCTCGTCCGCCGAATCGGCCAGTTGCAGGCCGAAAATTTGTCGTCCTAGCGGCTGCAGATTGTGGCGGGCCGTATGCCGCTGCCACTGCAAGTCGAGCAAGCGCTGAAACAGGCTTCCCAGCAGGCCGTCGGCTTGCGGAGCTTCGGCGCTGTATCCCAGCAGCCGTTGATACGCCCCCGCGCGCCACAGGAATCGGGCCTGTTGCCGGAGCGACCAACCGGCCGCCCGGTCCAGCGGGCTAAAGTCGCTCCGTTTGGCAACGGGGCGCCAGTGCAACGGCTCGCCGTGGAGCTTTAGGGTGGAAGAGCCCCGCACCGGCAGCGCCGCCGCGGCGTCGAAATCGTAGCGCCGCGGATCGAGCCCCAAAAAGCCCAGCAGGCGGTGCAGCTCGGCTTCGAGGTTGGTTACCAAGTCTTCGTACCGCACGACCAGGTAGGGATACGATCCGCCGCAATGGTCGCGATCGAACTCGAGAATTCGCCGCGCACCGCGCCGCCAGCGGTCGATCGCCTTGCGGTACGACCAGTGGAAGCTTTTGACGGCCGATTCGACCACCGACCGCCCATCGCGAATCAACAGGATCAAGCGCTGGTCCGGGAACAGCCACGGGCAAAGCTGCACGTGATCGGCCCGCGGGGTCTTCGTGACCAAGTAGGGCGCTTGGCGATCGGTTTGCTTGCGCAGCAGCGCCAGCAGCCCCTGGCCGAGCGTCGCGCCAATCTCTTCTTGGGGCGTTTCCAGCCGGCGGCCTTCTCCCCACGAAGCATGCAGGCCGGCGGCAAAAGTTTGCAGGTGCTGGGCGTGGTGGACGAAGAAATCTTCCGGAACGTGCGTCGGCCGGCAGGTATCGGCGTGTTGCACCAGCAGATCACTCAAAAAGTTCGTTCCGCAGCGATGCCCGATTCCGAGAATGACGACGGCTTGTTCCGCGGTATCGTGCATCGTTTGGCGCCTCACTGCTGCGAAGGTTTGCGGATCGCGGGGGGATCAAGCCGACGTTGCGGATCCAGATACTCTTACTCCTACTCTTCCTCATCCTCCTACTCTTCTCAATGAGAGCAGGAAATTTATGCTGCGCGCCGCTGCCCCAAAAACTGCCGCACCGGTTGCGGTGCATTGAGCGCGGGGACCGTCGGATCGTTCCGCAGCGCGGCGGCAACCTGATCGAGCTGCTCGACGACCGACAGCGCCAGGTCGATGAAGATCCATTTGCGGCCGGCAAACTCGCACGCGCCCCCTCCCGCCCCTCCCAGCCATTCGAGGCGAACCGTGTAGCCCGCCCGCTCGGCGACATCCTTCAGCCGTTCCAACATTTCAACCGTGTGCATCCCAGCTTCTCCAATCGGCCAAGTCATTTTGGCCAGGGTGGCAGATTGTAGCGGGCGATGGTCATGCGGGCCAGTTCGATTCGTCGATACCACGCCTAGCGATAAGTCTCGTCCTGCGAGCAGGTTAAGACGACCCTTTCAGGCAAGCCCGGTCGATTGCGTGGGCCGCGACAGTGCGGCAAACCTGGCCGACCGCGGCAGCCGTCCTGTTGCTCTTTCCCGATAGCCCCGCTTATGACTCGCCCGTTTTCCGCGACCACGCTTTCGCCCCAGGAAGAGATTGCCGCCCTCCGGCAGCAACTGAACGACGCCCAGCGGCTGACGGCGCTGGGCGAATTGACCAGCACGACGACGCACGAGTTCAACAACGTGCTGATGACCATTTTGAATTACGCCCGGATGGGAATGCGGCACAAGGACGAAGCGACGCGCGACAAGGCGCTCGACAAGATTTACAACGCGGCCCAGCGCGCGGCCAAGATCACCAGCACCGTGTTGGCGGTCGCGCGCAATCGTTCGGGATCGCTGGAGCCGACCGATCTGGTGCAGATCGTCGAAGACACGCTGGTCTTGCTCGAACGCGAGTTTTCGAAGTATCGGATCGCGGTCGAGAAGCAACTGCCGGCGGTACCCGAGGTGAGCGCGATCGGCAACCAGGTGCAGCAGGTCTTGGTGAACCTGTTGATCAACGCCCGCCAGGCGATGCCCCATGGCGGCTCGGTGCTCGTCAAGCTCGAGCACGACCCGGCCAGCGGCCTGGTCGAGTTGACAGTGCGCGATACCGGCGGCGGCATTCCGGCCGACAAACTGCCCCGGATTTTCGATTCGTTCTATACGACCAAGTCGGGGCCCGACGACAGCGGCCGCGGAGGCACGGGCCTCGGGCTATCGGCCTGCAAGCAAATCATCGAGGCCCATCGCGGACGAATCCAGGTGAAAAGCACGGTCGGCAAAGGGACCGCCTTTATCGTCAAGCTGCCGGTGGCCGGCAAGCCCGAGCCGGCCACCGCCCGGCTCGAGGCAGGGATTGTCGCGCTCCCTCCGCTTTCGCCGCCTCGCCGGGCATCCTAAATTGATAGCGATTCCCCCAGGCTGCTGTCGAAGCCGCGCGCTTCCCGCGATTGACGCCGCCCAGCAGCGGATTTCCTTCTGACTTGCCGCTCCCTTGATTCGCTACCGCTCCTTTCAGAATTGGGACCCTCCGGCGCTGGCCGAAATCTGGCGGACTCAGCCGCCGATCCGCGGGCGGGTCCAGGCGGTGACGCCCCCGCTGCTCGAAAAGTACATCTTCTCGAAACCGTGGTTCGATCGGCACGGCCTGATCGTTGCCTGCGATGGGGCCCGCCCGGTCGGCTTTGCCCATGCCGGCTTTGGAGCGAGCGACGACCAACGCGACGTCGGCCGCGAGCAAGGGACGGTCTGCCTGGTGATGGTCGCCCCACACGAGCGGCGCGGCGCGATCGCGGTCGAGCTGTTGGC
>JBBDYF010000303.1:0-11003 GCA_040901775.1 Pirellulaceae bacterium | reverse complement strand
GGTTTGATGAGGGGAGAGGGGCAGTTCAAACTGCCCCTCTCCTACTCGACCGTTTCAAGGGAGAGACTGTCTGTTGCTGGGGGAGCTCGAAATTCGGAACGTTCACGCGAAAATCCACGCAGGGAGCGTGGAAATTCAACGTTCGTATTACGGATACGAATTATCCGTGTTTCATCCGTGAATATCCGTGGCTAGTTTTTGCCATTTCTTCCCTCCGGATCGCATACTCGGCGCCGCCCCTCTTGCCAGCACGCCGGGTTGGCATACAATCTTATTGATACCGATTGCGGCTCGCGAATTGGCATTCTTGTCGCCATTTTCGGCGTTTTGTCGCGGCCGCCGTCTCAATAAGCCAGCTTTGCGGCTTGCAAGGGGCTCCCATGTCACAAGACGCTTCGCTCGGAAACGTTCCGGTTGCCAGCACCCCGCGAGATCGCTTTGTCGAATACCTGCAAAGCCGCGGCATGCGGGTCACCCAGCAGCGACTGGCGCTGGTCGAGCACGTTTTTTCGCGGCACGAGCATTTCGACGCCGACCAACTGATGGAGCAATTGCCGGCGAGCGGGGCCGAGGGGCACGTCAGCCGGCCGACCGTCTATCGCACGCTTACCGAGTTCGTCGATGCGGGGCTGCTGCGCAAGTTCGTGCTCAACGGCCGGGCCGTGTACGAACACGACTACGGCTATCCCCAGCACGACCATTTCCATTGCACGCAGTGCAATCGCTTGCTCGAGTTCGAGAACGAGAAGCTGGTGGAATTGCGCGACGAAGTGGCCCGCGAGCATCGCTTTCGCGTCGCGGGCCATCGCCTGATCATCACGGGGGTTTGCGAAGAGTGCTCGCGCACCAATCGCCGCGCCCGGCACAAGATGAATATGATTTAAGGTTCGGGGCGGAGCGGGGTTCGGGGCTGGGGGTTCGGAATTTCCGTCGGTTAGCTGGCGAGCATGGCCATCAGCGCCTGCATCTCTTCCTGGCTGCCGACCAAGAGCGGCACGCGCTGGTGCAGGTTGTCGGGCTGGATGTCGAGGATGCGGCCCCGGCCGTCGGTCGCCAGCCCCCCCGCCTGCTCGGCCAGGTAGGCGATCGGGTTTCCCTCGTACAACAGCCGCAGCTTGCCCTGGGGGTGCGAGCGGGTCGGCGGATAGAGGAAGACGCCCCCTTTGAGCAGCGTGCGGTGGAAGTCGGCCACCAGCGAGCCGATGTACCGCGACGAGTAGGTGCGTCCCAGGCCGCCGCTGCGGAGGTGATGCAAAAATCGTTGATATGCGGGCGGAAAGCCTTCGGAGTTCGCCTCGTTGCACGAATAGATGGTTCCGCTGGCCGGCATCCGCATGTTCTCGTGGCTCAGCAGATACGCGCCGATCGACGGATCGAGCGTAAAGCCGTGGACGCCGTTGCCGGCGGAATAGACGAGCATCGTCGAGCTGCCATAGACCACGTAGCCCGCGGCCACCTGGCGGAATCCGGGCTGCAAGACGTCGGCCAGCGTGTCGCGCGTGCCGCTGGGATCTGGCTCGCGGCGGAGGACGGAAAAAATGGTGCCGACGCTGACGTTCACGTCGATATTGCTCGACCCGTCGAGCGGATCGAACACCACGACGTACTTGCCGTGCTTGCGGTCGCGCTCGACGATGATCGGGTCTTCGTTCTCTTCCGAGGCCATGATCGCCACGTTGCCCCGATTGCCCAGAAACTGCAGCAGCGTCTGGTTGGCGATCACGTCGAGCTTCTGCACCACCTCGCCCTGAATGTTGGTTTCGCGGGTCACGCCCAAGATGCCGACGAGACCGGCCCGGCGGACCTGCGCGGCGACAATCTTGGTCGCCAGCGTGATTCCCGAAAGGAGCCACGAAAACTCGCCGCTGGCATCGGGAAACAGCCGCCGCTGCTCTTCGAGAATGTGCTGCTGGACGGTGAGAAGCTGGAGGTGCGACATGGCGAGCAGATCTGGAAAAAAGGGGCACTCGTCCGCGCATCGTACTATCGGCAGCCGGGCGGTGGAAGCGTCAGTCCTGGGGCGGATGCCAGCGGGCAGCGACCCAGATTCGTCTGGCCACGACGAGCGAAGGTCGATTGATTCCGAGGGCTTCGACGGTCGCTCGACCCTGGGGAGTCACTCCTTCGACGATCAAACCATCACTGGACCAGCGGAAGTGCGCGCTCCAGTCGTCGCGGCGTGGATTGAAAAGTGCGGCGAATTGGCCGGTGCGGGGATCGCGGGCCTGAATGCGATCGGACTTGTGCGCATTGCACAGGCGACACGCCAGCCACAAGTTCTCTTCGACCGACGTTCCACCCCGCGAGCGGGGAGCAAGGTGCTCGACCTCCAAAGGCGCTCCCGTCACTAGTTCGGAAGTCTTGCAATATCCGCAGCGATGCCGCGCGGCCGCGGCCAGCGCGGATCGCAGGCTGGCAGAAATCGTTCCCGCAGTCATGCCGAGGCCGCCAGCGGCGGCGCGAACCAGGCCGAGATGTCGTGTCCCCGCTGTTGCAGCAGGGCGAGTGCCTGCGACCGGAGCAGCATCTGCCACTCGTATTGCGTCAGCAACGACTCCAACTCGATGCGTTCGGCGGCCGTCAGTCCTTGTTCGCGTTGCTTGTCGCCCAGCCATTGCGATCGCTCGCAGCTTGCCTGCGAAAGGACATGCCCGGCGGCATCGAGCAACTGGTTATCCGAAAAGCCGCGCATGCCCGACAAGACATTTTCCAGCCGCTCTTTGGCCTGTTCATCGCCCGCCAGCGTTTTGCCGAGCGTGTCGAGCAATTCCTGTTCGACCGAGCGGTGCGACTCGCTGGCCCGTTGCTGCAGCACTTCAAACAAACCTTCTGGGATTTGGATCGTGAGCACTCGCATTCCCATGGCATCCACCTCGGCAACAGGGGTAACTTCTGCCATGATAACATGCCGTGGCCCGGCAAACGTCGCTACCTCAGCCCGGCGATCGGCTGTGGAGTGGTCAGCACGCTCAAGAGATCCTGGGGCAAGCCACTCATGAGGCGGACCTGGCCGATGTCGAGCAGCGTGTGCATCACCGTGGCGAGCAGGTTTTCTGTGGCGATCGGCTCGCTGGCGGGCTGGCCAGCATCGCGCGACGAATGGCCGACGACCTGGCCCCGGGCGAGTCCGCCCCCATACAGCAACAGCGGCGCAAGGCCCCCCCAATGGTCGCGGCCCCCGTTCTTGTTGATCCGCGGAGTGCGCCCCATTTCGCCCGTGGCGACCAGCAGGATGTCGTCGGACAAGCCGCGGGCCTCGCAGTCGTCGATAAAGGCCGAGACCGCATGGTCGAAAGGCCGGCCGACGTATTGCAGCCCCTCTTGCATGGTCGCGTTGTTCACGTCGGCGTGCATGTCCCAGACAAAATTGGTGGTCACCGTGACGAACCCGCAGCCCGCCTCGCACAGCCGGCGAGCGAGCAGCAGCAGCTTGCCCAGGGTTTTTGCGTTATCGACGTAGCGCGGGTAGTTGTTCCACTTGCGGCTGATCTGTTCGGGGCGGACCAACGGGGCCGTGTCGTAGGCGGCGATGGTCTTGGCGTCTTCATGGGCAAGGTCGAACGCCGTGGCCGCCCCGCCCAGAATCGTTTGCAGGGCCTGCTCTTGAAAGCGATCGGCGCCGGTCAGGCCCCCGCGGGCATCGAGGTCGCGACGGATCCGGTCGAGACCGCTCAGCAGGGCGCGGCGATCGTCGATCCGCGCGGGATCCAAGGTCAACTGCATGTCCTTTTGCAGCGACCCGCCGCCGCCGGGAACGAACGGGGAGTACGCGCTGCCCAAGCCGCCGGTTGAATCGAACTTGCCGAACGACTCGACCGCCGGCCCCGCCTGGGGATCGACGGCCCGCGGAAAGAGGAGTGCATTGAGCGGCATGCCGGTTTGCGGATCGTTGGTGCCGGCAACCCGGGCGAACAGCGACCCCATGTTCGCGCCGAGCGTCGTCTTGCCGACCACCGGCTTGATGTCGTGATTGCCGTCGCCGGTGTGGAACGAACGGACGATGCTCGTCTGATGGGCCCGCGCGGCAAGCTGGGGAAACGTGCTGCCGTAGGTAATTCCGGCGAGCGACGTTGCGATCTCGCCCGTCACGCTCCGGTTCTCGGCCGGGGCGTTCATCTTCGGATCGAAGGTTTCGATCTGGCTCGGCCCGCCGTGCAGGAAGAGAAAGATGACGCTTTTGCCGGTCACGGGGCGGAGCTTCTGGTTCGCCGCGAGCGCCTGGGTGGCGAGCAATTGCGGCAGCGACAGCCCCCCCAAGGCGAGGCTGCCAATTTGCAGGAAGTTTCTGCGCGAGTGGAGTCCGCGGCCGCTGCTGATCGAAAGCATGTTGAATCCCCTTGTCGAAAGCCATTCTCATGGCTGGCGACTGGCGGATCAAGCGCGATGGATCAATTCTTTTGCCGCGAGCAGCGTGCTGGAGCAGCGCGGGCGCAAAATCTAGGCCGGTGGCAAAACGCCTCTCGGAGTTTTGCCGCCGGCCTGTCTCGTTATTGTTCGTGGAAGTTGCGGGCTGCGAACCTAGGTTCGCCTTCGCCCTGGCAAGCGACCAGCGTTGCGTCTTGCCTTGCGGCACGACGGCGACGACCTACCAGCGCTAGCGCCTACCGCTTGGTCTTCTTGGCGGCCGGCTTCTTGGGCGAGGCCTTCTTCGCGGTGGTGGTCTTCTTCTTGGCGGTCTTCTTCGCGGTTGCCATGGTTGGCTCCTCCGTGTGTGGCGTCCTGTTAGTCCGTCCGTTGCATCGTTCGGGACGCGGTTTGCGAACGATGCGGTGCGTCGAAAATTCGACAGGCGAATGTCATCGGCAAGCGGCGCTTCGTGCTGCTTGCGTTTGCCAAGTTCGCCTCAATGTGTGTATTCAACCAACTTGCCCAGTGTTTCGTCAAGGCTAACTGGTAAACTTGAGGCGAATTTGCGACGTGCGCAAATTGAAGCGAGAATGATCTCGCGCGCCGGGCGAGCGGCGCGCAGCCACGCCTCTCCCCACGAAACATCTCCACGCGAGAAGCTCTTCATGCAAACATTTTCGCGCCGAATCTCGTTGCAAGCGGCGGCGGCGGCCACTGCGCTCGGCCTGCTGCACGAGCAAGCGGCCCGCGCCAACGACGCGCAAAAAACGATCGGCCTCGGCTTCAGCCTCTACGGCATGAAGACGCTGCCGACCGAAAAGGCCTGCCAGGTTCTCTCTGAACTCGGCTACGATTGTTTCGAACTGCCGGTGATGCGCGAGTGGCCCGCCGACAGCGCGCAGCTCAGCCAAGAACAGCGGCGTGCGATTCGCAATCAGATCGGCGAGCGTTCCTTGCGGCTCACCGCGCTCATGGAAAATCTGCCAGCGGTCGGCGACGAAGCTCTGCAGCGCCAGAACCTCGAACGGCTGAAATTGGCGGTCGCCCTGGCCCACGACCTGGCGGCCAAACAGCCACCGCCAGGTCAGCCGGCGGTTCCCCTGATCGAGACCATCCTGGGAGGCAAAGCTGGCCAGTTCGAGGCGGTGAAAGGGGAGCTTGTCGATCGCCTGGGGGCATGGGCCAAAGTGCTGGCCGAGGCCCAGGTCACCCTGGCGGTGAAGGCCCATGTGAGCAATGCCACACAGCGGCCCGAGCAGTTGCTGTGGCTGCTCGACCAGGTCGCAAGTCCTTGGCTGAAAGCGGCTTGCGACTACAGTCATTTCGAGTTGCAAGGGCTCGCGCTGAAAGAAACCTGGGACGCCCTGGCTCCGAAAACGGTCTTCATCCATGTCAAAGATACCGAGCACTCTGCTGGCAAAAGGGGCTTTCTGCTGCCGGGCGAAGGCTCAACCGACTATGCCGAGTATTTTCGCCTGCTGGCTGCCAGCGAGTACCGCGGCGACGTGGTGGTCGAGGTGAGCGGGCAGGTCTTTTCCCAGCCCGATTACCGGCCGATCGCCGCGGCCGAGATTTGCTACAATCACCTCGCGCCGGCGATGCAAAAGGGGGGCATCCGGCGCGGGTAGCGGTGAGTTTCAGGTTTCAGGTTTCAAGTTCCAGGTTTCAAGTTCCAGGTTCAAAGTTCAAAGTCCTGCCATGCCCAAGATCTTCATGCCGCTGGGCGACGCCACCGAGGCGCTCGACACGTTCTATCCCTACTACCGTTTGCAGGAAGAAGGGTTCGAGGCGGTCGTTTCCGGCCCGGAAGCCCGCCAGTACCACACCGTGCTGCACGAGATTCCGCCGGATAGCAGCATCCCCTGGGACATCACGCAAGAGCGGCCGGGCTACTTTATCCGCGCCACGCTCGCCTTCAAGGACGCCCAGGGGAGCGACTTCGCCGGGGCGTTTGTCAGCGGCGGCCGAGCGCCGGAATACATTCGCTACAACCAGGAATTGTTGCGCGTGATGCGCGAAATTCACGCCGCCGGCAAACCGATCGCTTGCGTTTGCCACGGAATTGAAATTTTGGCGGCGGCCGGGATTATCGGCGGCAAGACGGTCACCACGGTTGCCAAGTGCCAGCTCGATGCCGAGCAAGGGGGCGCTAAGTACGTCGATCGCGAAGTGGTGCTGGACGGCAATATCGTCACCTCGCGTTACTGGATGGACAACGCCCACCTGATGCGCGAATTTTTGAAAATGCTGAAGGCGAACCGGTGATTCGGCGCTTAGGCCGCCGCCCGCCAGATGCGCGGGGGGCTGAGAAGTTGCGCCGCTGCGGCTATCAGCCGCGTAGCGGCGCAACCTTTGAGCCCACACCGTCAGGTGTGGGTCACGGGCGCAAAGGGAATTCCCAGCCGCGCCAGCGGCGATACCAGTTGGCGCTCGCGCTTTCTTGTGCCGCCGCTGCGCGGCTAGAAAGGATCGTCGTGGGATGCTCGCTCCCCCCGACTACGCCGGGGGCTAATACGTTTCGCCGCTTACGCGGCTGGGCATAGCTTACGCCGCGGCCCGCCAGATGCGCGGGGGACGAACCTCGTCCGCCGTGGCGTCGGGCCGCTGATAGTCGAACTGCTTGTCCCACACGCGGTCGAGCGTGGTTAGCGCGGTTTCGATGCTGACGGCCTGCCAGCGGCCGGCCGGCGAACGCTCGGCCAGCCCCAGCCGCTGCAGCTTGGCCAGTGCGTCGCGCACCTCAAAATCGACCGTCAGTTGGCAGCGGTCGGCCAGCCACCGCTCGGCGGCTGCGTCGAGTTCTCGTTCGCGGCTCTGCTGCATCCCGCCGCGCCAGAGAAGCCACCAGGCGAGCGCCACTTCGCGAAAATCCTGCTCCTCGGCCTCGTTGAGCAGGTGAAACAGCACGCCCGCGTTGTTGTCGAGGTTCTGAAAATACAAGCTCCGCGTCAGGCTGAGTTGGTGCTTCTCGCGCGTCCGCAGGTAGCCGTAGAACGAGCGGAGTCCATAGCCGACCGCGCCGCCGATGAGTGCCAGAAACGCCAGCAGGCCGTACAGGCTGACAAAGGCGACCGCCGCCGCTCCTTGCAACAGTTTGAAGAGGGTCAGGCCGACGCCCGATAGCGTGGGGAGCAAGATTTTCGCCTGCTCCAGCCAGCCCATGCGAACGTGCGCGCCGGGCAGGAGCATTTCGACATCCATCCGCGGAATGTTCTTGAACAGTTTCAGCACGACGGCGCGGGTATCGAGCGGGTGGGTCCGCGCGGTTTGCTGCTTGAGCCGGAAGATGATCGCCAGCCGGCGGTAGGCTGGAACGAGCTTGGTTTCGTCGCGCCACAGCGTTCGCCACGACCGGCAGGTGCGCGCGAGCTGGCAGTCGCCGCGGGCGTAAATTTCCAGCCGTTCAAAGATCGCCAGGTCGAGTTGCAGATGCAGGCCGTCTTCGGTCGGCGTGCGCAGAGCGTGCTCGAGATCTTCTCGCGACAGCCGGCGGTAGTTGGCCCGCTCGAGCAAGGCGTCGAAGCGATCGAACAGTCGGCGGCAGCGGCTGGCGCGCCGATCCGCCGTAAGCGTGTATTGGTCGGCATAGTCGCTGTCGGGGTCGAACGGCGCGTAGGCTCCCTTCAACTCGTCAAGCCGCGAGCGGTACTCGTGGTGCAGGGTCGCTTCGAGAAGCTGGCACAACTGCCGGAATTGTTCACGCTCGAAAATGGTGACGGCCGGTTCATCCGCCAGTTTTTGCACCAGGTCGGCCGGGCGCAGGGGGATATAGTGCTCGCGCTGGGCAGCATGGTTGGAGGCGTCGGTCGATTTCGGCGGCTGATTCATACAAATGCTAGCGGACGCCGTGGCGCGGCGGCGAAATCCGGGCAGCCATCGGGGCAGCAGATTAGATCGTCACCGACGAAAACGAACCATAGAAAACCAGCCGCGAGAATTGCCGCCTGCTTGCCCTCTTTACCCGCCTTGCGCAAAGCGAGGGCCAGCGTCAGAATGGAGCCTGCCCGCGATCCTCCTCCGCCCCTTCCCCAGCCCTAGCACCTAGCCCCAGCCCTCTGCTCCCATGCCCCTTCCCCGCGCCGTGGTGTTCGATCTCGACGGCTTGATGTTCAACACGGAAGAGCTGTATCAAGATGTCGGCAGCGAGCTGTTGCGCCGCCGGGGGTATGTCTTCACGCCGGAACTGCTCGATCAGATGATGGGCCGTCCCAGCCAGGTCGCCCTGCAGATCATGATCGACACCCACACCCTCAAGGCGACGGTCGAAGAGCTGGTTGCCGAGACGGACGAGATCTTTCCCGAAATCCTCCGCACCCGCCTGGCGCCGATGCCGGGCCTGGTCGAACTGCTCGCTGCTTTGGAGCGGCACAACGTGCCCAAGGGGATTGCCACCAGCAGCCGGCGGTCGTTCGTCGAGCGCGTGCTGGGGGCGTTCGCCTTCGAGCCCCGGTTCTCGCCCATTCTGACCAGCGAAGACATCGTGGAAGGCAAGCCGCATCCTGAAATATACCTGCTGGCGGCCAGCCGGCTGAGCATTGCCCCGGCCGAGATGCTGGTGCTGGAAGACAGCCAAAACGGCTGCCGGGCGGCGGTGGCCGCCGGCGCGATTGCCGTGGCCGTGCCGGGCGGGCACAGCCGGCGGCACGATTTCAGCGGCGCGGAGCTGGTGGCGGATTCGCTGGGGGACCCGCGGATTTTTGATCGGCTGGGGTTGTCAATCGGGTAGCTCAGCCGATTGCTATCGCTAGAGCGCCGCCGGGGGTTAAAATCGACCGGCATGAACAAGCACCACGAGAGAGACGTCCGGAAGTGGTCCCTCGCCCGTTTCAGCATGCGGTCGCTATTGATGGCGATGCTGATTGCTGCGGTTTTGTTTGCCTGGTTCGGCTGGCGGTATCGCAGGGCGCAGCGGCAAGCCCCCGCCGTGGCCGTGCTCCGCGAGCTTGGCGCCAACGTCGTCTACGACTTTGACGGCAGCCATGTGGTGGCGGTCGGTCGTTCAAAGAAGGTGGTCGCCAACTCCTCGCCCTATCCCGCCTGGCTCGTGGACCGGCTGGGGATCGACTTCTTTCACGATGTGACCAAGATCCATTGTGAATCGTCGCGCAAGTTGACGGACGAAAACGTCCGGCGATTCTGGCTGGCGGTTGGCGACCTGCCGGACGTTGTGGATTTGGAAGCCTCGGGCGGTGTGACGCGCCCCGGATGCCTCGCCCCGCTTGCCGGACACCGCAAGCTGCGGACGCTCGCCCTGCGTTGGGCGGACCTGGGAACCAGCGATTTTGAAGTGCTTGCACGGCTGGAAGGAATCGAAGAGCTGAACCTGAGCGAGACGCCGATCACCGACGCCGATTTGGCGCTGATCGGACGGATCGAACCACTCCAGCGCTTAGACCTGCATCACACCAAGATTACCGATGCTGGAATGAAGGAACTTGCCGGGCTGCCAAACCTGGAACAGCTTTGGCTAAGCGGCACAACCATTGGAGACGAGGGAATCGCGCTTTTGCGCGGCCATCCCAAGCTCTGGGACTTGGACCTCTGCCATACGAAAATCACCGACAAGTCGTTAGTCCACGTGGCCGCGATTCCCCAACTCGCGGAACTCGACCTGGCGATGACAACCGTGACGGATCGGGGATTAGTTCACTTGGAAGGGCATGCCACGCTGGCCTACCTGAACCTGGAATCGACAGCCATCGCAGGGGAAGGGCTGGCCCATCTCAAGCGACTCCCCAATCTTCGCGAACTCTGCCTGGGAAGCCGCAGCCGCGGGACCGAAATCAGCCTGGCGGGGCTGACAAGATGCCGACAACTGCAGCGGCTCAAGGTGAACGGTCAAGTGAACCTGTCCGAACTTGCCCAGTTGGATCTCCCGCGGGTGATTGAAGTTGGCTTCGGGGGAGAGATGATCACCGAGGAAATGCTACTGGCACTGGCAGAAACGGACAATATCAAGGCGATTTACTACGACCTGTTCGGTATCCCTCCGGCTGCGGTACAGCAATTTCGCCAAATGCAGCCGCAGTGCGAGTTGAAGATGCTTACCGCGCCCCTACATCGAGGTCTGCGCTCGCGACCCTGATCAGGGGATTTCGCAAGAACATCGGGCAATTGATAATCTACCCAACTTTGCAACGGGAGAATAACCATGCGCTTTCTGACGCTGCTCGCCCTTGTCGCCTCGCTCGCTGCCTCGGCCCACGCGGCCGACGCCAATCGCCCCAACATCATCCTCTTCGTCACCGACGATATGGGGGCCGATGCCGGCTGCTACGGCAACCCGGTCATCAAGACGCCCAACCTCGACGCCCTGGCTAGCGACGGCATCCGGCTGACCGAAGCCTTTTGCACCACGGCGAGTTGCTCGGCCAGCCGGAGCGTGATTCTGACCGGCCTGTTCAACCACGCGAATGCCCACTACGGCCACGCCCACGCCTACCACCATTTCAGCGCGTACAAGAACGTGAAATCGCTGCCGGTCATGCTGGCCGCGGCCGGCTATCGGACGGGGCGGATCGGCAAGCTGCACGTCGAGCCGCCGGAAGTTTTTGCCTGGGAGACGAACCTGGCCGGGCCCGAGCGCAATCCGGTGCAGATGGTCGAGAATAGCAAGGCATTCCTGACCCAGGCGAGCGACAAGCCGTTCTTTCTGT
>JBBDYF010000302.1:0-11032 GCA_040901775.1 Pirellulaceae bacterium | reverse complement strand
AACCGCGCGCGGTCCGGCAGACGACGCGCGCGCCGCGCGGATACCGCTGGGCGTCGGCCGCGGCGAACCGCCCGATGCTCCCTAAAACGCCCACCCGCACGTAATGCTGGCCTAACATGAATGCCTGACGCTAGTTAGAATTTGTCCCCAGGGCCAACGGCCCCTGTGCATCTTCGCCGATTCCCCCCTCGCCAACAAGTTCACCGCATGAGCCAGTCGCTCGTTGTCGATCCCCCCACGTCTGCCGCGTGGTCCGCGCTGGCCGAGCGGGTGCTCGGCGGATACCAGGTCAGTTTTGCCGAGGCGCTGGCCATGTTGCAATCGCCGGATGAAGACTTGCTCGACATCCTGTCTGCGGCTTACCGCCTGCGGCGCCGGCACTTTGGCCAGACCGTGCAGCTCTACTTCTTGATGAACGCCAAGAGCGGCCTCTGCCCGGAGGACTGCCATTATTGCTCGCAGTCGAAGGTTTCCCAGGCTGAAATCCCGAAATACAACCTGCTCAGTCGCGATAAGTTGCTCGACGGCGCTCGCCTGGCCGCCGAGCGGGGCAGCAAGACCTACTGCATCGTCATTTCGGCCCGCGGGCCGAGCGAGCGGGAAATTCAGGCGGTCGAAACGATCGTCCCCGAAATCAAGCGGCAGTACGATCTGGACGTGTGCGCCTGCCTGGGGCTGCTCACAGCCGAGCAAGCCCGGCGGCTGGCGGCGTGCGGCGTGGACAAGGTCAACCACAATCTCAACACCAGCCCCGAATACTACGAGCAGATCTGCACGACGCACACCTACCAGGACCGGGTCGAAACGCTCAAGGCGGTGCGTAGCGCGGGGCTGGCGCTCTGCTCGGGCGGCATCATCGGCATGGGCGAGCGCGACGAAGATGTCGTGCGGATGGCGCTCGAATTGCGCGCGCTGGAGGTCGAGTCGATCCCGCTCAACTTTTTGATCGATATCGACGGCACGCCGCTGGCCCGCACCACGCAGCTTACGCCGCGGTACTGCCTGAAGGCGCTCGCCATGTTTCGCTTCGTCAACCCGAGCAGCGAACTGCGGATCGCCGGCGGGCGCGAGCTGCACCTGGGAAGCCTGCAGGCCCTGGGCCTGTACGCCGCGAACTCGCTGTTTATCGGCGATTATTTGACGACCAAAGGGCAGCTCCCCGAAGCCGATTATCGGATGATCGAGGAGCTGGGGTTTGTCGTTACCCGGCACGAAACCGTGCCGGCGGGGCATTCGTAGAACATAGCCGGGAGCCGAGCCGTGCGGCTACAACCCTGGCGCGATCTTCAAGAGCTTCCCTTCCTTGGAAGCGTTCTCGCCTTCCTTTTTCGGTCCGATCGCGGTCAGATAGAGCGTCCCATCGGGGGCAAAGGCCATCGCCGTCGGCTTGTCGAGGCTGGCGATCTTGACGGCCTTCAAAGGAGCGTTCGGATTGTTTTTGTCCGAGTCGAGCCGGAACAGCCCGCCATCTTCAGGCGCCATCCAGGCAAAATCGACGGCGTACAAGAGGCCCGTCTTGGGCGAGTACGCTACCCCGGCAATATCGTGCAGGCCCGTTTCGAGGTTCAGAAGCTTCTGGCCGCTCTTCGCGTTATAGAAGGTTAGCAGGCTGTCGTTGGGCTTGTTGATTTCGCCCATCTGGCCGATGACGATCTCGCCCCGGGGGCTGATCGCGATGCCGACGGGGGCATCGACCTCGACCGCTTCCTTGGTCGGAATGAACCGTTCGAGCTTGCCGAGTTTGGTCCCCTCGAGATCGACCTTCGAGACCCAGCCCTTGGTGTCGTCGCCGTTGCAGGTGACATAGATCGCCGACTTCGTCGCCGCCAGGCCGTATAGGTTACCTTCCGGCAAGAGATCGTCGGTTTTGGCGAGCGGCCCGCTCTTGGCGATCTGATCTTTTTCCCAGTTGAGGGCGGGCTGGCCGGCTGCGGGCACGGTATAGGTACGAATGAACTCTTCGCCGTCTTTGAAGCTGCCGTCTCCCACGGCCAGCGTCGCTTGATCGAGAAACACCAGTCCCAGCGGGCCGATGTCGTAGAACGGTCCTTTGCCGTACACGTCCTTCGGAAAGCCTGTGACGACATCCTGAACTTTGCCATCAACGACACGGACGACACGCCCGGCGGCGCTATCGGTCAGAAAGACGTGCCCCGTTTCCGGTTGCACGGCAATCCCGCAGGGGTTCGACAATCCGCCGAGCACCGTTTCGACCTTGGACTGCTCGGCGGGGGCCGCCAAGCAGATGCCGCCGGCAAACAAAATACAGAGACTCGTAAGCGTGCGATTCATGGCAGCGATACTCCGGGGTGGGAAGTTCTGGTGGGAAGGCAAGTTACGGCAGCCAATTACGGCAACTTAGGGGGCTCGATATCGGGATACGACGAACTGCTCAGTCCTTCGGTGAGGAACTTGATCAGGTCCGCTTTCTCATCCTGCTTCAGCTCCAAGGCAAAAATCCCTTCGTCGAGCTGCGGATTGGCGAAGCCACCCTTGTTGTAGTACTCGACGACCTCCTCCAAGGTCTGGAACCGTCCATCATGCATATACGGTGCCGTCCGGGCGATTTCGCGGAGCGTCGGCGTTTTGAAGGCCCCCTTATCCCCCAGAACCTTGGTCACTTCGTAACGACCCAGGTCGGGCTTTTCTTTTTCGAGCCCAACCCCCAGATTGTGAAACGAAAAGTCGCTGAAGCTGGGGCCCGTGTGGCACGACGAGCATTGCCCTTTGCCAAAAAAGACCTTCATCCCCCGCTGAGCCGAATCCGACAGGGCCGATTTGTTTCCCGCCTTGAAGCGGTCGTACGGGGCGTCGCCCGAGAGGATCGTCCGCTCGAAGGCCGAGATCGCCTTGGCAATGCCGTCGCTCGTCACATCGGTGCCGAAAACCTTCTGGAACTGCTCGCGATAACCGTCGATCGCGTTGAGCTTGAGCACGCAGTCTTCCAGCTTGTGATCCATTTCGATTGAATTCTGAATCGGACCGAGCGCCTGCCCTTCGAGCATGAGCGCTCGGCCGTCCCAGAACTGCAGTTCGGAATAGGCCGAGTTGATGATCGTCGGCGCGCTGCGGCCCCCTTTCTGGGTGCGGACGCCGGTCGCCACCGCCTCGCCGTTGGACCAGCCTTTCTTGGGATCGTGGCAACTGGCGCAGCTAACCGTTTCGTCGCACGACAGCCGGGGATCGAAGAAGAGCTGCTTGCCCAGTTCGATCTTCTCGGCGGTAAGCGGGTTGTCTTCCGGCACGGGAACCGGCTTCAGGCCCAAGGGGGGCTTGGCCAGATCGTCGGCTGCACACACCGCGGCAACCGAGCAGAGGATGCCAAGCGCGACAAGCAAGGGGGCGAACGAAACGCGGCAGTGCATATGATGGCTCCTGATGAGCGTGCTGGGATGAGCGTACCGTGGCGGGAGCAAGCGGGCAGCGAACCACGACATTTTTGCCGACGGCCGCGCGCGGAGCAAGTAGGTGAGGGACTCGCCGGAATTAAACCGGCTGCACTGCTCGGCGCTGCTCGTAGGCGGTTATCTTAGCCGCATGTTGCAACGTCAGGGAGATGTCGTCCAGCCCGTGCAGCAGGTTGTGCCGCCGCGCCTCTTCGACGGCGAATCCAAGGGACAACCCTTGCTCATCCGTAATGTTGCACTTGTTTAGATCGACCGTCAGGTGGTATCCCGGCCGAGCCGCCCGGCGAAACAAATCGTCCACCTGCGCTTCGCCGAGACGAATCGGCAGCACGCCGTTCTTGAAGCAGTTGTTGTAAAAGATGTCGGCGAACGACGGCGCGATCACGACGCGAAAGCCGTAGTTTTCGATCGCCCAGACGGCATGTTCGCGGCTCGACCCGCTGCCGAAATTGCGGCGGGCGACGAGAATGCTCGCGCCGGCGGCGGCGGGCTGGTTCAGCTCAAACGTGGGATTGGGCGTTTTCCCGTCGTCCTCGTACCGCCAGTCGTAAAACAGGAACGGACCATATCCCGAGCGCTCGATCCGCTTGAGGAACTGCTTGGGGATAATCTGGTCGGTATCGACGTTGGCCCGGTCCATCGTGGCGACCAGGCCGGTGTGGGTGGTGAAGGGTTGCATAAGAGTAAGTGTTGGGCTAGTGAGTCAATTTGAATTTGTCCCGTCGTGACTGAGCAGATGCTCGACGCGATCCCAGTCGATTACTTCTTTGGTTGTTGGCCAGCCGCTTGCAGACTTCAGCGACCATCCGATATCCCTCGCTACACAGCCAACGAACAAGCCTACCGCGAGGCCGGGCACGAATAGAAGCCCGTTTACAACGCCTATCGCGACCAGCGCCCCACAGACAACCGCCAAGAGCAACCACGGCCGCAGAAACCGCGGTAGCAGGGTTAGAACGGTAGGGGGCGAATCCCGAAAGCCCTTGTACGCGGTCAATATTTTTCGCTGCGCCTGCGTTATGCCCATTGGTCCTTTCATGCTTCACTCGATAAAGCAGACTCAATTGGTGTGTCGGGTCAGGCCGACGCGGACTTGATTCGAAGCTCTCGTTGAATCGTCCGGAACTCTCTCGACTTACCAATGGCCAAATAACGATTCATTTCCGCAACGGCGAGTCCCTTTTTGTTCGCTTCCCAGAGCACGTGAAAGAGGCCGAGTGAGGCCAATTCCGATTTGGGAGCAAGCCGCGTGGCAGTGCTGAACCAGCGGATCGCATGGATGAGATTGCCTTGATCCCAATGAATCTCTCCGATGATGCCGCAGATGATCGGGTCGTCCGGAACGATCAGGTGCAACTCCTGCAGTGCCGCGAGGGCCTCTTCGAGTTGCCCTCGTTGTTTCAACTCCAGGGCTTTGTCGAACAGCTTGCGGTCCACTTTAATCGTATTGCGCTTCATGTCTCAAATTCCCGTTCCGCATCGTCGCGATTCTTGATGCGACGAAAGCGATTTTTCACTCTCTGCCTGCTTTTTTCGATGGAGTCGATCTTCTTTTTAATCTTACGCTGTCTGGCGCGCTTCTGAGCCTTCTCGATGCCTTTCAATTGCTCCAATTCATCGGCACCGGTTCGAAAGCGCCGCGACCTCTTACGCATTGCGGTACTCCCACTCCCTCACATCCACAAAGTGCCCCGCCACGGCGGCGGCGGCGGCCATTTCGGGCGAGACCAGGTGCGTGCGGCCCCCTTTCCCCTGGCGGCCTTCAAAATTGCGGTTGCTGGTGCTGGCACAGCGCTCGCCCGGCTCGAGCTTGTCCGGGTTCATCGCCAGGCACATGCTGCAGCCCGCCTCGCGCCATTCGAATCCCGCCTCCTTGAACACCCGGTCGAGCCCCTCGGCTTCGGCGTCGCGCTTGACTTGTCCGCTGCCCGGAACGACCATCGCCTGAACGGTGCCGGCCACGCGATAGCCCTTCACCACGGCAGCAGCCGCCCGCAAGTCGCCGATGCGGGCGTTGGTGCAAGACCCGATGAAGACCCGGTCAATCGGCACATCGACCAGCGGAGTGCCGGCGACCAGACCCATGTATTCCAGCGCCCGGGCTGTCGTTTTCTGATCCGTGGGATCGGCAAAATCGCCGGGGCTGGGAATCTTGGCCACGACCGGCACGACCTGGCCGGGGTTCGTGCCCCACGTGACCTGCGGCGAAATGTCCTTGGCTTGATAGACGAGCGACTTGTCGTATTTCGCCCCTGCATCGGTCGGCAACTGGCGCCAGCGAGCAACCGCCTGGTCGAACGCCGCCCCCTGGGGCGCGAACTCGCGGCCGCGAATGTATTCGTAGGTTTTCTCGTCCGGCGCGATCATGCCGGCCCGCGCGCCCGCTTCGATCGACATGTTGCAGACCGTCATCCGCTCTTCGACCGACAGGTTGCGAATCGCCTCGCCGGTGTACTCGATGACGTAGCCGGTGCCGCCGTCGGTCGTGATCTGGCCGATCAGATACAAGATCAGATCCTTGGCGGTGACGCCTCGCAACAGCGGACCTTCCACGCGCAGTTCCAACGTCTTGGGAAGCGATTGGATTAGCGTTTGCGTCGCCAGCACATGCTCGACCTCGCTGGTGCCAATGCCAAACGCCAAGGCCCCAAATGCCCCGTGCGTTGCCGTGTGGCTGTCGCCGCAGACAATCGTCATTCCCGGCTGCGTGAGGCCGAGCTCCGGGCCAATCACATGCACGATTCCCTGGCGGAGGTCGTGCATGTCGTACAGCTTGATGCCGAACTCGCGGCAGTTGGTGCGCAGGGCCTCGACCTGCTTGAGCGAGATCGGATCGGCGATCGGCAGGCTGCGGTCGGTCGTCGGAATATTGTGATCGGGCGTGGCAACGGTCAGGTCGGGCCGGCGCACCTTCCGACCGGAGAGCCGCAGCCCCTCGAACGCCTGCGGACTGGTCACTTCATGCACCAGTTGCAGGTCGATGTAGAGAATGGCCTGCTGGCCTTGCTCGGCATGGACGACGTGGTGGTCCCAGATTTTCTGGAACATGGTGCGGGGGGGCTGGACGGCGGGGGCGCTCATGGGTCAAAAACCGTTACGAAATCAGGACTTGCGGCCAGGCGGCAATTCGCGGGCCGAGCGAAGCTATTCATAATATAACACCGGGGCGGAACTGGCGATGGGCGGGAGTCTGGGGCGGAACTGCGCGCCGCTTGGTTGAGGCTGATATAATTGCGGCAGAACGGGAGTGCATCGACGTGGCTGAACCAAACTTGTTGCTGTCGAAAATCGAAGCCGGCGGGCTGTGGGCGTATTTCCACAAAGACTGGCTGCTGGAAATCCGCCAGACGCTGCGTCCGCAGCTTCCGGCCGGTTATCACGTCTTCGTCGAATCAGAAACCGTCCTGGTTCTGCCGGATGCAACACTCGCCCCGGCGGCGATCCTGCCGGATGTTGCCGTGGCGCGGGCCGATGTGGATCCTGCCGCTGCGCAACGCTCGCCGCGACTGGGAACTGCCGCGGTCATCGAGATGGACGAGCCCTACGAGGTATTGAGCAAGTATTCGCTGGTCATTCGCCGCGCTCCGCAGAATGCCGTAGTGGCGGCCTTGGAACTACTGTCTCCTTCCAACAAAGGGCTCGGCAATCGGTTCGACCGCGATAAGTACCTTCGGAAGCGAGACAATCTCCTCGATGCGGAGGTGAACTTTCTGGAGATCGACGCCCTGGTGGAAGGAATGCGAGCATTGCCGCCGGCACTACAAAACCTCGCCCAGTTTGAGCGTAACGCCTGGGCCGCGTCGCATCGGGGCGGTCGCCGCCGGGTGAGCGGCTGGGGCTGGAACGAGGACGATCCATTGCCCGAAATCCCCTGGAACGTGAAGGAAGACTTGACGGTGCTGGTCGATCTGCCGGCAACGTTTGGCGCGGCTTGCGAGTTCAACCAATGGGAGAATCTGGTCACTTCCGATTGAGCGCTTGCGCTTATCCTGCCACCAGTTCGCCCTCGCTGGCCGCGACGGCGCCCCGGTCGTTCTGTTGCCACCAGGCGCGGGCGGCATCGCGGGTCCAGCGGCCCGACTCTTCGCAATCGTCGAGCGCCGCCGCGAGCTCCGTCGCGGACTGATAGCGATCCAGCGGCGACTTTTGCAAGCAACGCATGACCACCTGCTCCAAGTCGTCGAGCACATCCGCGCTGTGCTGCGAAGGGGGAACCGGAATGTCGTGCGCGTGGGCGATCAGCACCCGCATCGGCTTTTCGTCGTCGAATGGCGGCTTGCCCGTCAGCAGGTAGTACAGCACCGCACCCATCGCGTAGATGTCGCTGCGGGCGTCCGGCTCGTGGTCGCCCAGGGCTTGTTCGGGCGACATGAACTGCGGCGAACCGGTGATCGTCCCTTCCTGCGTCAATGGAGCGGCGTCTAAATCGGCCAGCGGCTTGGCGAGGCCAAAGTCGAGCAGTTTGGCGATATCGTACAGGCCGCCCCGCGCTGCTGCGAAAATGTTGGCCGGCTTGATGTCGCGATGCACCAGTCCCACGTCGTGGGCCTCTTGCAGGGCGTCGCAGGCTTGCCGCACCAAGTGAATGACGCGCGGCGCCGGCAGCGGGCCATAGCGCCGCACGAGCTCGGCCAGGTTCATTCCCGGCAGATATTCCATGACGTAATAAAATGTTCCGTCGTCGGCCCGGCCGTAGTCGAAAATATCGACGTTGTTCCAATGAGACAGTTTCGCGGTCGCCTGCACTTCGCGTTCGAAGCGGGCCAGCACCTTGGGATCGCCCGCCTTTTCGGGCCGAATCACCTTGATGGCGCAGGGCCGTTTCATCAACTGATGCTCGGCCAGATAGACCTCGCCCATGCCGCCGCTGCCGATCAGGCGTTTCAGCTTGTACTGGCCCAACTGCCGGGCCTGATACGCTTCGGTTCGCAACGTATTGATCGTATAAACGCCCCACACGGCCCCCACCGCGGTGAGTGACATGATGAGCGCCGTTTCGATCAGCACCCGCGGATCCGCCCACAAGAGCGCACCGCTATCGGCATCGAACAGCCCGGTGATGACGACCGCCACGACCGGCGCCGCCGCCATCGAGCCGATGAACACTGCCGCCCGCTGCCACGTATTGGGAATGAACAGGGCGTAAATGAAGATCTGCAACAGCCAAGCGGCCCCCACCTCGGGCAAGACGTTGTAGTCGTCGGCCCAGAGGACCGACTTGTTGTATTGCAGCAGCATGAAAAAGGCGACCGGTACGCTAAACGTCAGCAACTCGACCCACCGCAATTGCCGCGTGCTCAGTTGGCAGCGATTGCACAGCGACATGCCGATCAGCCCCAGCACCGCCGTCGTCAGGAAGTGGGCCCCAAACAGGACGATGTAGCTCCACTCCGCCAGGCTCAACCGCTGAATGTGCCAGACCAAAAAGGCCGCGAACCCCGTAAAGCTTAAGAGGGCCGCACTCCGCAGCCGCGAACGAAGCAGGTTTTCGGTCTCGCCCGAGAGTTCCGGGCCGCTCCCTTCGACCAGATGCACCTTGCAGGCAGCGCCGACGCAAAACCCCGACGATTTCGACGGCGCTTCGAGCGTGACTTCGGCCGGTCCCAGCGAGGTGCGGTTCAAACGGTCGCTCAAGAGAACATCCCTTACTACGGCTGCCCCAATCCATCGCTCGGACAACCAGTTCTGCTAACCCAGGGAAAGGAGCTCCGTAATGATAGCCGGTTCGCCAGGCGAGGTCGAATCTTGCCCGTTTAACGACGCATCTTAACGACGCTTCGCAGAAGCGTATTTAGCGACGCTTAAACCTTGCACTGTAGCTCCTACGGAGAATCGAGTTCCTGCCGACTGAATAACCAACCTCCGTCGTGCAAATTGACCCTTCTGGGGATAGAAGACTGGCCCAAAAGTGGCCGTATCCGCTATGCCTGTCGTATGGCATACTTGGAGTAGAAAAACCGACAAAAGATTCTTGCGCTGTGCCGCAAAGCCTCCAGGGCAGAGGGATGGCTTTGTTGCGGCAAACCGCAGCGCGGCAAAAAGGAACAGTTGCCGCTCGATTGCAGCGCAAAGATTGTGGACCGTCGTGTTTTCCCCGGTTCTACAGTGGAAGACGAGAGGTTGAGTTAGGGTTTTTCAAGTTGTTCCGCTTGGCACTCTGCCCGCTCCGGGTGCCCAATTCATGTCCATAAGTTTGTTGTTCGTGGAAGATCAGCCCGTCATTCGTTCGGGAATGGAGGCGCTGCTCCAAGATTCGGAAGTGGTGGTGCTCGACACGGCAACCACCACCGCCGAAGCCGTGGAAAAAGCGGCCAGCACGCAGGCCGATGTCGTGCTGCTCGACGTTCGCCTGGCCGAAGGGGACGGCCTGGCCGCCCTGGCTCGCATCAAGGCCGACCGGCCGAAGCTGCCCGTCATCATGTATTCGGGTTACGACAACCCGGCTTTCGTGGCCCGCGCCGTCGCGCTGGGGGCCGCCGGCTATCTGCTCAAAGGGGTGGGCAAAGACGAACTGCTGTCGGCGGTGCGCCGCGCCGCCGGGGGCGAGACCCTGTGGACTCGCGAAGAACTGCGGCGGGTCACCAGCGCGCTGGCCACCCCCCGCGGCTCGCTCGACCTGGAGGTGCCGCTCACCCGCCGCGAGATGGAAGTGCTGACCCGCATCGTCGCCGGGCACACCAACAAGCGGATCGCCGAAGAGTTGAAGATCAGCTACGAGACGGTGAAGGAGCACGTTCAGCACCTGCTGAAAAAAATCGGCGTCTCCGATCGCACGCAGGCCGCCGTCTGGGCCGTGCGGAGCGGCGTGCTGGCGTAGCGAACGGGGAAGGCGAGGCTCCCGCCGAGCCATTAGCCGGGACCAAACCTGGTCCCGGAGCGTGGGGGCTGGGGACTGGGGAGGGCGAGGCTCCCGCCGAGCCATTAGCCGGGACCAAACCTGGTCCCGGAGGCCCAAAGCCCTGACCAGCGGTCAGGGTGAATCGCCGCCAAACGCTGAACTCGCTCAACACCCCCGACCACTGGTCGGGGCTTTGTTTACACCCCGACCACTGGTCGGGGCTTTGCTTACCGCCGCCGCTTTCGCAGGCGGTCCTCGAACAGGTCGAGGTCGCCCAGGAGCGACATGAGCGCCAGGTCGTAGTCTCTGCCGCGGCCGCGCTGCTCAACCGCCCCGGCAGCCTCCGCCGCGCCGCTCGCCACCGGCGGATCGGCAATTCCCTGCGGATTTGTGTTGCCCGCCGCCAGGGCCCAACTCGACGCCGCTTCCTGCGACCCCGACGTGCGGCCCACGGCGTTGTCGTACTGATACACCCGGTCGGTCGCGTTATCGACGATCCACAAGTGGCTGGGATCGGCCGGATCGAGCGTGATGCCGGTCGGAGCGCCGCCGCCGCCCGAAATCGTCCAACTGCCGACCAGCGACCCGCCGAGCGTGTATTTGAAGACCTTGTCGGTCGTGGTGTCGTTGACGACCCACAGGTGCGTTCCGTCAGTCACGATGTCCTTGGGACTGCGGTTGCCGCTGTTCAGGCTAAAGCTGCTGGCCGCGTTCTGGCTGCCGGTCAACCGGCTGGCGGCATTCGTGTACTTGAAGACCTTGTCGCTCTTGGCATCGACGATCCAGA
>JBBDYF010000301.1:0-11105 GCA_040901775.1 Pirellulaceae bacterium | reverse complement strand
CCTTGATCGCGGAAACAAAGCCGCGACCATTGGTCACGGAAACGGCGGAAACGGCTCGCCCTCCCGGAGACTTCCCCGCGCTCGTTCTTCCCGCCAACGCCCAGGCCGCCGTGCTGCGGTTCGTCGAACTGATCCGTCGCTATCACGAGGAGGCAGTACGTAGCCCGTCACTTCGTGACGGAGATTCCCCCGACGGAATCGCGGGCTACACGTTGGTCGATCTCGTCCGCCGGCTGATTGCCGACATCGGCTACGAGGCCGAAATCAAGCGGATCTACAACGAGCCCGAGGAGCAACAGGCTCGCTGGCAAACGGTCGAGGAAGTGGTGAACGCCCTGGGGGCTTACGAGCGCGATGCCCAGCAGCCGGCGCTGGGCGACTTTATCGACGAGGTCGCCCTGGGCCAGCAAGAGATGGGGAGCGACAAGGAAAAGCAACTGGCCCGCAACGCCGTGGCGCTGATGACGCTGCATTCGGCCAAGGGGCTGGAGTTTCCGCACGTCTATATGGTGGGCCTGGAGGAGGGCATCTTGCCGCACCACCGCAGCCTGAAATCGGACGGCGACGACGTGGACGAAGAACGGAGGCTCTGCTACGTCGGCATCACGCGGGCGCAAGAACGGCTGACGCTGTCGCTGTCGCTGACGCGAATGAAATGGGGCAAGCCGCGCGACTCGATCCCCAGCCGATTCCTGTACGAGATCATGGGCCAGGCCGAAAAAGCGCCGGGAGCGAAACGGCCGGGGCGGGTGGCGAAGTAGCTATCCGACCGCTTTTTTTTGAGGAATTCGACGTGCCCGAAGAAGGGGGACAAGATACACCGGCTAATGTCCGCGCGTGTCGTCCGCTTGAAACAATCATCAACCACTGGCACTAGCTTCCAGCCAAAACTACGCCAGCAGCGCGACCGCCACGGTCATGTAGATGACGATCGCCAGGATGTCGCTGATGGCGGCGACGAAGGGGTTGCTCATGAGCGAAGGATCGAGCCCCAGCCGTTTGAAGAATAGCGGCAAGAGCGAGCCAGTGACCGCCCCGCAGGTGACGACCAACACCAGGGTGAGCGGCACGACGAGGGGCCACCAGCGGTGCGCGTGGGCCTCGGTTTCGCCCCGCGTCTGGAACCAGGCGACGAACCAGCCGGCCAGGGCCAGCATGCCCCCCAGCATCAGGCCGACGAGCAGTTCGCGCCACAGGATTTTGCGCCAATCGCGCAGGGCGACGTTGCCGGTCGTCATGGCGGTGATGATGAGCGTGGCCGATTGGTTGCCGCTGTTGCCGCCGCTCGACATGATGAGCGGGATGAAGATGATCAGCCAGGTCCACTTTTCGAGATGCCCCTCGTAGTGGCGCAGGGCGGTGGCGGTGAACATGGCGGTGACGAACAACACCGAAAGCCATACGCCCCGCTTCCACCACAGCTCGATCAGGCCGGTTTGCAGGTAGCCACTTTCGAGCGGGGCGACCGCCGCGCTGTGGTGGGCGTCTTCGGCCGCCTCTTGGCGGAAGGCGTCGATCACGTCGTCGTGCGTGATGATGCCAACCAGCCGCCGCTGGCTATCGACGACGGGAATCGCGTGCAGATCGTACTTGGCCACCTGGCGGGTCACGTCGTCGCGGTCGTCCGTGGCACTGACGACGATCAGGTCGGTCTCCATCAGGTCGGCGACCAGCGTTTCCGGCTTGCCCAAGCCGGTGAGCAGTTGCCGCGCCGTGATGACGCCCCGCAGGTGCTGATCGGGATCGACCACGTAGATATAATGGATGGTTTCGAGATGCTCGGCTTCGCGGCTGAGCTCGTCGATGGCGCGGCGGACGGTCAGCCCCTCCTCGATCATGGCGACTTCGGTCGTCATCATCGCGCCGGCGGCGTTTTCCGAGTATTCGCGGAGGCGGAGAAATTCGCGCCGTTCGTCGGCCGGCAAGAGCGGCAAAATCTCTTCGACCACGTCGGGCTGCACGTCGTGCAGCAGATCGACCCGGTCGTCCGCCGGCAGATCGGCCAGCAGTTCGGCCACCTCGGATCGGTCTTGCGACTCGATGACGGCGATCTGCTTTTCGTGCGCGAAATAGCCGAAGATTTCTTCCCGCAGCTTCAAATCGGCGTGCCGCAAGACGGCCCAGGCATCGGCCGGTTCGAGCCCTTCCATGAATTCGGCGGTGCGCACCGGGTGCAGGGCCGTGCAGAATTCGTGCAGCTCGAGCGAGTTGTTCTCGGCGAGCATCTCGCGCAGCTCGGGCAAGAACAGCGTGTTGACCATAGCCGGCACAAGCTTGGCATCCCTAACTCAACTTCCTGCCTGCTACCCTAGCAGCGGGGAAAACGGAGTCTTGTTAGGAGCTTTTAGGAAATCGCGCAAAGCGATAGTATCTGGCGGAACCAAGCGGGTGTCAAAGGCCCCGCAGGTTGCCAGGACCGAGTGTGCCCAGACCAGGCCGAGTGGCGAGCCTTACCGCTGGCGGCGGCTGCCGGCGGCCACGCTTACTCGCGGCTGAATGAATCGCTGCAGCAGATGCTCGTTGGCGGCCAGATTCACCATGATCCGGCTGCCGATCACGTTGCCGCGGCCGATCACATCGAGCCCCTGCCCGGCGTTTTGGGCGTAAGGCACCAGCTCGCCGCAAGGTTCAATCCGCCAGGCGGGATGGCGATAGCCGCGAACGACGGTTCCCCCCTCGACCATCCAGCAACCGGTGCGAAAGCAGATTTCGGCGGGCGTGGGCAAAGCGCCCGGCATTTCGCGGCGGGCTATGGCCGGCAGCAGGCCACTCATCGGCACTCGGCGGCCATCTTCCAGTTCGATCTCGCGGCAGAGATAGGCCAAGCCGCTCCCTTCGGCATAGATGCGCCCGCCCGCGGCGGCAAACGAGCGGAGCGACTGCCGGAGGCAATGATTGCCGGCCAATACCTCGGGCTGGCGCTCGGGATGGCCGCAGCCGAGATAGACGATGTCGGTCCCGCTGGGAATGGACCCACTGCGCAGCGGCGAGAAATCGGAAAGCTCGGCCCCCGCGTCTTCCAGCAGGTCGAGCGTGTCGGGAAAGTAGCCGCAATAGTCTTCGTCGTAGGCAACGGCGATGCGGAGCGGCCCGCCGTGCAGCTCAAAGTGCAGATCGTCGGCCGGTAGCGGCGGAAAACTGGCCCGATCGGCCAGGTGCAACAGTCTTTCCAGATCCAAATGGGCCAGCAACCGGTGGCCCAGGGCGGCGCACAATGCCGGCGATGGATCGCGCCCAGCCGGAAGCGAGCGGCAGAGCGACCGTAGCGACTCGGCCCGGTCGAGCCACCCCAAAACCGGCACTTTCCAGAGTGCCTCGAAATTGGTCCGCCAATAGGCGGCGTGCGCACCATCGACCGCATTGTCGAGCAACAGCGCATCCAGCCGCTCGGGCATTCGCGGCAAATTGCAGGGATCGAGGTGGCCCAGATCGACCACGGCCACGCGGGGCAATTCCAGCCAATCGCACACGCAGTCGAAACTACTACAAAACCCATCCGTGCAGGGATCTTTTGTTACCACATCTTGGTGGGGCCTGGCGACGTCGAACATCCCCTCGGCAATCGCCAATTCGCCATGATCGCTCGCCCGCAGCATGGTTCGCAGGCAAGCCGACCGGCTCATGGCCCAACTGTCTAAGTGCCGGCTTCCCGAGCCCGTTAGACAACGAGCCGGGTCGTGCGGGGCGGGGTACGAAACCGAGCGGAAATGAGCGATTTCCGCCCCGGAGCCGTGCAAACCCGCCAATAGTCCCCACATGATCGGCTCAAGCTGCGCGTGGGGTTGAACGGTTCCGACCGCGAGGCGTGGCAATGGCCTCATAATGTTTCACCCAATCGATTCACAAGCGGCGCGATCAACAAGCGGCGCGATTTGCAAGCAGCACAGTTCAATAGGCAGCGAATCGCCACGCGGGCCGCCCAACGGACTTTGGAGGGCAACGGACCTTGGAGGGCAAGAGCAAGGGCCGAATATCCCAGCGCCTACGCACTGCTCGATTTTTCGACCCAAGAGGCGATGAGTCAAGCGACCTATTGCCCGAAGGGGAGCAATTCCCAGGTTTTGCCGCGGGGGGTATGCTCGTCCGTCTCATCACAACGGTCTTGGTTAACGATAGAAAATCTCCAAGAAATCGTCATAACTCCTTTTGGACAAGCGGCTTGTGGATTCTACATGACCCGCATCCAGATCGCTTGCAGGTACTCGGTTTCCGGGCAGTTGGCGGCTACCGGATGATCGGGGGCGGCACCGGTCTTGGCCAGGATTTGCACATGCCGCGGAGCGTGCCGGGCATAACTGTCGGCCGTGGCTGGCGAAACCTCGTCCCCCGCCTGCCGTGCCGAGGAATAGACCATCCGCAGGAATTCGTCCGGCGAGAGCAGCCCGGCACAGGTGCAGGTGAGCATGATTCCGCCGGGCGCAACCAACCGCATCGCCAGGCGGTTCAGGTCGAAATGCTTGCGGGTTCCCTCTTCCAGTTCGGCCCGCGAACGAATCAGCTTGGGAGGATCGAGCACCACCACGTCGAACCGCCGGCCATTGGCGAGCATGTCGCGCAGGTAGGCGAACGAGTCGGCCTGCACGAATTTTACCCGGACCTGGTTCAGGTTGGCGTTTTCGCGGGCCAGGGCGAGCGGGGCCTCGTCGAGATCGATGCCGATCACGTCGCTGGCTCCCCCCAGCTTTTTGGCCTGGATGGCGAAGCCGCCGGTATAGCAGCACAAGTCGAGGACCGTTTTGTCCTTGCAAAACGAGGCGAGCATTCGCCGGTTGTCGCGCTGGTCGCAGAAGAAGCCGGTTTTGTGCCCCTCGGCAAAATCGACGCGAAAGCGGGTGCCGAATTCCTGAATCGTCACGCGCGACGGGCATTGCGGCGAGGCGAGCACCGGCCCGTCAAAACCTTCCTGCGGCAAGGTAGCCGGGCCGGGACGGACGATCCAGTGCTTGGTGCCCACCAGCGGCGCAAGCAACTCGACGATCGCCTGCGCCCGCTCGTACATTCCCGGCGTGAAGCATTCGACCGAAAGGACATCCCCCAGTTTGTCGATCACCAGGCCCGACAGGCCGTCGGCCTCGGCATGGACTACGCGGTACGAGTCGCTTGCCTCGTCAAGCCTCAGTACCGTGCGACGCAACTCGACCGCTTGCTCCAGTTTCCTCTTCCAGAACGCTTCGTCGGGCAGTTCGTCCGCTCCCGAAAGCATCCGCAGCGCGAGTTCGGCCTTGGGATTGAACAGCCCGTAGCCCGCCAGGTTGCCGTCGCCGCCATACACCTCCACCAGATCGCCGGGGCGAGCTTCGCGATCGACCCGATCGAGCCGCTTGCGATATAGCAGCGGATGCAGACCGACGGACTTGGCCTGCACACCGGGCAGGCGACTGCCGGGGGCGAGCGATCGCTGCGTGATAGTTTTCGCTTGGCTCATCGGCTTGTTATTCTTCTCGACCCTCGCACTTCCGGTGTGGATAGGGACCGAGGAACTTGTCTCCGTTAAAGTGGATCATGTGATCGGGAAACGCCGCAATCCAAACTTCAGATTCCCAAACGATGTCGGATGCATAACGCTTGAATGCCGAAAAATCCAAAAAAGCCGTTACGTACACGCGGCTGGCCGAACATTCTTGAAACATTGACTCTAACTCCGCATGGCGTTTGGCCGAAACGGGCCCATGCGAAGTCACTGCCTCGATAAGAAAGATCCACTTTTTTTTCCGGCCGTATAAAACAACGTCAGGTAGCTTGTCGTGGTTCATTGGCGGGACGCCAAGACTATTTAGGACATCCGCAGCAATAATGAGTCGCTTTTTAGCGGTGTCGCCAAGGTATACGAGAACCGAGTCATGCGCGAACCGTGGAGCAAAGTCTTCAACGATCAATCGCTGAAGTTCGTTGTGCAAGCCGGCAGAAAGTGCAATACGGTTTCCGTCCGGTAGGGTAACGGGAACCTTGGTGAGATTTCGGGCTCGCTCATAACTCGCGGACAGTTGGCCGTGTTGCTCGATGAACTGTTCGCAACGATTGGAGAATGTAGGCCGACCGAACGATTTTAGAACGTGCGCAGCTTCCTTTGTGAGTTGATAGACGGTCTCTCCGCTGTTTGTTGGCCGTTTGGGATCATCTGGGTTGCGATCGATTAATCTGGCCTGCTCAAACTGATGCACCGTAGAACGGCGAATCGTTTCGCGACTATTCGCGGCGTAGTGTTTGCCGTACTTCTCCTTCATCCAGTTCATAATGTCTAGAATTCGAACCAACGGCCGTTGCGTTGCGCTCCACATCTCGCTTTCGCTTAGCCCGGCAAGAGAAATCAATGTCAAGCATGATCGCTCGTTTTGCTGCTGTTTCGGAAGTCCCAGACTCGTCAATATCTCCAGCGCCTCTTGGCGTTTGGTCATTTGGCGGCCCCATTCAGTTGAGCAATCAAGCAACTAGGAACGTTAAGGGCGCTTCCCACGATATTTTCGATGGTCAATCGGTCGCGGCTCACCGCCGATTCCACCGCGCTCCCAATCCGCGCCAGTGCAAGCTCATCGGGGACCGGCATGGCGCGGATTTCACTTGCGTTTACCTGCGTGTTTCCACTTATAGCGCGGAAATAACGGTCGACAAGCTCTGAGTTGAAGTAGGCCGCTAGTCCGAACGCCTCAGCCCGCGACATTTCTTTGCCGCTGCGATAGACATAGTTCAGGTGGTTTTCTAGTCCAAGCCAGGAGGAATACGAGTCCTTCGCTTCGACGATCCCTGCGACGAGCCTTTTCTTTTCTTCCTTGCTGGTAAATCGTTTTAACAGCACATACCGCTTGGCAGGAACGAGCAGCCGCTTCGACTCGTCGTTGACGAGAATGTGAGTCGGCTTGCCGTTCTTCTGCAGAAACTGCGTCACAAACGGCCGCACATTATGCATCCACAGGAGCGGCGCTGTGTCGTATGACTGGTCGGCCCGGAGAAATTCGGTCGATCGAAAAGTTACCACTGGACCAGTGGAAATGTTGAGTGCTAAGTCTCGAAAACGTTGTGGAAGGTTGTCCACGGTGGCAACGATTGCCTGCTCCAGGTCATTCGTCGCCACTCGTACCAAATGATCGCCACTGGAATTATCGATCACGCGGTTGTACGGGACCATCGATTTGCTTGCGTTGGGAAACAACCGACCGATACTGGACGTTAGCGCGACATCACGCGGTTTGCCTCCTTTTTCCGCCAGCAGAATGACATTCTCTTGTAAAACACCGTCGTCGCGAAACGCCTCGGTTCGGGACTCAAATACATGGATCTGACGAGCCACCATTCGGTCAAAGAACCACCTCCGAAACCGCTTGAAATAAGGACCATTGAAATAGCTTCGCGGCGTGATCGCTACCATTTGTCCCTGAGGAAGCAGCAGATCTGCCGTTGCGGCCATGAACAAGGCATAGATATTCGGTTGACCATGCACGACATATGGCATCGCTTGCGCCTGTGGAGAGTCCTTTCGCAACTTGTAATACGGCGGATTCAGAATCGCCAAGTGGAACGAGGGCGTAGGAGCACCGTTGAACAGCGTCGCTTCGCCGTTAGAGAGAATGAAATCATCGGTCCGGATGGTGTATTTGACTGCATGTCCAAGATTAAGCAGGGCTTGGCGGCAGTGTTCCATCGTTCGTCGCAAAAAAGGCTCTAGGCTTGGGTCACTGTCCCAAAGGTCGAAGTCCACGCTGCTCGGTTTCGCCTGATGTACAAAGCGCTCACAGATGGCAGCCGCCAACGTGCCAACGCCGGCACCCGCGTCGAGTACGCGGTATTCGCTTCGCTGAACCTCTGCGAACATACCGGCCATAAAATTGGCAATCTCCGGCGGCGTTCCGAAGTGTCCGCGGACCTTCCGCTCTTCCTCGGACGTGATGGCGTCGAACTGTTGCTGCTGGTCGGCAGCAAACGCGGTCAAGTGTCCCGTCATCGTTCGGTCCAGGCTTTCTGTCAGGCTAATCTCGGCAGTGCCAAAACGTTGTTTATGCTCAACGAATCACCAGCAAGAGTTCGCAAAGTGATTCCTCGATTTCACGGGAATCAGTACGGGAACCGCTCGTCTATGCTCGCGGCCGACAGTTCGACCAGAAACGTCCCCAGCCGGTCGGCCAGCAAAGTGAGCATCTTTTCGGCCTTTTCGGCCGATGCGGCGTGCGGATAGCCTGAGCCGCTGTTGGTCGTCAACAGGTGCCAGGGGCGGGTAATGCTGACCCAGCCCCGGTTGATCGCCTCGAAGCGGGTTTTGGCCGTGGCGCCGTCGTCGGCGGCGAGCGTGCCGTCGCTCTTTTTGGCGACCAGGTGCGGATGCGTCGCCAGGATGAACGACGTTTCCATCTCGCCGGCGTGGTCGTCCGGGTGCTCGAAAATTCCGCCGGCTTCGTCCTTGCCGAGCACCGTGTACCAATTGCACAGGAACAGGTGGCCGTCGAGCTTGTCGGCCAGTTCCCGCAGCAGGGGCTTCATTTCGTTGCCGCCGTGGCTGTTGAGCAGCACGATCTTCCGGACGCCGCTATGGATGCACGACTTGACGATGTCGGTCACGAAGCGGAACAGCGTCGTCGGATCGACGTTGATCGCCAGCGGCAGGCGGTGCATGTTCGTCTCGGTGCCGTAGGGAATGGTCGGCAGCAGAACGATCTTAGCCCCCCGGTTGTGGGCCGCTTCGCAAATCCGCTCGCCGACGACCGTTCCCTCGAACAAGTCGGTGCCGTAGGGGAGGTGCAAATTGTGCGGCTCGGTCGCCCCGAGCGGCAGCACCGCCACCTCGTAGGGATTCGCCTTGGTGTAGGCGTAGTTGGCTTCGGCCAGGATGTAAGGACGCATGGGAATTGGGGTTCGGGGGTCGGGGTTAAGATTGCATTTGCCAGCCCTAGCCCTTGCTCCGCATCGCGCGGTCAATGTCTCGCTTGGCGTCGGCCGTTTTGAGTGTTTCGCGTTTGTCGTGAATTTTTTTTCCCCGGCAAAGGCCGAGCACCACCTTCGCCACGCCGCGATTGGTGAAATAGATCTTCAGCGGCACCAGCGTCAGCCCCTTTTCGTGGGCCAAGCCGGCAAACTTGACCACCTCGTCCCGTTTGAGCAGCAGCTTGCGCGGCCGCTTGGGGGGATGGTTCCAGATCGAGGCCTGTTTGTACTCGGCGATGTCGGCCCCTACGAGCCAGACCTCCCCCTCTTTCACGCGGGCGTACGACTCTTCGAGCGAGAGCTTGCCGTCGCGCAGGCTCTTCACTTCGCTGCCGAGCAGGACGATGCCGCACTCCAATTCGTCCAGAATCTCAAACCGGTAGCGAGCCTTCCGATTTTCCGCCACCAGGCGCACCTCCGGCTGCTTGCCTTTGAGGGATTTGGCGGGCTTTTTGTCGGTCTTGGCCATACAGCGGGATTCAACGGACTCGCGGCAACGCCTTAACTTCCCGCAAACGACGCTCGATTTGTAGGGGGCTTGCCAGCGAGCGCTACAGCGCCACTTCGATCGGCGGGGCATCCTGCTCGGCTGCGGACTGCACGCCGGTCAGCACCATTTCGCTCCCTCGCTCGCCGATCTTGATGGTATAGGTTCCCGCGCGGAAGACCTTGGGGCGGAACGAGGTTCCGTTAATTCGCAGGGTATAGACCACCTCGTCCCGAGCCTCGTCCACGATCTGCACGACCGGGTCTTCCTGGCCGCTGATCTTCAGTTCCGGCAGCCAGGCGAGCGGCTGGCGGCCGTAGTTGTCTTGCTGGTCGATCGTGAGGGGCCAGCCGGCGTATTGCTGCGCATCGGGCTTGGTGACATCGACGAAGCGGGGCCAGCACTCCATCGTGATTTGTCGAGTGCTTTTCTTGAACCGGACGAGGCCGAAACCTGTCGCCTGGTTGTTGCCGGGGGCCGGGTTGGCATAGGCGGCCATCGTCAGCTTGTTTCCAAAACCGTCGTAATAGCGGCCAGCAAAGGGGAGGTCGCTCGCTATTTCACCGCCGGCGATGGCCTCCTCGAGCGGATGCCACCAGCGGCCGTACAGGTTCCAGATCGACGGCGAGCAGAACGACCAGCCCGCGTCTTCCCACTGGTTGGTTCCGTGATGGATCACCGTCGCCAAGTGCTGATCGCCCGCCATGTGAAAGGCGAACGCGCGGCGCATTTCGTGCAGCGCCGCATTGCGGCCGTGCTGCGGCCAGCCGTTCGAGTCGAGATCGGCGAGCAGGCGATTGTCGAACTGGCCGTGCAGGTGGGCGCCGCCGCAAAAGATCGTCTGCGACAAGACCACTTTGAACTCGGCCCCGGTCCAGTCCTGGCCCCATTGGTTCAGGAATTTGAGTTGCCGCGGGCCGAGAAGTTCGGCCTCGGGCAGGTCGATCGAAGCCCGGTCGTATTTCTCGTCGGTAATGTGGTCGGGGCGGGGCCCTTGCTGCGGAACCAGACCGAGCGGACCCGTCTTCCACTTGCGGTCTTCGAGGATGGCAAAGTCGATGCCGCCGACGTTGATCGACGTGTAATAGACGCCGATCCCCTGAGCCACAGGGGTCGGGTCGAACGGATCGGGCAGGTGGCTGGTTTGCGCCCGCTCTACCATTTTGACGTAATCGACCGGCATGAAGTAGCCGCCGTCGGCCCCGGTGGGCAGGTTCGACTTGACTCCTCCCTCGCCCCACAAGTTGGGATGGCCGACGTCGTGATCGTCGGGAATGGTGATCGTAGGCCGATCCTTGATGATCTCGCCGAACTGCCGGCCAAACAGCAGCCAGGCGGCGTAATGCTCGCGATGGTCGTAGCTTTGGTCGCCGGCAAAGAAGAGCAGGTCGGGATCTTGGGCCTTCAAATTGGCAACGATATCGGCCCGCGGGCCGCGGTTGGTGTTGCTATTGCACGAGAGGTTGCCGACGACGATCTCGTCCTTGTCGCGTGGGCTTTCGCGGATGATCCCTTCGTACTTCGTCCCCAATGCGTGCGAGACCCGGTAGCGGGCCGGCTGCGAATCGTCCCACTTTTCCAGGCGGAAGGTCGTCATCCAGCCGTCGGGGTTGATTGCCTGCTCGGCCACCTGCCGCCATTGGCCATCGCGCTCGATATGCAACTGAACGCTTCGGTCTTCGCCCTCTTGCAGCGGATAAAGCTGGGC
>JBBDYF010000300.1:0-11134 GCA_040901775.1 Pirellulaceae bacterium | reverse complement strand
ATCGACTCCAGCCGACAGAATTCACCCCCCCTTTGTTAACACAAACCGCCCTTCCACGCAAAGTGCGAGTTGCACCCTGGCGCAAGTTCTTTCCAACAAAGCACTTGCCGCAAACTTAGAGGCCTGATAAAATGCGTTTGCCTGTCGTTTATCGCCTTGAATATCTGTGAAGAAAAAATCGCAAATCATTGGCGATGAAATGTGAATCGTAAGTTAGGGTACGCTTTTGCTAAAATGACTGCAACAAAAAGCGAAGTCGATTCGCCCATTCTTAGCGAAACCGAGGAAGTGATGCAGGTGAGGGTAATTTACCCTTATCCAGAATCATTGCCGGCAGTTTACGCAAACAACTTAGTCATCCATCATTCTCCGCTAGAGTTTCTCGTTTCATTTTACCAAGTCTTTCCACCTCCAAACCTAGAAAACGATCCACAAGACATCAAAAGAAAAATTGAGAAGACAGGCGGAGTGCCTGCTCATTGTGTCGCGAGAATAGCCATCCCCAAGGAACAGATGCCGGCAATTGTGGAAGCCTTTCTGAGCAACCTAAAGAAATACCAAGATCGGGAAGCTCAAGCCGCTACGAACAATGAGAACGGACAAGGCGAGTAACGACAAGGCGAGTAACAATGACAATCTTCCTTTCGTCGAGCACGGCCAGCAGCAGTCCTTCCGTGGAAGTTCGCTTATGCGATTTTTCTGCGGCAACTTCCGACGTTGCGCATCGCTCCCCCAGAGCCAGCGACCCGGTAAATGAGTTGTACTCCCCGTCTTTTTTGACGCAGCGAGATAGCAACGAACTGCGCAGACTAGATCGCACGCAGCGGCCAACCAGTCGTGGTAAAATGCTTCCCACTCGGCCGTAAAGCATCTTTCAATGCCAGCCCATGCCATACACTTTGATCGCTGAGGAGTTCGGCGAGAGCAAGTTGGGCAAGGTAGCTGGAGTTCATTGCGGGAACGAACCGTGGGCGCTCTTTGCCGCCCAGTGGATTCAAGCGCCTCAAGACATGCACGGGGCACTGAAGTCGATTGCCCAATGGGGAAACAAGGTTTGGCTATACTTCGATGCAGACAGTGACCAGCTTGTAGGTTTTGGCTCACTTGGTAGTGCTGTTTGGCCCAATTACCAGCCGCACGCCGTGTCAATAATCCCCCAATTGGCCATTCACGCCAATTTCCACGGCAAGCCACTGGGCGCTGGGGAAATCAGGTTTTCACACCAGTTGCTTGACGACCTAATCGCACGGGCGATTGCATTGGAACCGCGCCGCCTCGTACTGACCGTCGATCCAGGCAACGAAAAGGCCCGCTATCTCTATCGAGAGTTCGGATTCGAGGAGCTACCGGACCTGAGTCCACGTGGTCACGTCAAGATGACGTTGCTGCTGCCAGAACCTTTCCAGAATCCGGCCGTCAGTTCATAGATGAACCACGAGCGTTACACCCCAGGCGCGGCGGCTGGTGGCGGTTAAGATGGGGGGCTGGCCTATCCAGACTCCTCGCCCGCCTCTCGGCCCATGTCCACCGAACTTTCTGCTCTTGCGCCGCTGTCGGTCGCCCGCGTCGTGCTGCGGCCCAAAAAGGCGTTGCCCTTTTACGGCCGCCATCCCTGGGTCCGCGATTCGGCGGTTGCCAGGGTCGAGCCCACCAGCATCGCCAGCGAGCACTTTCTCGATCTCGATGGCCAAACGGTCGATCTGATGAACGAGAAAGGAAAGTTCATCGCCCGCGGGTTTTACAACAGCAAAAGCCGCATTCGCGTTCGCCTTTATACCTGGTCGCCGCTGGAAGCCTTGGACGAGCCGTTCTTTCGCAGCCGGATCGCGACCGCCATCGAGTTGCGGCGGCAGATTGGATATCAGCCAGGCGCGGACGTTGAAAACGAAACACCCCGACCGATGGTCGGGGCTTTGAGTGCGACGCGCCTCGTCTTCAGCGAGGCCGACGGCCTATCTGGCCTGGTCGTCGATCGCTACGGCGAATACCTGGTTGTGCAGATCACTTCGCTGGCAATCGCCCAGCGGTTGGAGATGATCGTCGGCATCCTGCGCGAGCTGCTCGAACCGAAGGCCGTGGTCCTGCGCACTGAAAAGAGCATGGCCCAGATCGAGGGGGTCGAATTCACCGAAGGGAAGATTTGGGGCGAATTGCCCGCCGAGCCGTTCGAGATTCACGAACACGGCCTGCGCTACCTCATCGACCTCGACGAAGGGCAAAAGACCGGCTTTTACCTCGACCAGCGCGAAAATCGCCGGGCCGCAGCCGCCTACTGTAGCGGGCGGCGGGTTCTCGACATGTTTTGCTATACGGGGGGCTTCGCCTTGTGCGCGGCCGCCCTGGGTGGCGCCAAACAGGTGCTGGGGATCGACACCAGCAAAAAGGCGGTCGCCCAGGCGCGGGCAAACGCCCAGTTGAACGGCATTACGAACGTAACTTTCGACGTGGGAGACGGGTTTCAAACGCTCGACCGGCTGCTCGACGAGCGTTCGCAAAGCGAACAGGCACCGTTCGACGTCGTAATTCTCGATCCGCCCAAATTTGCCCGCAACCGGAGCGGTCTGAACCAGGCTTTAATGGCCTACCACCGGCTCAACCGGTCGGCGATCGGTCTGTTGCCCGTCGGCGGGATTTTAGTGACGTGCAGTTGCTCGGGCAGCGTCTCGCACGAAGACTTTCAGCTCATGCTCTCGGGAGTCGCTCAGAAATCGGGACGCGAAATTCAAATTCTCCAGCAGCGCGGGGCCGCGGCCGATCATCCCGTGTCGGCCACCTGTTTAGAGACGGAATATCTGAAGTGCTTTATCTGCCGCGTGCTGTAACTATGATGTAGCTAACTGGTTCAGCGGAAATAGGTTACGTCGCAAACGCGAATCCTGAGGCGGCAACTGGGAACTTCTCAACGGCGGCAAGCGTCCAAGGCGGTGAACTCGTGGCACAGGACGACGGCGAACTGATCCATGCCACGCTGCGGGGAGACTCCGCGGCGTTTGGCCAGTTGGTTCACCGCTATCAGGATCGCCTGCTAACCGCCCTGTATCACGTGTCCGGCTCGCGCGATGAGGCCGAGGATGTCGCCCAAGAGGCGTTCGTCTTGGCCTACGTGAAGCTGACGTTGTTCGCGGGGAGCAGTTCGTTCTATACCTGGCTGTACCGCATTGCCTTCAACACGGCCATCAGCCGGCGAAGGAAGCGGCGGGGCGAGGCTTCGGTCGAGCAAACTCGCGATACGACGGGCAGCGAGCCGCACGACGATGCCGAACCGGCCGAGGATCGCCTGCTCCGCCAAGAGCGGGCCGCCCAGGTGCAGCAAGCGCTCGCTCGGCTGCCCGACGAATTCCGCCGTGTGCTGGTTTTGCGAGAAATGGACGGCTGTGATTATGACACCATCGCTCAAATCCTCGAACTGCCGATCGGCACCGTCCGCAGCCGGCTGCACCGCGCCCGGTTGCACCTGAAAGAACAACTGAGCGCGGCCATTACCGACCGCCACGACCGGGGATAAAACCCTGGGATAAGCTGGTACGAGACGCGAGGCGGATAAGGATGTCGATTCCATGACGCGCGAATTTTCCGACGAACTGCTCAGCGCCTACCTCGACGGGCAACTTTCGGCCGCCGAGCGGGCCACTGTCGATGCCGAGCTGGCGGCCAATCCCGATCTGCGGCAGTTGCTCGACGAGCTTCAGTCGCTGACGCTTCAAGTGCAATCGCTGCCGCGGCTGTCCGCGCCGGCCGACTTCAGCCAGCGCGTCGTCCAAGCGGCAGTCTTGGCCGCGGCCGAGAAAGAGGCGACGGTCGAACCGGCTCGCCCCCAGGATTCTTCTGCTTCGCCGCATCAAATTCGCCGTCGCGTGTTATTGCCCGTGGTGCTGGCGGGAACGGCTGCCGTTGCCGCGTCCGTGGCGATGCTGTTCTGGCGACCGGGCCAGGCGGAGAACGTGCTGGGGCCGAACGTCGTCAACAGCGCTCCCGAGGAACCGACCGCCGCCGAACGGGCGCTCGCCCAACTGCGGCAGGCCATCCCGCAGGAGGGGGCGGCGGTTGTTCTGCGGCTGCGTGTTGGGCCGGGGCAGACCGTGAGCCAGGCATTGGCCGCCGCCGGAATTACCGAACGTCCGCCGACCGACCTTTCGACCGAAGCGATGCAAATTGGCGCGGCCTATCGGAGCCAGTTGGCCGAAAAGTTTGGTGGAGTGACACCGGGAGTTCCCAACTTGGCGCTCGACGAAGGGACAATCGCCGCGACCGACGCGCTATTCGTCGAGGCGGCCTGGGAGTCGCTCGAGCAGGCCGTGGCCTCGCTCGCCGAATCTCCAGAGCACGCGCTCGAGCTTTCACCCCTGATGCACGTCGCCATCTCGTCGATCCAGGGTGCCGACGACGCCGAAGGGGAAGGCGAAGCGGCCACTACCGCCGCGAAGAAAGCTGCCGCGGCCAATTACGCCCAGCGGCTCAACGCCGGCATGTTCCGACTGGAAAAGGCCGTTACGCCGGTAGCTGCCTCCACAAGCTCATCGGCGACAACCATTCCCGGCACGCAGCGGGTCAAAGTCCTACTGCTGATCGAGCATGTGGCGAAATAGTGATTGTCCCCTTGTCATCACGGGGTTTCCGCTTGACGGGTCGCCCTGACGCAAGGTCTGCGGATCGGGTAAACTGCGTGCTTCACGCCCGCCCCGCCTGCCAGGAAATTCATCATGTCTGGAGTGACCATTAAGGTTCGCGACAACGGCCCCTTTCTCGTAGAAGGCCCGGTCACCATTGTCGATGCAGCCGGCATGCAGTTTCATGTTGCCCCCGACAAGCCGGCGGTCGCGCTGTGCCGCTGCGGCGCGTCGCAGCGCAAGCCGTTTTGCGATGGCTCGCACAAGACGTGCAGCTTCATGGCCGCCGAGCGGGCGCCGATCGTCGAGCAGGGGCCTGCTTCGTAGGCGGGCAGCGTCTTAAGCGGCCAGTGCTGCCATCGACAACTTGTCCACATCGCTCTGCTCTCGCGATCGAGCCGCAACCGCGAGCTTCTCCGCGTTTTCTTGCGGCCCCGGCGGCGCGGCTTTTCACCGCCCCGCGAGTTGTTATGGTTGACGAGTCCCGATCGCGCATGCGTGCCGGCCGGGGCGCCCGACCTAACCGCACTCCCAGGAATCTTGAGCCGTGGATTTTTCCCCAGCCGCAACGGATGCCCCAGCGTCAGAGTTTTCCTCATCGGCAGAATCTTCAAATGCAGCGCCGCTGCCGGTCGAGTCGGCCCTCATTAGCTTGGCCCCAATCAGTGAATCGCTCGTGGCCGCTTCGCAGCCGTATGTGGGGCAGTGGAACCGGCTGGTCAGCACAACCAACTGGCAAAAGGGGCAGATAATCGCCCAATGGCGCGAGTCGCTGATTGCGCAGGAATTGCCCGTCACGGAATATTCGGACGACGCCTGGGGCCGGCTGGTGGGGGGTGTGACCGGGCAGCATGCCGGCCGGTTGCGGCGCGTGTTCCAACGGTTCGGCGGCGAATATCAGCAATACAATGGGCTGTTTTGGAGCCACTTTCAGGCCGCGCTCGACTGGACCGACGCCGAGATGTGGCTGGAAGGGGCGGTTGGCAGTGGCTGGTCGGTCGCCCGGATGCGCGAGCAGCGCTGGGAAACGCTGGGCAAGCTCGATGGCGATCGTCCGCAGGCGGCCGACGTGGTTGCCAGCGAGACCGACGAGGATTTCGAGCCGGCACAGAAGCAATCGCCCGTTCCGCATTCGATTACCGGCGAGTACGACGACGTGCAGGCGGGCCCGCGGCACGAAGGCTCGGACTTTGGCGATCAGATGGCTACCTCGCTGCCCGACCGGCAAGCCGCGGCCTCCTGGGAGGAGCCGACGGGCACGCCCGTCGAATTGGTCCGCCCGTTCGAGAATTTGCCGGAATTGCCCGACGATCTGGCCGACGCCTTCGACGCCATGAAACTGGCCCTCCTGCATCACAAGGCCGACGGCTGGGCCCAGGTTCCCCTGGCCGACGCGGTGCATGCTCTGGACGCACTCAAGGCGCTGGCCAGCGCCCCCTCGTCCGACAAGGCCCCGTTCTGACCTCCGACTGCGGACTTCTGACTTCCGACCTCTGCTCTACCCCGGCGGCCAGCCGAGTTGCCGGCCGCCGAGCAGGTGAAAATGGAGGTGATCGACGGTCTGGCCCCCGTCTTGCCCGCAATTTGCGACCACTCGGTAGCCCTCCTTGAGCCCCAATTGCTCGGCCAGCTTTTGAATGACCAGCAACAGATGACCGGCGAGCGCCTGGTCCTCAGCCGTGAAGTGGGCGACCGATGCGACCTCCTTTTTCGGAATCACCAGCAGGTGAACCGGCGCTTGCGGCTTGAGATCGTGAATGGCGAGGCACAGCTCGTCCTCATAGACGATTTGGGCCGGGATTTCCTTGTCGATGATCCGTTTGAAGATCGTTTTGGCGTTCATGGTTGGCTCTCAAGGCCCCGACCAGTGGTCGGGGTGATTCGGTGGATACAGGTTGAGTCTCTACGAATTTTCTCCGACGGCGCGTTGACAAGCGACTGGCCATACATAGAATGAAGCGAGATTGAGACTGATTCTCAACTCGCCTGCACCCCGCCGCTCGCACTATCCCACCAGGTTGCCGCTGTGGAAACTGTTCTCTCTTCCATCCCTTCTGCGACCGAAACCGAACGCCTGCTCCTCGTTTTGGTGCAGCGCCCCGAAGCGACCAGCCGGGTCGAGCTGCGCCAGCAGACGTTCAGCAATTCGATCGGCTGGTTTACGCAAAGCACGGTCCAACTGGAGCCGGGACAAGTCGCGGCCCTGCGCAATGCCCTGGGGCTGACCGGGGGCAAATCGTCGGCCCGCCTGCCGCGCGAGTTCTCGACCGTCACCCCCGCCGCCTGGCAGCCGCGGCTGGTGCATGCGGACTCGGCGTAAGCTAAGCTCGGGGCATGATCGGTGAGCTGCTGATGTGGCTGTTCTTTCAGCCCTTGTTGCATCTGCTGCACGCGACGTTCGCCCTGCTCTACCCCTCGCGCACGGTCGTCATGGCGCGGCTCAAGCAGTGGACACTGGCGGTGCTCGCGCTCATCGCTTGCTGCCTGAACGGCAGCATCGTCCTGCTCTGGCTGCGCGTTTTTTGGGTGATCCCGCTGGCGCTGTTCGTCACCGGTTGTCTCGCCTGCCACTTGCTGGATGGTCTGGCGGATCAGTTGGACGCCGAGGCTGCAACGCAGCCGCGCCCGAAGTCAACCCATGGCAAGTAAACGTTAACTTGCGAAGGCATTTAGGATTCCAGGCGGCCCCGCCAGTATCCCAGATCGCGGCTGGTGTGGGCAAAGGCCACGACTTCCAACGTCCCCTTCACTTCTCGTACGACGAGCAGATACGGAAAGGGCCTTAGATGAATCTGGCGAGTTCCATCGCGTCGCGGTGGCCAATGGTGTAGCGACTTGGCCGCTTGGTCTAGCTTCTGCTTCAAGCGACGGCATAGGTCGTCCGCGGCCTTGGCACTGCGCGTGGAGTACCATTCGACGGCCTCGCGAAGTTCATCGACGGCAGCCGGCCGCATCCTAATCGGTAACGACGCCATAATCCGCACTCAGTTGCCGAAAGACTTCTTCGATAGGAATCGAAGGTTCGCCCCCTTCGTCGGCCGACTTAAGACGCTCTGCGATCTCAGCCTCCCACGCAGCGGCGATTTCCGCGTCAGCAAATCCGTCAACGGTTTCCCAGAGACGATTTGCAAGCTGAGCGCGTTCTCCTTGTGGAAGCTCCATAGCCGCCTGAAAGACTTCGCTAGGTGTCAGAGACATCGGCAACAACCTCGCAATCCAGGTTTGTGGCAACGATTTCATTTTACCACAAAATTCACCAGTTTCCCCGGCACCACGATCGTCTTGACCACCTCTTTACCGGTCAATAGCTCGGCGATGCGGGGGTCGGCGCGGGCCGCGGCGAGGATCGTCGCCTGGTCGCTGCCGGCGGGAACGACCACCTTGCCCCGCAGCTTGCCCAGGATTTGCACCGGAATTTCGACCTCGGCATCTTGAGTCAGGGCATCGTCGTATTTCGGCCACGGCTCGTAAGCCAGCGTCTTATTGTGCCCCAGCAGTTGCCACAGCTCCTCGGCCAAGTGCGGGGCAAACGGCGAAAGGAGCAGCACAAACTGCTCCAGCACGGCATGTGGCCGCACCGCTTGCTTAGTGAAAAAGTTGGTGAACTCCATCATCCGGGCAATCGCCGTGTTGAACGCCAGCGAGTCGATGTCGGCCGTCACCTGTTTGATCGTCTTGTGCAGCACACGGTTCTGCTCGTCGGTCGGGGCGACCTGCTGCACTGCTTCGTTCAGCGCCAGCGCCTCGGCCCGGTCATCGACGATCAGCCGCCAGGCCCGGTCGAGGAAGCCGCGCACGCCGACCACCCCTGCCGTGCTCCACGGTTTGACCGCTTCGAGCGGCCCCATGAACATCTCGAACAGGCGGAGCGCGTCGGCCCCGAACTCGCGGACCACATCGTCGGGATTGACCACGTTGCCGCGGGCCTTCGACATCTTTTCGCCGTTCTCCCCCAAAATCATCCCCTGGTTCACCAACTTGCGGAACGGCTCGGCCGTGCTGACGTGCCCCCGGTCGAACAGCACCTTGTGCCAGAACCGCGAGTACAACAGGTGCAGCACCGCGTGCTCGGCCCCGCCGACGTACAGATCGACCGGCATCCAGGCCTTTTCTTTTTCCGGATCAACCAGCCGCTCGCTGTTTTTGGGGTCGATGAACCGCAGGAAGTACCAGCAGCTTCCCGCCCATTGCGGCATCGTGTTCGTCTCGCGGCGGTACTTTTTTCCGTCGATTGTGGGATAGAGCCACTCAGCCGGCGCTTTGGCTAGCGGCGGCGCGGGCAGGCCGTCGGGGCCTGCGCCGGCCGGCTTGTAGTCGGTGATATGCGGCAGATCGACGGGCAAGTCTTGCGGATCGACCGCGCGAATCAGCCCCGTCGGCTGGCCGGCCGCGTCGAGCTCGTGCAGGATCGGGAACGGCTCGCCCCAAAACCGCTGCCGGCTGAAGAGCCAGTCGCGCAGCTTATAGTTGACCGCCTCGCGGCCCAGGCCCGCGGTGGCCAGATCGGCGGTAATGCGGCGTTTGAAGTCGCCGGTCGAGAGGCCGTTGTAAGGACCGGAGTTGATTGAGACGCCGATTTCCTCGCAGCACTGCTTGCCGGCCAAGATTTCGTGGCGGTCGTACTTGTCGCTGTCGCCAGGATCGACCACGGCGATCACCGGCAGACCGAATTGCTGGGCAAATTCAAAGTCCCGCTCGTCGTGCGCCGGCACCGCCATGATCGCTCCCGTGCCGTAGCCCCACAGCACATAGTCGGCGACCCAAATCGGCACGGGCTGGCCGTTGACGGGGTTGATCGCATACGAGCCGGTGAAGACGCCCGTTTTGGTCTTCGTCACTTCCTGCCGGTCGCGGTCGCTCTTGCGGGCGGCCTTCTCGACGTAAGCCCGAACCGCGGCCGATTGGTCGCGCGTGGTCAGACGCTCGACCATTGGATGCTCGGGCGCGATGACCATGTACGTCGCGCCGAACAGCGTATCGGGGCGGGTGGTGTAGACGCGCAGCACGTCGTCCGCCGGCTTGCGCGAGAAGCCGCCCTCGATGCGCTGCTTGAGCCATTCTCCCAGTTCAATCAAGAGTTGAATGTCATTCTCGAGCCACTGGTCGAAGTCGCCGCTCAAGACGGGAAACTGGCGCGTAGCGATCTCCGAAGCCCAGCCTTCATAGCTCCACAGATCGTGAAACGGCGACTCAGGTCGCACTCGCGGACGCTTACCCACGAAGAAATCGACCTCGGCCCCGGCGCTCCGCCCGATCCAGTCGCGTTGCAGCTTTTTGATCCCCTCGGGCCAGTCGAGCGGCGCCAGGTCGTGCTCCAGCCGGTCGGCATAGGCGGTAATGCGGAGCATCCATTGCCGCAGCGGCATGCGGACGACCGGGTGGCCGCCGCGCTCGCTTTTGCCATCGATCACTTCTTCGTTGGCGAGCACGGTCCCCAGACCGGGGCACCAGTTGACCAAAGCGTCACTTTGGTATGCCAGGCGATGCTCGTCCTGATACAGGCGGATCGCGGTTTCGCCTTGCAACTGCACCTCGGCCGGGATCGGCAGCTCGCCGATCGGCCGCCCCTTTTGCTGGGCGGCGTCGAACCAGGTATCGAACAAAACCAAAAAAATCCACTGCGTCCAACGGAAGTATTCCACGTCGGTCGTGGCCAGTTCGCGATCCCAGTCGTAGCTGAAGCCCAGCATCTTCAGTTGCCGGGTGAACGTGGCGATGTTCTGCTCGGTGTTCACCCGCGGGGGCGTGTTGGTTTTGATCGCGTGCTCTTCCGCGGGCAGACCGAAGGCATCGAACCCCATCGGGTGCAGCACAGTTTTGCCGTTCATCCGGGCATAGCGGCAGACAATGTCGGTCGCCGTGTATCCTTCGGGATGCCCCACGTGCAGCCCGCTGCCGCTGGGATAGGGAAACATGTCGAGGACGTACAGTTTTTTTCCCGGATCGCCGCTGGCAGGCATCTCCGGCGTGCGAAAGGTTTTGTGCGATTCCCAGTAGGCTTGCCACTTGGGCTCGATCTGAGCAGGCGTATAGCGGGGCATGGGAGGAAGGGCTCGGGACTCGGTGTTCGGGACTCGGGTCGTTCGACTTGGGAGGGCAAGGCTCCTGCCGAGCTGCTTGCTTCCAAGTGCAATCGCCCAAAGTATTTGCGGCAGACGCTATCGTTCTGAGCGGCAACCGGCCGATTCTACTTCCGCGGCAGATTCCTGACAAACCGGAGTGACAGTCGCCGGCGCGGGGCCGTTCGCGGGATTTTGCCGCCCGACAGTGCTTCCCACCCGCTGCGTTGCAACCCGTCTCGCCCGATCCGAGTAGAATGAGGGACCGGCCGCGCCGTCTATCCCCTTGCGCAACCTACCTCACGCATGACCGTCACTCCCGCTCATGTCGCCCAGCCGCACGTCGAACCCGATCTTTCGGGACGCCGACTGGGAGACTACCAATTCCTCCGCAGGCTGGGGCGGGGAGGCATGGCGGAGGTCTATCTGGCCGAGCAGCTTTCGCTCCGCCGGCAGGTGGCAATCAAG
>JBBDYF010000299.1:0-61417 GCA_040901775.1 Pirellulaceae bacterium | reverse complement strand
TGCACGTCAACTGCGCGTCGTGCCACGTCGAGGCGGGGGGCGGAAACGCCCAGATCAATCTCGACTTTGCCGCCGATCGGTCCAAGCTGAACGTTCTCGATGTCGCGCCGCTACACCACAAGTTCGGCCTCGAAAACCCGCGGCTCATCGCTCCCGGCGACCCGGCCCGCTCGGTCTTGTTGCACCGGATGGCCCAGCGCGGGCAGAATTCGGGCCAGATGCCGCAAATCGCAACCTTTGTGGTGGACGAACCGGCGGTTCGGTTGATGGAGGAGTGGATCCAGTCGCTCGCGGCTCCGTAGCCCCCCCGACCGATATTGAAAACTCATCCGCCCGCGCGCTGGACATCGCGAACCCGCTTCGGACCAGCAGAGTAGAAAGAGTATCGTTCTCCGCGTTATGCGATCGACGAATCATTCTTTCTGCCCGCACCTCAGGCCGATTCTTGACGCCCGCCCTCCCGCACGCGACGATAGCACTCGTTCGCCATCCTTTATTCCCTGGGAGCGCCCCCATGCGCCGCGTACCGTTTGGTTTTTTTGCAGTCTTGCTCGCCGCCCTGGTTTGGGCGCGACCCGCGCCGGCCATCGAGCCGAAGCTGGTGACCGAAGTGGAGGGGATTACCGAGTACGTCCTCGACAACGGGCTGAAGGTGCTGCTGGTTCCCGATGCGACCCGGCCCACCGTCACGGTGAACTTGACGGTGCTCGTCGGTTCTCGCCACGAGGGGTACGGCGAAGCGGGGATGGCCCATCTGCTCGAGCATATGGTTTTCAAGGGAACGCCGACGCATCCCAACGTGCCCAAGGCCCTGCGCGACCGGGGAGCGTCGTTCAACGGCACCACCAGCGTGGACCGCACCAACTATTACGAGACGTTGCCCGCCGGCGACGACAACCTGGAATTCGCCATCCGTTTTGAAGCCGACCGCCTGGTCAACAGCTTTATCCGCCGCGAGGATTTGTTCTCGGAAATGACCGTCGTCCGCAACGAGTTCGAGCGGAGCGAAAACTCGCCCGAGAGCCTGCTGTATAAGCGGATGATGTCGGCCGCCTACGAGTGGCACAACTACGGCAAGACGACGATTGGCAACCGGAGCGACATCGAGCGCGTGCCGATCGGCAACCTGCAAGATTTTTACCGCCGGTACTACCAGCCCGACAACGCGGTGCTGATCGTGGCGGGCAAGTTCGACCAGGCCCAGGCTTTGAAGTACGTGCAGCAATACTTCGGGGCGATTCCCCGGCCCGAGCGCCAACTCAACAGCACCTATACCGAAGAGCCGCCGCAAGATGGCGAGCGGAAGGTCGAGCTGCGGCGCGTCGGCGACGTGGGGCTGGTCGAAGCGATGTATCACATACCCGCCGGCTCGCACGAGGACTTTGCCCCGCTCGAAATCTTGGAGAGCGTCCTTTCGACGCCCCCGGCCGGTCGGCTCTACAAGTCGCTGGTCGAAACCAAAAAGGCGAGCCGGGCGTCGGCCGGTGCTTACGGCATGCACGATCCGGGAGTGTTCGATATCACGCTGGAAGTGCGCGAGGAGAGTACGCTCGACGAGGCCCGCGACACGATGCTTGCCACTCTGGATGAGGTGATTGCCAAGGGAGTGACGGACGAAGAGGTGGACCGCGCCAAGCGAAGCTTTCTCAACTCGCGGCGGCGGACGACGCTCGACACCAGCTCGTTTGCCGTCGGGCTGTCGAACTGGGTGGCGATGGGAGACTGGCGGCTCTACTTCCTGCATCGCGATCGGATCGAAAAAGTGACGCCCGCCGACGTGCAGCGCGTCGCCGCGAAGTACCTGGTCGCTACGAATCGCACGCTGGGCTACTTCATCCCGTCGGCCACGCCCAGCTTGGTGGTCGTCCCCGCCACGCCAGACGTTTCGGCCCTCGTCGCCGACTACGAAGGCCGCCTGCCCATCGCGGCCGTTGCCGAGTTCGACTATACCTTCGCCAACATCGAAGCCCACACCAAGCGATCCACGCTGCCCAGCGGCATCCAGGCGGCGTTGGTCGCCAAGCCGACTCGCGACGAGGCAGTTCAACTGAGCCTGACGCTGCACTACGGCAACGCCGACAATCTCAAGGGCCTCGTCGTGGCGGGCGAGCTGCTCCCCTCGTTGATGACGCGGGGGACCAAGAATTTGAGCTATCAGGCGCTGCGCGACGAAATGACGCGGCTCGACGTGCAGATTATCGCGTATAGCGGCGGGCCCGGCGTCGCCATCTTCAGCGTGCGGGCCAGGCGCTCCACGCTCATCGAGGCGCTCGACCTGTTGCAGCAAATCCTCCGCGAGCCGGCGCTCGATCCCAAAGAGTTGGAAATCATCAAACTGGCGGAAATTGCCCAGCTCGAACAGACGCTCACCGATCCGCAAGAACTGGCCCGCGATCTGCTGGCCCGAACGCTCAGCCCTTATCCGCCCGACGACGTTCGCTACAACGCGCCCCCGCACGAAGAGATCGCCCGGCTTAAAGCGACGAGCATCGACGACGTGCGCCGCTTGTACGCCGAATACCTCAGCGGCAAGCATGGCGAGTTGGTCATCGTCGGCTATTTCGAGCCCGAACCGGCCCTGGCCAAACTGGGCGAAATCCTGGGCGACTGGCAGCCCGAGCAGCCGTTCGCCCGCGTCGAATCGGTCCCCTTCCTGGAAGTGGCGGGGGGGAAGCACTCGATCCTGACTCCCGACAAGGCCAACGCCGTCTATATGGCCGGGCTGACGCTCGATCTTTCCGACCAGCATCCCGACTATCCCGCGCTGCTCGTGGGCAACTACATCTTCGGCGGCAGCGCCCTGGCATCGCGGCTGGGAGATCGCGTGCGGCAGAAGGAAGGGCTGTCGTACGGCATCAATTCGGGACTCCAGGCGGGCGTGGAAGACAAGGTGGGCCGGTTCTCAATCGGGGCTATTGCCAACCCGGGCAACGTCGGCAAGGTGGAGACCGCCGTGCTCGACGAGCTGCTGCGGCTGTTGAAAGAGGGCGTTACCGCCGACGAGTTGGAAAAGGCGAAGCAGGGGTATTTGCAATCGCGCGAGCTATCGCGGAGCAACGATTTTTACATCTCCGGCCGGCTGCAGCGGAGCTTGCGAATGGATCAGACGCTGGCGTTCGACGCGGCGCTCGATGTGAAGCTGGCCGCCCTGACTCCCGACGAAGTGCATGCCGCCCTGAAAGAACACCTGAGCGCGGAGAAGCTCGTCATCGTGATCGCCGGCGATTTTGCGAAGAGCGGGGCTGAAACGCCGCCGAAACCCTAGCCGTGCGTCGCGTCGTCTTCCGCGGCGCCGGCCAGAGCCCGCGCCAGCGCCACCGCGCCGCGCACCGGCTCTTCCACCAGGACCACTTGGCTCGGCAGATCTTCGCCGTCGGTCAGGTTCGCAACGACCCCCTGCAAATAGTTCAGCCCGTGCAGAATCGTTCCGCCGGCGACCGCCAGCGTGTAGCCGTGGGGCTCAAGATCCAATCGCCAGACCACCGAGGAAACCAGATCGGTCAGCTCTCCCGCCGCTTGTTTAACGATTCGCTGGGCAACGGCATCGGTCGCAGCAGCCTCGAAAACGATTGGTGCCAGCGCCGCCAGCCGCTCGCGCGTCATCTCGGGCGCATAGACCCGCGCGATCAATTCGTGCGGCTCGCCAGCGCCAAGTTGCTTTTGAAACAAAGCGAGCAGCTCGGTCGGCGTCCCCCGTCCATCGGTCGCGCGGGCGGCGGCGCGCAGGCCAGCCAGGGCGATTGCATAGCCGCTCCCCTCGTCACCCAGCAAGTAGCCCCAACCGCCGCAGCGCGCCGTCTGGCCCGCCGCGCTGCGACCCCAGGCCAGCGACCCGGTGCCGCAGATCAGGGCAACGCCAGCACGCTCGTGCGTAGCAGCCGCCAGAACGAGTTCCGCATCGCCGCAAACGCGAACGTGCCGGGCGATGCCGGCGCTGGTCGCCCAAGTGGCAATCCGCGCCTGCTCGTCCGCCCGACCCGCGCCAGCCAGGCCGAAGCAGGCGGCAGCGACCTGCGCCGGCGAGCGGGCGGCATCGGCAAAGGCGGCGGCGATGGCGGCGGCGATATTGGCCTGAGCGACCTCGAACCCAACCGCCCGCGGATTGCCCGGCCCGGCCAACCCGCGGCCCAGCACCGCGCCCGAACCATTATCGACCGCCGAGGCCAGCCAGGCGAGCGTTTTGGTCCCCCCTCCATCGACGCCGATCACCAGCCGCTCGCCCGTCATGTGGGCCGCTCCTCGAGCGCTGCCCGCAGTTGTCCCTTTGCCCGTTCGAGCAACTGCCGGGCAACCTGCGCCGAGACGTTGTGCCGATGGGCCACGACCGCCGTCTTCAGCTCGCCGTCGCAGCGGGCCAGTTGCTCCTGGGCCTCGGTCTCGGAGAGGCCGGTCAGCGCCGCGACCATTCGCCGCGTGCGCACGATGAGCTTGGCGTTGGTCGCCTTCAGATCGACCATGAAATTGCCGTAGGTCTTTCCCAGCAGGATCATCGCGCCGGTCGTCAGCATGTTGAGCACCAGCTTGGTCGCGGTTCCCGCCTTGAGCCGCGTCGAGCCGCTGATCACCTCAGGACCGACGATCGGCGCGATCATCAGATCGGCGACTTCGGCCAGCGCCGAGCGATCGTTGCACGCCAGGCCGACCGCCAGCGCGCCCACCTGCCGCGCATATTGCAAGCCGCCGATCACATACGGCGTGTGGCCGCTGGTGGCGATTCCGACCAGCACGTCGGCCGCGCAGAGGCCAATGGCTTGCAAATCCTCGACCGCCGTTTCGGGATGGTCTTCGGCCCCTTCCACGGCCCGCGTCAGGGCGCCATATCCGCCGGCGATCAGGCCGACGACCATCTCGGGGGGCGTGCTGAACGTGGGGGGGCACTCCGAAGCGTCGAGCACTCCCAGGCGTCCCGACGTTCCCGCCCCCAGATAGACGAGCCGCCCCCCCGCCCGCAGCCGGCCGGCGATCGCTTCCACCGCTCTGGCAATGGCCGCGGCCTCGCGCTCGACCGCGCGGGGCACGAGGGCGTCCTCGGCGCTCATCAGCTGGACGATCTCGAGCGGCGAAAGGGTATCGATCCGTTCGGAGGCGGGATTGCGGGCCTCGGTGGTCGGTTGGGACATGCGGGGAAGCTCGTCGCTGGTTATTCTGGTATCGCCCCTATCTTAGCTGGACTTGGCCGCGCGTCCCATGTACCTCGGAACGATCGACATCTTGGTGCTCGTCCTGTATCTGGCGTCGGCCATCGCCGTCGGGCTGTTGCTCGGCGGCAGGGCCAAGAGCGTCGAGGCGTTTTTGCTGGGAGATCGGAACCTTCCCTGGTGGGCCATCCTGGGCTCGATCGTCGCCACCGAGACAAGCGCCGCCACGGTGCTGAGCATTCCCGGCGAGGGCTATGGCCCGACCGGCATGAAGCTCCTGCAACTCGCCTTGGGCTATATCGTCGGCCGCGTGCTGATCGTTCGCTATTTGCTCCCCCTCTACTTCCGCGGCGAGATGCTGACGGCTTACGAGGTGCTCGACAAGCGCTTCGGCGGCGCGATGCGGCTGGCGGCTTCGCTGCTGTTTCTCGTCGCCCGCAACGTCGGCGACGGACTGCGGCTCTTGCTGGCGGCGGTCGTGCTCGAAAAGCTGCTCGGCTTGCCAACCGTCTGGCGGCTGTGGGGAATGGATGCGTTCGTGTGGAGCGCGCTCGTGACGGGCGTCGTCTCGACGATCTATACCTTCGTGGGTGGCATGCGGTCGGTCATCTGGAACGACTGCATTCAGTTCGCCGTCTATGTGCTGGGCGGAATTCTGGCGGTGCTGGTCATCGCCGGAAAAATTCCGGGAGGCTTCGGCGAAGTCTTCCGGTTCGCCGAGGCCAGCGGCAAACTGCAGATGTTCGACTTCCGCCTGTCGCTGAGCGAGCCTTATACGTTCTGGGCCGGCCTGGTCGGCGGCGCGGTGCTGACGCTGGGGACGCACGGCACCGACCATTCGATGGTCCAGCGCTACCTCAGCGCCAAGAGCCAGGCCGACGCGGGCCGCGCGCTGGTGGCCAGCGGCGTGGTGGTGTTCCTGCAGTTCGCCATGTTCCTGTTTATCGGGGTCGAACTGGCCTGCTTCTTCGCGCACTATCCTTTGCTCGAATTAAAGAAGGATGAAGTGTTTGCCCACTTCATCATCAACGAGTTTCCCAAAAATACAGGCCTGATCGGCTTGATGCTGGCCGCGATCCTGGCGTCGAACCTGTCCAGTTCGCTCAGCTCGTCGGCCGCGGCGGTGGTCAACGATTTTTACGTTCCCGCCCGCAAGACACCCGCCCCGCCCGGGCATTTGTTCCGGCTGACGCGCTGGCTGACGGTCGCCTTCGGTGCCCTGCAGATTGCAATTGCCATCGGCGCCAAGGGGCTGTACGAGCGCGACGCCACCGTGGTGAGCAGCGCCCTCACCGTGGCTGGGTTCGCGTTTGGGCTGTTGCTCGGCGTGTTCGCGCTCGGCATTTTCACCCGCCGCGCGGGACAGTGGGACGCACTGCTGGGCGCGGTGTTTGGACTGGCCGTGCTGCTGGTCGTTCAGTTTGGCCTGCCGCAGCTTGCGGCGTATAAATTGATTTCGGCCGACATCAAGGTCGGTTATCCCTGGCTCGCCCTGATCGGCGCGGGCACCACATTTGTCGTAGGCTGGTCTGCATCGCTACTACACCCCGCACGAGGTACTTCCGCGTGACTTGGCAATTCTTCCTATCCGTGTTTCGTCCGTGTTCCATCCGTGGCTTGGCCTTGTTGGCCTTGCTGCTGGGGCTGAGCGCTGCCGCGTCCGCCGCCGACTTGCCTCACGCCGAACCGGCAGCAGCCGGCATGGATGGCCAGCAACTGGCCCGGATCGACGGCTTGGTCGCCCAGGCGATCGCCGAGAAGCGAATGCCCGGCTGCGTGGTCTGCATCGGCCGCCGCGGAAAGATCGTGCTGCTCAAGGCTTACGGCAACAAGCAAGTGCAGCCGAGCGAGCAGCCGATGACCACCGACACCGTGTTCGACATGGCGTCGATCACCAAGCCGGTGGCGACGGCGACCAGCATTATGCTGCTGATCGAGCGAGGGAAGCTGCAGTTGCGCGACAAGGTGGCGTCGCTCTTTCCGGACTTCGCCGTCAACGACAAAGGGGCGATCACGATCTTCGACCTGCTGACGCACCAAAGCGGCCTGCTTCCCGACAACGCCCTGGCCGACTACGAAGAGGGTCCGGAAAAAGCCCTCGAGAAGATCTGCGCGCTCAAGCTGCAAGCGCCAACCGGATCGAAATTCATCTACTCGGACGTGAACTACATCCTGTTGGGCGAGATCGTCCGCCAGGTCAGCGGCCAGTCGGTCCACGAGTTCTCCCAAGAGAACATCTATCGGCCGCTGGGGATGAGCGAGACCGGCTACCTGCCGGGCGAAGCGCTGCGGGCCCGCGCCGCGCCAACCGAGCAGCGCGACGGCCACTGGATGCAGGGGGAGGTTCACGATCCGCGGGCCTTCAAGCTGGGGGGCGTCGCCGGACATGCCGGTCTGTTCTCGACCGCCGAAGACCTGGCCATGTATGCACAGATGATGATCGGCGGCGGCGAATACAACGCCGCGCGAATCCTCGCGCCGCAAACGGTGGCGACGATGATCCGTGGCTATCGCGTGGCCGATGTCCGCCGCGCCCTCGGCTGGGACAAGCGAACCGGCTACTCGATCAACCGGGGCGATCTGCTGAGCGAAGCGGCCTTCGGTCACGGCGGCTTCACCGGCACGGTGCTCTGGATCGACCCCGAACTGGAGCTGTTCGTCATCTTCCTCTCGAATCGTGTCCATCCCAGCGGCAAGGGACTGGTGAATCCGCTGGCCGGGCGAATCGGCACCGTCGCGGCCGCCGCTATTCGCGATGCCCCGCCAACCACGCACCGGCCCACCGGCCCCGCGCTCGCGGGTATCGACGTCCTCGTCCGCGACAACTTCCGCCAGCTTGCCGGCCGCAAGATCGGTCTGATCACCAATCACACGGGCCAAAGCTTGGGCGGCCAGAGCACCGTGAAGCTGCTCGACGAAGCCAAAGATGTGGAGCTCGCCGCGCTGTTCAGTCCCGAACACGGCTTCGAAGGGAAGCTCGACGTCTCGAAGATCGGCGACAGCCAGGACCGGGCTACCGGCCTCAAAGTGCATAGCCTGTATGGCGAGACGCGCCGGCCCACCGCCGAAATGCTGGCAGGGATCGACACCATCGTGTTCGACATTCAGGACATCGGCGCCCGGTTCTATACCTACATCTCGACGATGGGCGAGGCGATGCAAGCCGCCGCCGAGCACAAGAAGCGATTCGTCGTGCTCGACCGACCCAACCCGATCGGCGGCGTGGCGGTCGCCGGCCCGATGCTCGACGCGGGGCAGGAATCGTTCGTCGGCTTTCACCGGCTGCCGGTGCGGCACGGCATGACGGCGGGCGAACTGGCCCTACTCTTCAAGACGGAACTGAAACTCGACCTGGAACTGGAAGTGATCCGCTGCGAAGGCTGGCAGCGCAGCGAGCTGTGGGACGCAACCGGCCGCCTCTGGATCAACCCATCGCCAAACATGCGCAGCCTGACGCAGGCGCTCCTCTATCCCGGCATCGGCCTGTTGGAAACGACGAACCTGTCGGTTGGCCGCGGAACCGATACGCCTTTCGAAGTCGTCGGGGCTCCGTGGATCGACGGGCGCAAACTGACCGCCAGCCTGGTCGAACGCAATGTTCCGGGAGTCAGCTTCGTGCCGATCGAGTTTCAGCCGGAAAGCAGCAAATTCGCCGGCGAAACGTGCGGCGGCATCAATATCATCATCACCAGCCGCGAGCGGTTCGAGCCGCTGCGCGTCGGCTTCGAAGTGGCCGCCGCGCTACGAAAACTTTACCCGGACCACTGGGAAACCAAGTCGTACAACCGGCTGCTGGGCAGCGACGACACCTTGCAGGCCGTCGCGAACGGCAAGTCGGCGGACGAAATTCTGGTGATTGCCCGCGAAGGGGTACACGGGTTCCTGCGGCGACGCCAATCGCATTTGCTGTATGAGTGAAACTTTTTCCATCGGCCTGGAGCGCTGCCTCGTCGACCCGCCTGCCGTGCTGCTCGGCGGCGCGCGGTTTGGCCTGTTGATGAATCAGGCCTCGGTCGATCGCGGCCTGCGCTATGCGTGCGATCTTCTGGCGCGGCGATTTCCCGGTCAGCTCGTCGCCCTCTTCTCGCCGCAGCACGGGCTGTGGGGGGAAGAGCAGGCCAACATGATCGAGTCTCCCCACAGCCGGTACGAGCCGCTCGACCTGCCGGTGTATAGCCTTTACAGCCAGACGCGCCGGCCAACGGCCGAAATGCTGCGCGGGTTGGATTGCCTGCTGGTCGATCTGCAGGATGTGGGAACGCGGGTCTATACGTTCGCCTGGACCGTGCAGCAATGTCTGCTCGCTTGCGCCGAGGCCGAAATCCCCATCGTGATTCTCGACCGGCCGAATCCTCTGGGGGGCGCCGTCGAAGGGCCGCTGCTGGAGCCAACATTCCAAAGCTTCGTCGGCGGTTGCTCCATCCCGCTGCGACACGGTTTGACGCTGGGAGAGCTCGCTCGGCTGATGAACCACGAACAGCGGATTGGGGCCCGGCTACAGGTGGTCCAAGCAGCAGCCTGGCGGCGCGAATTGTGGCATGGCCGGCCGTGGATCGCCCCTTCGCCCAATATGCCGCGGCTGGAAACGGCGCTCGTTTATCCGGGCCAGGTGCTGTTGGAAGGGACGAACCTTTCCGAAGGGCGGGGCACCACGCTGCCCTTCGAGTTGGCCGGCGCGCCATTTATCGATCCCTACGACCTGGTGCGCGCACTGGAACGGTTCGACCATCCGGGGCTCGCCCTGCGACCGCTGCGCTTCGTTCCGACGTTCGACAAATGGCGCGGCGAGCGTTGCGGCGGAGTCGCATTGCAGGTGACGCAGCCCGCGGCGGTTCGCTCGGTCGCCACCACGCTGGCTCTGATTGGGGTCGCCAGCAGTCTTTATCCCCAGCAGTTTGCCTGGCTCCCCCCTCCTTACGAGTACGAGCGCGAGAAACTGCCGATCGACATTTTGTTCGGCTCGCCGGGCTTGCGCCAGCGGCTGGCGTCTGGCGAGCCGCTCGGCCCCGACGACATCGCCTCGCTAACCGCGCTGGACGAGCCGCAATGGCTGGCCCGCACGCGGCCATCCCGGCTCTACGAATCAGGCTTATAGCGTTTTCACGCGGCACGATCGCTACAACCGCGCTGCGCCGTCTTCACTGCCTTTGACTTGGTCCGCGGCCGACCTAGGTTTGCTGTGCGTCCGGCTTTTCTGCCGGGCGCCTCATCAGGCTTGGGATTCCCACTGCGATGCGCCGCTTGCGCCAATCTGCGATCCGCGGTCTGACCTGCGGCAAAGTCCGCAAGCATCCGCCTCGTCGTCTGGCGCTCGAACCACTTGAACCGCGGATGCTGATGACGCTGGCTGCCGCGGGCGGCGAGCCGACCGCGGGATTGTCGGGGCACGGCGGGATCTGCCTCTGCCCGATCTGCACGGGGCAAGGGCTCGAAGCGATTCCGGTCGTGGTTGCCGGCAGCGACCTGGCGGCCAGCAATCCGTTGTCGAGCCTGCCGCAGCTCTCCAGCAATCCGGGCGCGGCGGCCAAGCTGTATCTCGATTTCAACGGCCATTTTGAGGCGACTTGGGGAGGCTACTCTAATGCGAGCACTCCCGTCTTCGATCGGGATGGCGACCCGACCACCTTCAGCCTGGGCGAGTTGAACGCGATTCAGGAAGTTTGGGCTCGCGTGGCCGAAGACTATGCCCCGTTCCAGATCGACGTCACCACGATCGCTCCCGGCAGCCTGGCCGATCGCGCGGTCGCCCACATTGCCATCGGCGGTCACGGCTTGGACTGGTACGGCGCGTCGGCCGGCGGTGTGGCCTATGTTGGCGGCTTTTACAATGGCGCTCCCAACGTCGGCTACGTGTTCTCGGAGGCCCTGGGCAACGGCAACGCCCGCTATGTGGCCGAGGCCGCCTCGCACGAGGCGGGGCACTTGTTCGGCTTGTGGCACCAGGCCGAGTGGAATGGCACGACGCTGGTCAGCAGTTACCACTACGGCAATTCGGACTGGGCCCCGATCATGGGCGTCGGCTATTATGCGGCGCGCACGACCTGGAATCATGGTCCCACGCCTAGCGGCTACGCTGTGCTGCAAGCGGATTTGTCGATCCTGGCCGGCGCGAACAATGCCTTTGGTTACCGAGCCGACGATTTTGGCGGCAGCATCCTGGCGGCAGCGGCCTTGCCGGTCAGCGGAACCAACGCCAGCGTTAGCGGCCTGATCGGCGCGAACGGCGACCAGGACGTCTTTTCGTTTGCGACTTCCGGAGGCAACGTCGGCGTCGATTTAAACGTCGCTGCCTACGGGCCCAACCTCGATGCCGTGTTGGAACTGTGGGACGCCGCGGGAACGGTCGTCGTCAGCTCGGCGCCGGCCGGCACGCTGGGGGCGAGCATCTACACGACCGTCGGCGCGGGAACGTACTACCTGGTGGCCCGCAGCGCCGGCGGCTACGGCAACCTCGGAACCTATTTCATCAGCGGCGTCATCCCCGAGGCCTTGCCGCCGGAAATCGGCGTGACGCTCGGCGGCCTCGACATCACCAGTGGCGGCACGGTCGATTTCGGCGTCACGACGCCGGGCAATCCGATCACCCAGACATTTACGGTCCACAATGGCGGAACGGGCAATCTGACGCTGCAGCCGTTGAATCCGGCCGATTTGCCCGCGGGTTTCGAAATCGTCGCCAACCTGGGGAGCACGCTGCTTGCTCCCGGCCAGACGACAACCTTTCAGATTCGGATGACGGCGGTCGATGCCGGAATGCGCGGAGGGTCGCTGCCGCTGGTTAGCAGCGACGGCAACGAGAGCCCGTTCGTTTTGGTTTTGGCGGGAGAAGTCGTCGGCCCGGAAATCGCGGTTCGACTCGGCGGCGTCAACGTCCAACAGGGGGGCGCTGTCAGCTTCGGCGTTACGACCGCGGGCACCCCCGTAACGCGAACCATTACCGTGTTGAACTCCGGCACGGCTGCGCTCACCCTCGCGCCGCTCGTTCCGGCCGGCCTGCCCGCCGGATTTTCGCTGATTGCGAATCTTGCCAGCACCACGCTCCTGCCGGGAGAGTCAACGACCTTCGTGGTTCGCTTGTCCTGCATGGCGGCCGGAAGCTATTCTGGGCAGATCCTGCTGACCAGCAACGATGCCAGCGAGGGATCGTTTTCCATCCAACTCAGCGGCGTCGCGAATCCTGCCGTCCGCATCATCGACAACGGCGGCAGCGGATTTTGGCGCAGAGGGAGTTGGTCGCAGCCGAACAACCGGGGCTATCAGGGCGACGTTCACACCACCTCGAAGGGGAGCGGCTCGAAGCAAGCAAACTGGGCGTTTGGGGCCTTGCCCAACGGCCAGTACCATGTCTGGGCAAGCTGGACCGGCAATCGCAAGCAAGCGTCGAACGCCCCGTTCCAAATCATGAACGGCTCGGGCGCTCTGAAGGTCAAGGTCAATCAGCGTTATCCGGCGAATGCGCTGTGGGCCGACGGCGGCCGATGGAAGTGCCTGGCGAGCGTACACGTCACCAAGGGGTGGGTCACGGTCAGACTGTCGAACGCCGCCAATGGCACGGTCGTCGCCGACGCCATTCGCCTGGTGCCCGTGGCACCGGCCGGAGCGCACAGCCTGGGAGCCGCACCGGCACAGGCGGAAGCGGTGTCGCTGCATCCCGAAGCGGTCGATGTCAGCCTGCTGCTGTTGACGGCGAAACGTCCCGCAGTTTACTGGGGCGCGAACTCCCTCGATGACGGGCCTGCCGACGGGCAAGCGGCTTTCGAGCAGCCGTCAACTTTCGAGCGGAATTCGCAGCCCGACGCGCTCGCAGCGACGGTCGATCTGCTCGTCGATCCTTCCGCACATGGCCCCGAATCCGATACAGCCCTGTTAGGTGTTCTCGAGGACTGGCTGACCGGCGTGGCAGACGGGCCTCCACTGCCAAGCCTGGCTATTTAAGCCTCGGATCCAGGTTGTCGCGGGTGCCGCTCGCCCCGCGCAGACCATCCAGCAAGCTCCGCCCACCGCCGGAATCGGTCAGTTCGAGCGCCGGATTCAACTGGCGGGCGCGGGCGCGGTCGGCTGCGGCCTCGGCCGGACGAGCGAGCCGCGCTCGAACCTGCGCCCGGGTCCAATAGGCATTGGCATTGGCATCGTCGTGCTCGATGGCGCGATTCAAGTCCTGCTCGGCCTGGGCGTCCTGGCCCAAGCGGTATTGGGCCGCTCCGCGCAGCGTCCAGCCGGCGGCCGACGTCGGCTCGATTGCCAGCAGGCGGTCGATATCCAGCAATGCTTCAGCCGCTCGATCGTCGCCCAAACAAGCCTTCGCCCGTAGCAGTAGGGCGGCAGCGTTCCGATCGTTCAGCGCAATCGCCTCGTCGCAGGCCGCGACTGCCTGAGCGACGTTGCCTTGCTCCAACTGGGAGCGGGCCAAATCCGCGTGCCGGCGAAAGTCAGCCGGTGCGAGCTTGCGCGCCTGTTCGAAATCGGCGGCGGCGGCGGCGAACCGGCGCAATTCCAGCCGGGCCGTACCGCGCAGCTCAAACGCCAGCGACGATTCTGGCGACTGGCGGATCGCCTCGTCCAGGTGGCCGATCGCCTGCTCCCATTCCTGACTTACAATCAATTCCTGGCCCCGTTCGAGGCTCGCTTGATCGGGCGATTGACAGCCGGCCGCCAGCAGGACCCAGCACAGTCCGCCAAGAATCCAGCCGGCGCGGCGTTGGTTCCACACCTGGTCGTTCATGGCGCTTCCCACTCGTCGGCTCCAATGTCTGGCTTTGCACCGCGCGGCCGATTATCGAAATCGGTCTTGACCGTGTCGGTCTGTCCCGCGGCGTCCGTCACGCCGTCGAGCGGTCGTCGCAAATGCAAATTGCCCGTTCGCGGATCGACGAGCGCTCGTTCGTCGGTCAGAACCACGTTGCCCTTCACCGTCATCCGGCTCGTCGATTCCTGGCGCAGGGGGCTGCCGAGCAGCAGGTTGCCGGCCACCTGCAGATCGTCGTTGTCGTGGACGATCCGGATCAGCCGCCCCTTTCGGCTGTCGGGGTCCCAAATCGTGTTGTGAACGATCCGGCAGTCCCGCGTGTAATCTGCCAGAATGCCCGATTCCGGCGCACCGGCCACAAAGTTATTGCGCACGATGCAGTTCGTGCAGTGGACGCGCTCCTTGCCGAGCCATGAGTTACCCAGACTGATTCCCACGTCGCAGTCGATCACTACATTGCGCTCGACCAGGCAATCGCGGCTGTCCTGCCACAAGAACACCGCGCCCCGTCCCTGCCGCGTGTGTCCCTGGATCTGAAAGAAGACGTTGTCGGCGATCGACCAGTTGCGGCAGCACATGGCATCGATGCCGCCGACGTAGTCTCCGCCGTAAGTGTCGGCTGCGTCGTCGGCCGGCTCTTTCGCCCGGTCGTTATAGAACAGGCAATGCTGAATGCGGCAATCGCGCGGCGCAAGCCGTTCGCGCTCTGCCGGCGGGACGAACGGGCTTTTCACGGCCCGCTGCCAGATGTTGCGCAGGATGCAGTGGTGGATCGTGACGCGCGAGCAGCCCCGATCGGCATTGAGCTTGATCCCGTTCCAGCGGACGTTTTGCACCGTCAGGTCGGCCACGACGGCGTCCGTGCAAGCCGTGATCGCCAGCAGTTCGCCGCCGCGCATTCGCGAGCCGTCCAGAATCACCGCTTCGCGGCGGCCCGATTTCCCCCGTAGCGTAACACGGTCGGTGCGCAGCTCGAGCAGGTCCGGCAAAAAGTACCGCCCCTCGGCGATCGAAATGGTGTCGCCGGGTTGCGCATCGCGGACGGCGCTTGCCAGCGCGTCCACGGTGGCGACCTCGACGACTCGCCCCTGCGGCGCGGGCCACTGGGGAGCGGCCGGCAACCACGTCAGATCGGGAAGTTCGCGGCCGGCCACCGGCGCGAGCGCGAAAGGCAGCAGCAGCAATTCGCCACAGGCTGCCAAAAAAATCCAGCGCCAGGTTCGTCGATTCATCGATTAGTCGCCCGACAAGGAGAGCCGCGCTATTCTCCGGGCGCTGCGGGAGGCGTGTGCGACTCGACCAACTGGTGGCGGAGCGGCACGAGGAAGTTGGCCAGAAAATCTTTGCTGGCGTCGAATTCGTCCGACGACTGGCCCGTGCTGGCGGTCGCGAGTTGCAGCTTATACAGGTGTGGCACGCCGCCGTAACCATAGCGCGGATGCTTGGCGGCCAGCCACTGCGTGCCGGTCGTCCAGCCGTAAAGCACCCGCAACTTGCCGCCGTCGGCACCGTTGGACTTCATATTCACCTGCCAGAACGAGTGCTGGCTTCCTTGCTTGTCTTCGAGATCGAGCCGTTCGCGCTCGCCGCCCAGCGTGTAATCGTTGGCGGAATAGCAAATCTCGGGCGTATGCACCGAGATCGGTCCCGGCGGCCCCATCAGCACCGCGACCGAGATCACGTCGCCCGTCTGCTCGTGTTCGTACACCCGGCTAATATAGGCGGGGCACTGGAGGACGCGGAGTGCCGCTTCTTCCAACTCGACCTCGCGCTTGAGCCGCCAATGGCCAACCCGGTCGGGCAGCGGCTGCCGGAGTCGATGCGCGGCGAGATCGGAATCGGGCTGCACGCCCCAGCGGTTGGACATCTGGCCGTGGAACCAGCCGGCCCCCAAGGTGCCGGCCAGGAGGGCCACAATCCCGAGAGTCAATGCGAACGTTTTCATGGTTGAATCGGCGATTAGCGGTCAACGGCTTTTGGTACTAGCGCACTCTTCAAATCGTCGAGCAACCGACGGTCGGTTGGAGTGAGCACTTGCGATTCCAACTGGCGACTAAGGGCCGCCTGCAATTCGGTTTTAGCTTCGGTAGTCTTGCCGACATCGTGGTACGCGGCAGCCAGGTGAAAACTGTACCGCGGGTCGGAACTGGCGCTGCTTGCAGCGGCCTCGAGCAGCGACACGGCAGCGGCCGACTGGCCGTCGTACACCAGGATCGCTCCCTTCGTGTCGAGCAAGTCCGCTTCCATGCCAGAAATGTCGATCGCCTTGTCGATCAGCGCCAGGGCCTCCTGGCGGCTGGCGGCATTGTCGGCCAGCAAGAGCGCCAGGTTGTTGATGGCCGGCACATTTTGCGGGTCCAGTTCAATCACTTTGCGAAAGAGCACGATCGATTCGTCGTAGCGGTTTTGCAGAACTCGCAGCACTCCGAGCGAGTACAACAGGCGGACATCCGTCCCAAAGTCCTGCAGAGCCTTGGCAAGCACCGGCTCGGCCCGTTGAAAGTCGGCTGGGCCGGGCGAGTTATCGACCAGAATAGCGGCGATCACGATCGCCGACTGAGCCGAGACATCGGTTTTTGCCGCCTGCTCGCAAAACGCGATGGCATCGTCGAAACGGCCTTGTTTCGCCAACGAGCCGGCGACCAGGTGGTACTGCTGGGGATCCGCGGCAACGAGCTGGCGGTACCACGACTCGGCCGCCTGCGGCAACCCAGCGCTGGCGCAAACGTCGCCCAGGCCGCGGAAGAGCCGCAGCTTCTCCGGTTCGTCTTTGGCCTTGGCCACGATCTGCTCGGCCCGCGACTCGATCAGCGCAGGCACATCGGCCTGCTCCTCGGTTGCTGCCATGTGCCGCGCCTCCAAGGCCAGCAGCCGGAGCGGCTTGGTCTCGACCTTGGCCAGCCGCTGCCACCACTCTTTGTTGAAGCTGACGGCACCGTGATCCAGGCAGAGCCGCAGGAACTGGGCGAGTGCCTCGGGATTGTCTCGCGGCTGGCTGGAAAGCGTTCGCTCCAGCTTGCTTAACCAGATGGCGGCCTCATCCCGCCGGTCGTGCCGGAGCAGGAAGCCGACAAAAGCCGCGACATGCGCGGGGTCGGCCTCCGGCCGCGCCGCCACCAGCAAGATTTGTTGCCGGGCGGATTCGAAGCGGGCTGCGATGTCGGCCTTGTTGGCCGAGAGGCGGCCGAGATTCTCGTAGAGCTGCGCCAGAATCAACCGATCGCCGCTTCCGCTGCCGACGCCCCGTTCGACGAGCGGTTCGAGCAGGGCCACCGCGCGCGTCAGGTTGCTACTCCCGCCGCGCTGCGCCAGCAGCAACGCCCGCAGGCGCTGATCCTCGCCGGCGATCGCGTCGTTGTCGCTCGCCTTGCCGAGGAGCCGTTCGACTTCGCGCAAATCGTCTTCACCGCCGCGCGAGGCCAACAGCACGGCGAGCATCCGGCGGGCTGGGGCCGACTCGGCATCGATCTGCAACGCTTTGCGGAGGCTGGCCTCGGCCTGCCGCGGATCGCTTCGCAGCAGCAGTCCCGCCAGGCGCAATTGCACGCCGATGCTGGTGGGCGAAAGGCGATCCGCCTCGCGATAGTGCCGCGCCGCCTGTTCCGCGTCTCCCAGTAGCTCGTGCCCTTGGGCCAGAACAAAACTTCGCTCGGCAGGTTGCAGCTCGACCGCCGCGACTAGTTTGTCGAGCGTGGCGCGGGCCTGCTCGAGCGCATTGGTGCGCAGGTAGAACGAGAACAGCCCGTTCCAACAGCGCACGTCTCGCGGCGCTAGCTCGATCGCTTTCAAGAATTCAGTTTCGGCCAAGGCGGGCTCGCCGGTGACGAGCAGCAGCCGGCCGAGCCAGACGCGGGCGAGCGCATCGTTGGGACGCAGCTCGACCCCTTGCCGCGACAAAGCCACCGCTTCCGCCGGGCGGTCCCCCTTGATTTGGTGCGCGCCCGCCAACTCGGTCAGCCGTTGCGACAGTGGCAACTGGGCGGCCATCCGCGTCAGGTACTTTTCGCAATCGGCCGGCCGATTGAGTTGGTCCAGCAAGGCAATAAGTTGTTCGTAGATCACCGTCCGCCGCTCGCCCAGTTGAATCGCCTGCTCGTAGGCGACGACGGCCGCCTCGAAGCGGCCCAACTGCTGCTCGATCATGCCCCGCAGGCTGGCGGCTTCGGCCCACGAGGGGCGTAGCGCGGCGACCTTCGTCTGTTCTTGCAGAGCAGCCCGCAGTTGCTCCTCGTCTCCTTCAACCGCTGTTAGCATCAGTCGCCAGGCGCGGTAGTAACCGGCCAGTGGCTGTCCAGCCGGCCGCAGGGCATTCAGTTTTTGTTCCCAAACCTCGAGCGCGGCGAAGTTTCTGTTCTCCAGTTCGATCTCGGCCAGACGCCTGAGGACGGCCAGGTCGCCCGGCGCCTCTTGATGCTGCGCGGTTACCAGCGCTCGCGCGAGTGGAAAGTCTCGCTTCGTCAGAGCGACATTCACCAGCTCCGCGCGGAGCTGGTCTTGGTCTTTGTTAGCTAGCGACTTCCGCGCCGTCTGCAAGATTTCGACGGCCCGATCGAACTCGCCGCGGACGCTCGCCAGTTTTGCGGTTGCCACGGCAGCCGCGCCAGCGCTATCGGGCAGCGACTTCAGATGGGCCAGCGCCCGATCCGCCTGGTCGGCAGCTTTCAGGTGCTCGTAATACAACATCAACTGTGTCCAGAACGCCTGGCTGTCTGGATGCTTGGCCTCGGCCTCGCGCAGCGTGCCCAGCGCCTCCGACACTCCGAACTCCCGATTTCCCGATCCTGTCGCCTTGGCGATCGAATAGTCGGCTCGCAGGACTGCCAGCCGCCACGACGAATCGCCCAGTTCCGCCGGCGTTGCCCGCTGGAGAACCGCCACCGCTTGCTCGACTCGTTTCCAATCCTGTTCGTCCAAGGGCCGCTGCGACTGCAGTTCCAGTTGAGCGACGGCGAGCACGAACCAGACGCCGAGCGTCGGTTCGAGGGCGATCGCCTCTTCGGCCCGCTGCGAGGCAAGATCGGCCCGCCCCGCCAGCAGCCAGGCGTTGGCCCCACTGGCGTGCGCGGCGGCATAGCGCGGCTGGATCGTGCAAGCCCGGTCGTAGGCCGAAGCGGAGTCGAGCCACTGGCCCAGAGCGGAGTAAGCCTGGCCGAGCATCAACCAGGCTCGCAGCGGCGCGTCCGACTGGGCATCGATCCGTCCCAGATTGGCGATCACATGCCGGAGCAGCCCCACGGCGGGCAGCGGCTTGCCGGTGCGGATCTGCCAGCTCACCCGCCGCAGATCCTGCGACCGCTGTAGCGCCAAGCGCATGTCGCGCGGAACGCTGGCATCCAGCCCGTTCAGAATTTTGTCCAGAGCGTCCAGGGGCTGCCGAGCCTCGTCCAACCGATCGTCCGCCAGCAGCGCGCCGGCAATCTGGGCATAAAAGCGGGTCTGGGTCGTCGGTTGTTCGAAGTGCTCGAGCCCCTTTCGCCAGGTGGCCAGTGCTGCTTCAAGTTCGTCCAGTTCGAGCTGCGCGGCGCCCAGTCCCAGGTGCCACTCGGGCGTGAGCGGAACCGACTTGGCTAAAGCGAAACTGGCATAGTAGTCCTTTGCTTTGGCAAACTGCGCTTTCGATTCCGCCTCTTTTTCCGGCTCGCGCGCCAACTGCTGGCCTCGGCGAAAGGCGTATTGGGCGGCCGTCATCACCGTGGCCGGATCCTGGGGGGCCAGTGCCAGCGCTTGTTGCAGGTCTTCGTCCGCGCCGGGCAGCTTGTACAGTTCGCGATACCGATGGCGGGCCAGCCAGGCGCGATGTTCCTGGGGCGCGTCGGCGACCAGCTTGTCCAGTGCCGCATCGGCCCGCTGGCGTCGCTCGGGCTCCGTAAGTTGCGGATACTCGGCCACCACGACCGCCGGTTGTTCGCGGTAGAGGGCGGCGGCGATCATCGCCGCATCCACGTCCGCGGGACTGCGCCGCTGCGCCTCGAGAATGGACTTGGCGACGCCGATCTGTCTGGTCCGCTGACCGGCGAGCGATCCGTCGGCCAATTGGTTCCACAGGGCGATCGCCAGGGCGCGGTGGGCGCGGGCGTCTTCGCCGTCGTGGGCCAGCACCTGGCGGGCTTCCTGCTCGGCTTCGACGAACCGGCCCGTCTCGGCCAGCAGTTCCGCCAGTCGTTGCCGCAGCACAAACTCCTTGGCCCCGGCGCCCGTTCCCAAGGCGCGGTAGTAGAGTTGCACCGCTTGCCGCTTTTGCGACAGTGTCTCCGCGCCTTCGCCGTACGCTTCGGCCAGGCGAATGCGCACGGCATCGTCGCCCGGCAGCAGCCGCAGGTACCGATCCAGGTAGTCGGCCGTCTCCAGCCACTTCTCCGCTTGCTCCCGCGCATCGGCGTGCGTCAGAAAAACGCGCGCGGTCCGCTTCACCTGCCAGCCGTGGGCAACGAAGATCGTGCCGCCGGCCACGATGGCGACTAGCGCGGTGACCGCCAGCACTCGGATGTTGAGAGTGCGCTGAATCATGAACGTACCTCTAGGTTTTCCTCTCGAACGAATGTCGGCAAACCGGTCTAGCGCTTTGTAGTAGGACGGGTCTCCCGACCCGTCCGGACGGGCTGGGAAGCCCGTCCTACTATCCATCGTTTCAATGTTGACTCTGCACTAGGCCGTGGCCGTCTCGTCGCCGGCCGGAACTCGCGGCAGCCGCTTGCGGCTGTAGTAATAGCTGCCGTAACGCTGAGCATAATTGCGGAACGGAATGCCGTTGAGCACGGCCCCGGCCATTTTGGCGCCGGCCGCTTGCAGCCGGCGGTGGGCCTCGGCAACCTGGCCGATTCGGCTATAGTCGCGGCGGGCACACAGCACGGTGGCATCGGCCGCTTGCGCCATGACCAGTGCCTCGCTGGCCGGCAGAATTGGGGGCGTGTCGATGACGATGTAGCGGTACATCCCGCGCAGCTTGTCGAGCACGCCGGCGAATTCGCCGTTGCCCAACAACCGGTGCGGACTGGTCGCCAGTTGGCCGGCGGGCAACAAGTGCAGCGCAGCGCTAAAGTCCGTCTCGATGGCGTCTTCGACCGAGACCTCTCCCAGCAGCACCTCGGCCAGACCGGGGCTGCAATCGACGCCAAAAATCTCGTGAATGTCGGGCGAGCGCATGTCGCCGTCGATCAGCAAGGTCGGCTCGCCGGTGGCGCTGGCCACGCTCACCGCCAGTTGGGCCGCCAGGCTGGTCTTCCCTTCGCGGCTCACGGCGCTGGTCACCGCCAGCACCTGCATTCCCCGCAGCGATTCGACGAGCGTCAGGTAGGTTCGCAGGCCATCGACGCTTTCCTCAAAAAGCTGCAGGGCGCGGTTTCGCTCGCCCGGCACTCGCTTTCGCGCGCGGGCCAGGCGGGGCAAAGCCGGCACTTCGCCCACCACTCGCAGCTTGCCGAGCGATTCCAACTGGTCCCGGTTGCCGACGCGTCGATACAGCACCTCGAACCCCACCGCCAGGGCAAACGGGATGGCGAATGCGCCAAGACCGAACATGCCGATTTTCTTGTAGGGAAGGGCTTCGTCCGGGATGGTGGGAACGGCAGCTTCCTTCGCGATCGCCACCCGCTCCGGGGCCTCGCGTTCCATTTTGATGACGAGCAGGCGATCGGCGATTTTGTCGAACACCGCGGCCGAACGCTCGTATTCGCTGCGGGTCAGTTCCAGATCCAGCGTTTCCCCCTTCAATTCCTTGCGATTTTGGCCGGCGGCACTGATCTGGTCTTGCAGGAACTGGATCGTGCTATCGGTGTTGGCCAACTGCTCTTCCATCTGGGCAATCTCGTGCTCGCGAGCCGCGCGGGCCGACTTCTCCACCCCTTCCTTTACCTCCGCTTTCATCTCGGCGACGATCTTGTCCAACAGCGCCGATTTCTCCGCCTCTTCCCTCACCAGCGCCGCGTGCAGCGTATTCTTCTTCAGGTTGACCGAGTTGGCCTCGTGAGCTTTGATCTTGAGCCGCACTTCGCTCAAGACTCGCTCGAGCTGGGCGACTTGCGGATTGGCGGCGATCAGGCGGTCCACCTCGCCGCTCGACGGAGCGAACGATTGCTTCTCCATCCGCTGTCGCTCGGCCTGAACCTCCATGCTCAACACCCGCTGGCTAAGTTGCTGTGTGATCAACAGCGAGTGGACCTCTTGCAGCGGATCTTGCAGCGTGATCGTCTTGCCGGTCTGGGCGGCGAAGGGATCTTTGCCCGTCAGGGCCTTCGACATTTCCTGCATGTTGTCGCGATGCAGTTGCACCACCGACTGTTGCGTCTGTTGCAGCGTCTCGAGCAGACCGACCGTTTGCTCGTGACGGTGCGAGAGGTTTCCTCGATGCATCTTCAGGTAAGATTGCGCCACCGCGTTGACCACCTGGGCCGCTTTTTCCCGCGAGACGCTGGTGAACTCAATAACGAAAAAGTCGGATTGCCCTTGGGCCCGAATTTTCAACAGCCGGCGCAGCGCCGTCACCGGGTCGCCATCCGCCATCAACTCCGGCGTATTGGCCACGGCCGGAATGGCGGCGACGGAATCGAGGACCAGCGGGCTTTTGATCAATTCCAACTGGTTCTGCACGAACTTGCGAGGGTCTTCCGGGCCGCCGCTCGACACCAGAATCTCTGGCCGCTCGCGAATCTCGATCCAGGTGGCGGCGGTGTACCTCGGTTCGACCAGTCGCGACGTAGCCACGCCGGCCCCTACCGCCAGCAGCAGCCCAATGGGCGTCGCCACCTTCCACCAGCAGCGCGCTGCGCTGAACAGCGAGTTGACGTTGAGCCCCGGCAATCCGCTCGATTCGGCGGGTCTGCCTCCAGGCTTCAGGCCTTCAGTAATACTTTGTGCCATCGTTTCGTTCCTGAACTCTCTTTTGTTCCCGATCTCTTCGTTGCCGAGTTAGGGCCTGCTCAGTTCGGCCTCGCGCACCACGCTGGCCATGTCCATCACTTCTTCTTCCGAAAACAGCCTTCCCAAGTACCACAGAACTCCCCAGAACATTAGGGCCGCCAGCGGAATCATCACCCAGCCGGCGAAATCGTGCGCCAGGGCGTGCGATTCGTCGGGCAGCACTTGCAGCAACAGCCCGGTGCCGACGATGCGGGCCGAGTTGGCAACGAGCGCGATCGGCACCACAGCCAACAGCAGGGCGGCCCGCTCCCACCAGGCCCGGCGAACGAGCACCACATAAGCGAAAGCCAGCGCCACTACCCCCATGAACAGCCGTAGCCCCGAACAGGCCTGGGCAACTTCCAGATGATGCGAGCCCAGCACGATGGTGTTCCCCTCCGAGAACGCCGGCTGCCCCATCAATTGCAGCGTGAAGCAACTAATTTTGGTGGCGATGCGCTGCAGCGGATGACTCAGCAATCCCTCGGCCGAGAACGGCAGCGGAACCATGAACCACAAAAAGAGGATCGACGGCAGGCTCCACCACAACAGGCGCATCCCCCCCAGCGTGGCGACGATCGCCGCCGCCCACGGCAGGATCGACCAGGCGTCGAGAAAGCTGAAATAGAAGCGAGCGCTCAAATAGCGGAGCACGCAACTCACCGCCAACAGCGCCAGGCCAAGCAGCATGCCGCCACGGGCCAGGCCGGGAAAACTTGCCCGCCGCGCCCACAGAAAATAAATCGCCAGCGGCGCTACGAGAAAGCCGTGCGAATAATCGGGCTCAACCGACCAGGTATCCACCAGCTCACTCAGAATCGGCCAGTACGACCAAAGTCCCAGCAAAAAGATTCCGCCGGCCGCGATCAGTCGCAGTTGCGCTTCCAAGGCGGGCAACGCAGCGGGCCGGAGCTTCGGCTGCTCCGGAGTCGAGGGCGCAATCGCCACGGAAGTCGCCTTCTGGCGGCCGACGTGCGGCTGGGCGCGCTGGGGCGCGCGGCTTTTCCGAGTCACGGTCATGGGCAAGCAACCAATAAACGGATGCAGTGGATGTGAGAGCGCAATGGCCTGGGCAAAATCGAGCTGCTGGCGAAGAAAAGAAGCACGGAGCGAGTCGTCGCACGGCGGAGAATTGGCAACCGATGGGTCGGCAACCAAGCAGAGTTTTCCGTTAGATTGGCGCGGACTTCGTCCCCCTGGGATGCGGCCCTGGCGCTCACGCCCGATCGCGGGAGCTGCAAAAAATAGTGGCCACGGCGCTTCGCCCGGCGCGTATTACGCGCCGGCAAACGAGTCCTTATGGTAGTACACGGGGGAGGCTTGTCAAGCTTTCGGTAACCGACCCTCCTCTTCCTCCTCCTCTTTGTTCCCTTCGTTTGCTTCTGTGCAAAAATCCTCCCATCCTCCTGGGGCGGTTCTCGGCGGGACAGCCGGACGAAATCGCATTTTGTCCGAAAAACCGATTGCAACGGTGCGCGGGCCGGATTATCATGGCCACGGTTAAGGGCGCCTGGCCTCGGCTTTTCGAGGCGCAAACGGCGTACCCAAGAAGACGAAGTCCGCGCGGGCTTGGCCTATCGAGTGCCCAGCCCGCCCATTGGCTGTAAACGTGAAGCTTGGTTTCACGAAGTCGGCAAAACCTCCTACGACGCCAGCGGACCAGCCGGCATCTTCTGTCCTCGCCGACCGTGCCCTGGTCGATCGCTGCCTTGCCTGCGAAACGGGGGCTTGGTCGATGCTGTACCAGTCTTCGCACGAGGGGCTGCTCTCCTCGATTCGCTCGTTTATGGGGCGCGGCAACGCCGACGCGACCCTGGTGGACGAAATTGCCGCCCGCGTTTGGTATGCCCTCGTCAGAAACAACTTCGATCTGCTCTCGCGGTTCGACGTTGGCCGAGGTTGCCGGCTATCGACATTTCTGACGGTGCTGGCCAAGACCGAAGCCCGCCTGCTATTGCGATCGGAACGGCGGCGGCGCGTGCGGGAACAGGCGGTTTCGCGCAGCGAAATCGCCGCGGGAGCGACCGACCTCGCGATGCAAAACCTTTCGGAGGAAGAGTTTGTGGCGACGCTCTCGCCAACGGAGCGGGTTTTTTACGAGGACGTCTTGAAGGCGGCGGTCGAAAACGACGCCCAGCCGAAGTATTCGCAGCAAAACACCTGGCAATTGCGTCACCGGGTGCGAAAGAAGCTGGAGCGGTTTTTGGGGGATTTGGGTCAATAGAAATATTTTGCGAGTTTTTATCGTCAGGAACCTGGCTTGGGCGGTGAATGATAGGTAACGACGCGATAATTCGTCAATTCAAGGCTTTGGATAAGGATTTTGAAAATGAATTCTGCATGGCGATCTGGCATTCTGGCGGTGGCGATGGGAGCGGCAGCAATGTTCTGCGCTCCGCGGCCCGCAACGGCGGCTTTTAAAGTCACACTTTCTGCAGGCAACGCTTTCGAGACGATCACGGATGGCGAGATTGGGAAAGACTTTGATGGGGTTGCGAATGGCACTATCCAGGTATTTAACAAAAATCTTGGTGGTTATTTATTCACCTTTGAAATGGCGACCACAAATTCCGATGGCGCAAATTCGCTGGCGTTTGTGAATTCCTCAGCCGTATTCATCTCTGATGAGTTCGATACATCTCTTCATGGTCTTGATGGGTTCGATGGTATGACAACCATTCGAATTCTCGCTAGCGCCAACGACTTTGACGCCCCGCTCGCGCCCCCCGATCTTCGGGTCGACAGTAAAGCGGATGCGAGTTTTTTCTCATCGACGCCAAACGGCCACACGGCACAGATCAGTTATAATGCCTATGTTGACGCTTCGAATACCATTGCTGAGGGAATGGGCGGAATAGGAGGAACGCTTGTGGGCAGCGGCGGGCAGACCATCACCGTTCCAATTCCTAGTTCGACAAGCAACCTTAACGACGTGGATCTCATTGGTTTCCTTGAGGATGATTACACGATCACGCTGGAACTGATTGCGGTCTTGGGCCAAGGAGGCTCGACGATCAATCTCGGTGGGGACGTTCGTATCGTCCCCACCCCCGAACCCGCCACGCTGACGCTGTGGGGTGCCGGGCTGATTGGGGCCGCGGTGTTCGGTCGCTACCGTCGCCGCCGCTCGTAGCACGAGCGCGACGACTAACCGGATCGTTGACGAAAATCGCAGAAGGCACGCCTTAATCGGCGTGCCTTTTTTTTGCGCCCGCACCAAACTGCCCGCATCCGGGCCGTCCGGCAAACAAGTAGCCACGGATTCTCACGGATGAAACACGGATGGGATATTTCCGTGTTTCATCCGTACTGCATACGTTGAACTTCCACGCGTGCTGCGCGGATTTCCAAGACGGAAACCGCGGATTACGCGAATGGCGCGGAGGCACACAGATTGTCCTCCGAATCCGTGTTTCATCTGTGTTTCATCCGTGGCTAATTCCTCTTCATCCGCGACAATCCGCGCCATCCGCGGTTCACTCCCTTCGACCGAACTTGGCTGGCGGCTATGTCGGGCTGTGAAAATCAGTGTTTCCTCCGTCGCTTCTTCCTTCCCATCCGCGGCGTCCGCGTATATTATCGGGAGCACAGTTCACGCTCCTCTTGCAGGGATGATCTCCGTCGATGGAAACCGAATGGTACAACCGGGCCGAAGCGATCCAGCAGCGCGTCACTCAACTCCGAGACTCTCTTTGACTACGACGGCAAACTGGCCCAGGCGGCTGCGATTGAAGAGCGAATGGGCGTTCCCGATTTCTGGGCCAACCAGGAACAGGCCCGCGAGGTCGTCGGCCAGCTCAAGGCGATGAAGTCGCTGATCAAGCCGCTGCAAGACCTGATCCAGGCGGAGAGCGACCTGCCAGGCATGTTGGAACTGGCCGAGGGAGACGACGCCTTCGCGGGCGAGGTGCAGGCCGAGATCGAGCGGCTGGCGGTCGCGCTCGACGACTTGGAGCTGAAAGGGCTGCTGAGCGGCCCGCACGATGCGCTGGGGGCGATGGTCAGCATTTATGCCCGCGACGGCGGGACCGACGCCCACGATTGGGCCGAAATGCTGCTCCGCATGTACACCCAGTGGGCCCAGAAAAACGGCTACGAAGCGGCTCTGATCGACCGCCAGGACAACGAGGTGGCCGGCATCAACAGCGCCACCATCGTGATCCGCGGCCCGATGGCCTATGGCTACATGAAAGGCGAAAGCGGCCTCCACCGGCTGGTGCGGATCAGCCCGTTCAACTCCGAAGGGAAGCGGCAGACCAGCTTTGCCGCGGTCGATGTGTCGCCTGAAGTCTCGGACGATATCGACATCCAGGTCGATTGGGCCAAGGACGTGCGCGAAGAGACGATGCGGGCCAGCGGCGCGGGGGGGCAGCACGTCAACAAAACCGAAAGCGCGATCCGCCTGGTGCATTATGCCACCGGCATTGAGGTGAAGTGCCAAAACGAGCGGAGCCAGCATCAGAACCGGGCCTTCGCCCGCAAACTGATGCTCTCGCGGCTCGTCCGGTTGGAAGAGGATCGGCGCGAAGCTGAATCGGCTGCCAAGTACAAATCGCAAGCCAAAGTTGGCTTTGGCTCGCAGATTCGCAACTACTTTCAGCATCCTTCGCAGCGCGTGAAAGACAGCCGCACCGGCTACTTGGAGCACAATTTCCAGTATGTGCTCGACGGCAATGTGCAAGGCTTCTTCGACGCTTGCCTAAAATGGCGAGCCAAGGGAGAGATGGCCGGCTCGGCCGACGAGGATGAGTAGCGGGAGGAGGACGGAAGGATGCGGGCGCGGATGATTCCTGCCTCTTTGACTACTGACTACTGACTACTGACTACTGACACATGCCCACCAATCACGACATCCTCGAGGCGCTCGACGATCTCGGCCGCGGCCTGCGGCTGTCGTTCGTCTGGTGGGCCGATCGCTACGGCCACCTGATCTCGGTCGTCGGGCCCAATGGCGAAGCGGCCACCGTGCTGAGCTCGATCGAGGGCATTAGCGACGGGGGCTGGCCCCTTAGTCCCCCGCTGCAAAGCCTGAGCATCGAGTATCTGGCCGGGGGGCGGCACGCGGCGCTATTGGTTGGCATGGCGGGCCGCAGCCATTGGTCGGCCAGCGTCGAAGCGGTGCCCGATCGGGCGGAGTTGCTGTTCGACGTTGCCTGCCGGCTGGGCCAAACGCCCGCCAAGCTGAGTAGCCGATACAGCGTGTCAGCGGGCGAGATCGTCAGCGCCCGCGGCGACAAGGAGCGCTCGGTGGTTGAAGTGCGCGCGGAAGGTCGGCTACTGCGGATTCACCGCGAGCCGATTCCGGGCGTCGATGTCGTCTTGCGATTGCCCGCGGGCGACATCGTGATCCGCCCCAAGCTGCCGGAAAAGCTCGCTTCGGCCACGGTGCGTTGGAAGTACCGGGTGGAATTGGTCGGCTCGCCGGTGTGAGCGTCTTGAAAGTAGTAGTCAAGTGCGGTCGACAGGGCTTGAACCTGCACGAGATTGCTCCCGCCAGCCCCTCAAGCTGGTGCGTCTGCCAATTCCGCCACGACCGCATTCGTGTTCGGCAATCCTTAGTCTAGGATACCTCGGCGACACGTCAAGGGACGCGGCGGGCGGGCCAAGGTTCGCGGCTCGGATAGACTCAGGATTTTCCGCCCGAAATTCACTGGACCGTTGTGCTGTAAACCTATCCGCCGTCGCCAGCGTAAATCAGCCGCTCGCTACTTCCTCGGCGTCACACCGGCCAGATAATTGGCCGCGAACTGCGACGCCAGCATGGCGTAAGGCAAATATTGATAAACGGCTTTCGCCAAGGGAAGCAGGGTGGTTGGAAATGCCCTGACGGGAGTCAGGCTCACCCCGACCAGGAACAGCACCGCCAGCAGCAACGCCCCGGTAGTCAGGGCCATCACCTGCCGCGGCCAGCCGCTATCGCAGACGTAGATCGCCGAGGCGGGGAGCGACAGCAGGGCGAACATCAGCGTGCAATAGAACAACAGTTCGTTGCCCGTCCAGATTGCCGCCGCCAGACACAGGAGCGTCGCCATCACGCAGGCCGCCAGCACGTTGGCCCCGCGCATTTGATCGGGCGACAAGGCATATCGCCCGAACTGGCTGAAGCGCAGCAGCAAGTTGAAGAGCGATGGCGAGAGCCACGACATCAGTACGAAGGCAAAATAGGCGTAGAGCAGCGCATGCAAGTAGGGAGCCAGCGGCGGGTTCTGGGCCGCCATCCGGCCGATGACCTGGCTGCCGAACAACGCCCCAATCACCAAGATCCACCGCACCTGCGGCGACAGCCGGGCCATCCACAAAAAATAGGCGAGCATCCAGCGATAGACAAAGTTGCGGGCTTTCATCGCCTCGACGATTCCCGCCCGCGCCCATTCCATGCCCGGATCGAGCCGCAACGCCTCGCGAAAATGGACGAGCGCCTTGTCCGGCTGCTGCTGATGCAGCAGCGTCCAGCCCTGGTTGGCATGGGTGTAGGCGTCGTCTGGCCGGCGGCCGAGCGCCTGCCCCATCGTCGCCGCGGCGCCCGAGCGATCCCCCAGCCGCACCAGGGCTTGCGCTCGCAGGTTGGTCGAAAGGGTGTGCTCGGGTTCGATAGCCAGCCCCCGGTTGGCCGCTTCCAGCGCCTCATTCGGGCGACTGCCGCGGAGGTGCAGGCTGGCCAGGATGGCAAAGTAGTCCGCTTCATACGGGTTCAGGCGGATCGCTTCGACAATCGCCTGTTGGGCCTCCGGAAAACGATTGCGGCGGAGCATGACCTGGGCCAGCGTATAGTGGCCGAACGCTTCGTCGGGGGCTAGGTGAATGGCTCGCTGGGCATGTTCGGTCGCCGCGTCGTACTGCTCCTGCTCGGCCAGGCAGAGGGCGAGCAGACCATGCGTGAGCGAGTCCTCGGCCTCTTGCCCCAGTTGCAGGCGCAGCTCGCCCACGGCGTCGGCATAGCGGCCCTGTTCGTACAGCAGCGACCCGCGCTGGAAATGGACGTTGGTTCGAACGTTGCTCATGCCAGCTTCATATACTTGAGGATGTCGTCATAAATGCCCCCCTGGTTCGCATACAGGGCGTGGTTGCGGGCCGTGGCAAACCACTCCTTTGTCGTCGGCTTGAGGCTCGCCGCCGCGGAGGTCAGGTCCCCCGTGGTCAGCGGCTTGGGCACGCCCGCTTTCATCGCCTCGCGCAGCTTGGCTTCAATCGCTACATCGAGCACCCCCTTCAGGTCCGCACCGGAAAACTGGCCGGTCTTTTTCGCTAGGTGGGCAAAGTCGATGTCTTGCACCGGCTTGTCGCGGCACAGGATTTGCAAGATCGAGGCCCGCGCGGCGGCGTCGGGCGGGGGGACAAACAGCACGCGGTCGAACCGCCCCGGCCGGCGAAATGCCGGGTCCAGGTGCCAGGGAGAGTTGGTCGCCGCCAGGATCAATAGGCCGTCGTTGTTGGTTTGAATGCCGTCCATCTCGGCCAAAAACTGGTTGATCAGGTGCCGGCCGCCGCTGTGCTGCATGTCGCTGCGGCGGGCACCCAGGGCGTCCACCTCGTCGAAGAACAGCACGCACGGCTTGTGCTCGCGGGCCTGTTGGAACAGGGCGTTCAGGTTCCGCTCGCTGTTGCCGATCCACATGTCGAGCACGTCGTTGATGCCGACCGAAATGAATCCCGCCTTGATTTCGCCGGCCGTGGCGCGGGCCAGGTGGGTTTTGCCGCAGCCGGGCGGGCCATACATCAAAATGCCGCCGCCGATCGCCTTGCCATACGCCTTGTAAAGTTCGGGATGGTTGAGCGGGTGGATGATCTTCAGCCGGATTTCGTCCTTGAGCGCTTCCATGCCGCCGACCGAATCGAAGGCGATTTTGGGACGTTCGACCTCGGCGGTCGTGCCGGCCGGCTCTTCCCAAGCGGCCCGGACGCGGCCATCGACCACTTCCGATTCTGCATACGGAGCGTCGATCCCCAAGCGGCTGGCAAACTCTTCGTCGGCGGCGTCGGCATCCTTTTCGACCCCCAGCTTGTACTGGGCGACGGCGGCCGGCACCTCGCCCCGATTCAGCAGCAGGCGGGCGTAGAGGACGTGGGCAAGCCCCGGCGCGTCGCGCGACTTGACCATCTCTTCGACGACGACCAGCGCGACCGAGGCCTTTTGCTGGGCCAAAAAAGCCCGCGCCAGGCCGAGCTTGAGCGCGGCGCTATCTGGAGCGATGGCCAGGGCCGCGCGGAATTCCCCCTCGGCCTGTTCGGGCTGTCCCTGCCCCAGCAGCGATTCGGCCAGGTGCTGGCGCAGGGGGATGTTGTCGGGCGACAGGCGGAGCGCTTCGCGCAGCGGGGCCAGGGGATCGGGACCAGGCACGGGGGGCCTCTCGGGGGGACAACGGAGAAAATCAGACGCCTTGAGTTTGTCGGCGGGGGGGCGGGGAGTCAAGTTGCCGCGTTGCAGTAGACAGCGACGCTCGTAGAGGTGCGACCGACGCGAGATTCCGTAATGCGACAGGGCAAGGTCTCGAAAGTAGGCTCGACAGTGGACACGATCATGGTGCTTGCAAAACAGTCAAATTGGCCCGCCTGCCGTCACTGGTAGAACCAGCAGGTCGATCTGGAAGATTGCGGCTGGGCGCAGTTACCGAGCCGGGACGCAGGCGGGCTGCCAAGATGTCCGCTGCGACAACGAACTGATCTTACCTAGTCCACCGACTTGGTCCACCGGCTGCCGGCTTGCCGCCCTGGGCTCGCCAACTTGTCTTTTGAATCCACTTTCAAACCGAAAGGTGGTGGAAAATCGGCCGAACCCCACTTGACGGCCCGGCGTATGGAACGGGGGTTGCACTAAGCGAGCGAGACCGAACGAATCGGCCACTTTACGGCAAGGAGACAATCGCCCCAATTGCCAGAGAAGACCAATAGCTAGAGAAGACCAAGCCGCAAAGCAACTGCGGCTTGAAGGAGGGAACAGAGACCATGAATCGCGCACAACTATTACGACAAACCGCCGAGCGACTGGTAACCCGCCGCGATGCCCTGCGGGCCGCGCTGGCGGGAGACGAACGGCTGCTCAAAACGCTCAACGAAGAGGGAGTCGGCGACGAAGTCGATCTGGCCCTGGCCAGCGAGCAGTCGGAGCTCAGCTCGCAGATGGCCGCGGTCGAAAGCCGCGAGTTGGCCAAGGTCGAACGGGCGCTCGAGCGGATTCGCGATGGCAAGTACGGCCGCTGCGAAACGTGCGAAAAGGCAATCGCGCCGCTGCGGCTGAAGTACGTGCCATACGCGACCGAATGCATCGTCTGCGCTCGCCGCGAAGAGCGGCGCGAAGATGCCACCACCGGCTACCGGCCGGTGAATCGCGTGGCCGCGTATCGCACCGACGAGTCCGAACCTTCGCTCGACGAGGCGGAGCTGGAAATCGGCTAACCGGCCGCCACGGCTAGCGATCGACATTCCAGGCGGCGCCCAAGGAAACTTTGGTGCCGCCTTTTCGTTTATAATGGCTACGATCGCCCCTCGCTAACGCGTCGGGTTAGTGTCGCCCCTCGCTAACGCGTCGGGTTAGTGTCGGTATCAACCTAAGTCGGAGCGTCGATCATGAGCCGCTGGATATTTTCGATCTGCGTGCTTCTCTTCTCCGGCAGCCTGCTGGCCCAAGAGCCCGCCAAGCCGGCCCCTTCGCAAGAAGCGTTGATCGAGAAGCTGGAAATGGAACTAACCGGCGTCAAGCTGGTCGGCAAGTTCACGGTGACGGGCAAGGCCGACATGACGCCCAAGGAAGAGGAATACACGATCACCAGCGCCATGAAGCTGCCGGAGCCGGACCTGTGGCTGCTCAAGGCCCGCGTGAAGTACGGCCAGAGCGACGGCACGTTTCCGATTCCGCTCGAAATCAAATGGGCGGGCGACACGCCGGTCATCACGCTGACGAACCTGGCCATCCCCGGCCTGGGCACCTTTAGCTCGCGGGTCGTGATCTACGAAGGCCGGTACGCCGGCACCTGGCAGCATGGCGACGTCGGCGGGCACTTATTTGGCGTCCTCCAGCGGCCAGAAGAAGCGAAACCGCCGGCGGAAAAGGCGGAAGATTAGCGCCGCTCGAGCACCACCCCCTTCAAGTCCAGCGCCTGGTTGCCAGGAATGCTCGTTGCCTGGATGGCAAGCTTCGCGCGGCCAGCTTCGAGTTTCACCGCGCCGATTGGCAGCTTGCTCCACTGGCGGCTTTGATATTTGGCATGCCCTGCCTGGTCGCGATGCGGCAGCTTGATGTTCTGCGGCTCGGCGGCGGGAACTGTCACTTCCGTACGCCAGTCGCCGATCGAAACGAGCACCTCGGAACCGGCGTCAGCCGCGGGGCAACTGTATTCCAAGGCCAGGTCGTAGGTCCCTTCTCGAACCACGTCGATCTCGAACCAGACCACCCCTTGGGGGTCGTTCCAGCCGGTGAGCCAGTCGTTGGCATAGCCGGGGCCGGAGTTGAACTTCAGGTTGCTGCCGGCGAAGTATGCCTGCGGCGCGTGCAAGGTGACGGGGTTTTCCTGCGGATGGCCGATCTGAATCGGCAGGCGGGCAAGGCCGGTCGAAGAGATGTCGTCGTACCACGCTTCGTATTGTTTGCTCAAGTCGGCTACGACCTCGGGCAACTCCTTGGCCAGGTCGTGGGTTTCGGCCGGATCCTGGGTCATGTCGTAGAGCTGCCAGGCAATCGGAACGCGGTCGGCCTTGGCTTTGGAGCCGCCTTGCGGGCCGCGGCCCAGTTCGCGGACCAGGCGATACTTCTGCGTCCGCACCGCGCCCGGATAACGGTTGGTTTCGCTGGTCGGGTTGTGGGCGAAAAGGGTCCGCTGGGGCCAGTCGGCAGCGGCGGTTTCCAGCAGCGGGCGGAGGCTCTGGCCGTCGAAGTCGATCTCAGCCGGGGGCGCAACGCCGCACAGGTCCAGCAGCGTCGGCACAATGTCGATGTGGGCGGCGATCTGCGGCACCACTTTCGGCTCGATGCGTTCGGCCGGCCAGCGAACGAACAAGGGAACGCGGGTGCCCCCTTCGTGCAGGCTCGTCTTGCCGCCGCGCATGCCGGCGTTGAAGTGCTGCACGCCGGCGGTGCCGCCGTTGTCGGTCAGAAAGACGACGATCGTGTTCTCCGCCAGCTTCCGGCGGTCGAGCTCGTCGAGCAAGCGGCCGACGTTCTCGTCCACGCTGGCGCACATGCCGTAGTAAGCGGCGAGCGTGTCGTCGAGCCCCTGTCGCTTGAACTTGTCGAAGTGCTTGTCGGGCGCTTGAAACGGCGAGTGCGGCGCGTTGTAGGCGACGTAGCAGAAGAAGGGCTTCTTGCTGCTCACTTGGTCGCTCATAAAGCGGATCGCTTCGTCGGTCAGCACGTCGGTGATGTAGCCCTTGGTTGGCTCGAACTTCGCGCCGCGGAGCAAGTCGCTGTCGAAATAGTTGTTCCAATGGCCGTTGGGAAAGCCAAAAAACTCGTCGAAGCCTTGAGCCGGGGGCGTATAGGGCCACTGCTCGCCGTTGTGCCACTTGCCAAAGCAACCCGTGCGATACCCGGCGGCGGCCAGCAACTCGGCCAGCGTTTGCTCCTGGGTCCGCATCGTCTCTTTGCCGTGGGTCACACCCCACACGCCGCACCGCAGCGGATAGCGCCCGGTCAGCAGCGCCGCCCGCGTGGGAGCGCAGAACGAATTGACGAAAAACCGGTCGAACCGGACGCTCTCGTGCCCCAACGCATCGAGCCGCGGCGTTTGCAGCGTGGGATTTCCGTGCAGACTGAAATCGCCGTACCCCTGGTCGTCGGTAATGATCAGCAGCACGTTCGGCCGCTCGGCAGCGCGGGTCGGGCTGGCGCCCAGCGCTAGCGCGGCCAGGGTCGTCCATAGAAAGAGCATGCGCACGGGTCGAATCTCCAGCGAAATCGCAGGTGTAGGATTGGCAATTCCAGCAACCGCATTGTGGAGCGGAGGAGGGCGGCGGTCAAACACCACTGGCTGACCTGCTCTCGCCGTCCGCCGGAGACTTGCTTCCCCGGCACTCGCGACCGACAATTGGGATATGGAAATCTCAGGGCGAGTTCAGGGGGGCGTGATCGTGCTCGAAGGAGGCGCAAGCCTGCCCGAAGGTTTGACCGTAACCGTGACGTATCCGGCCGCGACTTTGGAAAATCCGCCGGCTGTCCGGAAACGCGTTCAGTTGCCGCTGGTTCACACGGGGGAGCCCGGCACCGTGAATTTGACCGGCCAGCGCCTCGCGGAGCTTTTGGATGAAGAAGATATATCTTCCTGATACTAATATCTGGCTGGCGCTGACTTTCGATTCCCACGTTCACCATCCCGCCGCCAAGTCGTGGTTCAACGGACTGAAAGAGACTTGCTTTTTCTGCCGGATGACTCAACAGGGCCTGTTGCGATTGTCCACGAATCAGGCTGCCTTTGGACGACACGCCTTGAGGTTGGCCGATGCCTGGCGGAATTATGACGCCTTTCGAGCCGATCCTCGCGTTGATTTCGCCCTCGAACCGGCGGATATGGAACTGCCTTGGCGCGGATTACGCAGCATAAATCATTCTCGCCTCAAATCTGGAATGACGCATACTTGGCCGCTTTCGCTCAGACCGCGGGGTTCGAGTTGGTCAGTTTTGACCAGGGATTCGTGCAGTTCACTAACCTGGACGTCGCGATCCTTTCGTAAAACATCGCCGCCTAAAAAACCACGCTCGGGTCGCGAAACCTTCGCCATCGGCCTGTGTTCAAGCTAAGTTCGGAAGCTGCTGCGCAGTTCTCGTTCCGGATCACGGTGGCGGGCCAGGAAGCGATTGACAGTGCCTAACGCATCGGCGATAGTCGATTGATAAAACTGATAAGCGCGGTGCGGCCCTGATATTGCAAGCTCTTGGAGCTACGCAACTTAAGGCGATTATCAGGCTCGTTTTAGTCGAAAAAAGCCGATTTGATATCAGTCGGGCAATCTCCAGTGGAGACATGGTAAATGGCGATTGGTGCGGACAAACTCGCTTGGTTTTTGGGGCTGTGCGGTGCGCTGTCCCAGGTGGGGTCGCTTTCTGCCGGCGAAACTGACAAGCCCGCCGCACCTCCAGCCGGTCGTCAAGCTGATCCTTCAACTGCCACCTTCGCCAAGGATGTGCTCCCGTTTCTACAGGCCCATTGCTACCACTGCCATGGCAACGGCAAGCACGAGGCGGAACTGACGCTCGACCAGTATCGGGACGACGCCTCGCTGCAGCAAAACCGCAAGGTCTGGGACAACGTGCTGCACATGATTCGCAGCGGCGAAATGCCTCCCAAGCCTCGCCCCCGGCCAATGGCCGACGAAATCGAGCATGCGACCCAGTCGATCGACGCGGTCCTGGCAAGTTTCGATTGCACGCAAAACAAAAACGTCGGCCGAGTCACCCTCCGCCGGCTAAACCGGGCCGAATACAACAACACGATTCGCGACCTGGTCGGCATCGACTTCCAGCCGGCGGCAGATTTCCCCGCCGACGACGTGGGCTACGGCTTCGATAATATCGGCGATGTCCTTTCCACTACGCCCCTCCTGCTCGAAAAGTATCTGACCGCGGCCGAGACGATCTTTGAAAAGGCGATCTTCATTCCCGAGCCGGTCGAGGCGAAAGACATTCGGCTGGAAGAGTTCCGGGTGACTCGCGCGGCGGGCGAAACGACCGACGGCGGCGCCGCGCTGTATGGCAAGGGAGAAGACGGCAAAGGAGAGGTGTACGCCGAGACGACCCTGGACGAAGGAGACTATATCGTTCGGGTGCAAGCCTATGCCAAACAGCTTGGCGACGAAAAGGTGAAGGCGACGCTGCGGGTCAATCGCGAGGCGGTCAAGGAGTTCGAGATCGCTGCGGACGATCGCGATGCCGAGCAGATATTGGAAGCAAGGATTCGCGTCAAGTCGGGCGCCGCGCGGATCGCGCTGGCGCTGGAAAACCCCTTCAGCCATCCAGATTCTACCGAGGACGCCCCCAATCGCCGGTTGCTGTTGATGCGCGGGATGGTGCTCGACGGGCCGTACGATCCGCCCCCACCTCCCGCGCCCGAGGTGCATCGCCGCTTGATGGCCCACGCTGCTGACCTGGCCCCGCGCGAAGCGGCCCGCGAAATTGTTACCCGCTTCGCTGCGCGAGCGTTCCGCCGGCCCGTCAAGCCGGAGGAAGTCGAGAGCATTCTGCGGATTTACGATCTGGCCGAGAAAGAGGGAGAATCGTTTGAAGAACGAGTTCGCCTGGCGCTTTGCCGCGTGCTGGTCTCGCCCCATTTTCTGTTCCGCATCGAGCTCGATCCGGCCGACGCCAAAGCGGGCGAGGCCTACCCGATCGGCGAGTACGAGTTGGCCAGCCGGCTGTCGTATTTCCTGTGGAGCACGCTGCCGGACGAAGAGCTGCTGGGTCTGGCCGCCCAGGGTGAATTACGGAAGAACCTCGATGCCCAAGTCGCGCGGATGCTGAAAGACGATAAGTCCGCCGCCTTGGTGCAGAACTTTGCCGGACAATGGTTGACGCTGCGGAAGCTGGATCAGGTTTCGCCCGATAAGACCGAGTTTCCCCTCTGGGACGATTCGCTGCGGCGCGCGATGCGACGCGAGACGGAGCTGTTCTTCGAGGCGATCCTCCGCGAAGACCGCAGCATCTTCGATTTTCTGAACGCCGACTTTACCTTCGTCAACGGCCGACTCGCCTATCACTATGGCATCAGCGGCGTGCTGGGGCGCGAATTCCAGCGCGTCGCCGTGCCGCCGAACCGGGGCGGATTGCTAACGCAGGCGAGCATTTTGACGATCACCTCGAACCCGACGCGCACCTCCCCGGTCAAACGAGGGAAGTGGGTGCTCGAGCAGTTGCTCGGCACGCCGCCGCCGCCTCCCCCGCCGGACATTCCCGAGTTGCCACCCAAGGGGGAACTGAAGGGCTCGCTGCGCAAGGTAATGGAACAGCACCGCGAGAACGCGATTTGCGCCTCGTGCCACGCCCGGATGGACCCGATCGGCTTCGCGTTTGAAAACTACGACGCAATCGGCTCGTGGCGCGAGAAAGACGGCGAATTCCCAATCGATGCCTCGGGCCAGCTTCCCGATGGACAAGCGTTCCGCGGGCCGGGCGAGCTAAAAACGATCTTGCAAGGGAAAAAAGAGCTGTTTGCCCGCGCCCTGACGGAGAAAATGCTGACGTATGCCCTCGGCCGCGGACTCGAGTATTACGACAAGTGCGCGGTCGATGAGATCGTCGCCAAGCTGGAAAAAAACGACTATCGGCTCTCGAAGCTGGTGGCCGAAACCATACGTAGCGAGCCGTTCCAAAAACGTACTGCCACAGGGGAAATGCAATGACAACCAGCGGACAAATTTCTCGGCGGGCAGTGCTCTCTCGGCGGGCAGTGCTCCGCGGCGTCGGAACGGTCATGGCCCTGCCGCTGCTCGAATCCCTGCTGCCGCGGGTGCGTGCGGCAGAGGCCGAGGCAAACGCTGCCGAACATCCGCGACGGATGGCGTTTATCTATGTTCCCAACGGCGTTCACATGCAGGATTGGACGCCCGCCCAGGAAGGGACCGACTTTGAATTGCCGGCCATCCTGCAGCCGCTGGCGGCGCACCAAAAGGATCTGTTGGTGCTCAGCGGGCTGACCTGCGACAAGGGGCGTCCCAATGGCGACGGGGCGGGCGATCATGCCCGCGCCTCTTCCGCCTTTCTGACCGGCGCTCAGGCCCGCAAGACGGCCGGGGCGAACTTCCGCTCGGGGGTTTCGGCCGATCAGATTGCGGCTCAAAAACTGGGGGATCGCACGCGGCTCGCCTCGCTCGAACTGGGCGTCGAAGCTTTCCGCGGCTCTGGAAATTGCGACAGCGGCTATTCGTGCGTCTATGAGCACACGCTCGCCTGGCGCAACGCCACGACGCCTCTGCCGACCGAGGTGAATCCCAAACTTATCTTCGAGCGGCTCTTTTCGGATCGGCCCAACGATCCCGACCGTGTGAAGCGGGGTCGCCTGCGGGCCAGCGTGCTCGACGCGGTGCTGGACGACGCGCAGCGCCTGGAAAGCCGCCTGGGGGGCGCCGATCGGCAAAAGCTCGATCAATACCTGTCGAGCGTGCGCGACCTGGAAGACCGCATTCAGCGAGCCGAGAAGCTGCCGCCGGTCGTCCTGCCGCTGGGTACGCAGAAGCCGCAGGAATTGCCGGCCGACCTGACCGAGCATTTCCACTTGATCAGCGACCTGCTGGTGCTGGCGCTGCAGACCGACGTGACGCGTGTGGTCACCTACATGTTTGGCCGCGAAGGGAGCGAGCAGAAGTATTCGATGGTCGGCGTGAACGAGGGGCACCACTCGATCACGCATCACCAGGGCAAGCCGGAACTGCAAGCCAAGATCAAGGCGATCAACACGTTCCACATTGAGCAGCTTGCGTACCTGCTGGCGAAGCTCAAGGCGATTCCCGAAGGAACGGGAACGCTGCTCGACAACTGCCTGGTGGCCTATGGCAGCGCCATTGCCGACGGCAACGCGCACGCGCATGGCGATCTGCCGGTCTTGCTGGCGGGCCGCGGCGGCGGCACCGTGCAGCCGGGGCGGCATATCCGCTACGAAAGCGAAACGCCGCTCAACAACCTGTGGCTGGCAATGCTCGATCGCTTCGGCTGCCGCGCCGAGCAACTGGGGGACAGCACGGGCACCCTGGGCAGACTGGCGTAACAAATCTTGGGGCGCAGTTGGTAGCGATGCCGACAGCCTGTGTGGGTCACTCAAGCTTCTGGCTGCGCTCTGCTTCCGTGGTCCCCAACCATGTGCGGAGAGTCCGTCGCGCTGCGTCAGCTCGTTGCTTCGCGGACAATCAACACAGTCGCTTTGCGTTAAGCCGAACGAGCCGAACGAGCCGATCACCCTCGCATCAGGCGATGATCTCCTGAATCGGCTTGCCGAAATCGAGATCGAGCCGCTTGCGGCCGGGAATTTCCATCCGCTTGTGATCCAGGCCCAACAGATTGAGCACGGTGGCATGGATGTCGGTGACGTAGTGCCGATGCTCCACCGCGTGGAAGCCGAGCTCGTCGGTCGCGCCGTGGGCGATGCCTCCCTTGATCCCTCCGCCGGCCAGCGCGACCGAGAAGCCGTAGGGATGATGGTCGCGACCGTTGGCCCGCTCGGCTCCGGGGGTGCGGCCGAACTCGGTGCCGATCACCACGATCGTTTCGTCCAGCAGCCCCCGCTGTTTGAGATCGGCCAGCAAGGCGGCAATCGGCCGATCGACCTGGCCGCAAAGTTTGCTGTGTCCCGCTTGCAGGTCGCTGTGGGCATCCCACGCTCCCGCGCCGCCGTTGCTGCCGTGAAAGACCTGCACGAAGCGGACCCCCCGCTCGACCAGCCGGCGGGCCACCAGCAACTGCTCGCCGAACGCTTTCGTTTCGGGCTGGTTCAGGCCGTATTGCTGCTGTGTGAATGCCGTTTCGGCCTGAAGTTCAACCACTTCCGGCACGGCCCGCTGCATTTGAAACGCCAGCTCGTAGCTGCGGATGCGAGCCCGCAGGGCGGAGTCGTCGGGGTATTCGATGCCCGACAGCCGGTTCAACTCTCCCAACAGCGCGAACTCGCCCGCTTGTTCCTCTCGAAACACGCCCCGATCGGGCTGGGCAAAGGGGAGCGGCGCGGCGGGATCGGTCGAAAGCGAAATGCCGGCATGTTCCGGTCCCAGGTAGTTCGCCCCGTGCCCCTGAGCGCCGCCGCAGCAATCGGCTAGTGGAGTGCCTAGCACGCAGTACGACGGCAGGTTGTCATTGAGCGAGCCAAGCCCCCAATGGACCCACGAGCCGATGGTGGGAAAGGGGCCCTCGATCGCATGGCGGCCGGTGTGAAACTGGAGCTGCGCCCCGTGATCGTTGTCGGTCGTCCACATACTGCGGACAATCGCCAAGTCGTCCACTTGCCGGGCCAGGTGCGGGAACCAGTCCGAAATGGCAATGCCGCTTTGGCCGTGCCGCTGGTAGCCGACTTGCAGCGGATAAATCTGCGGCTGGACCTTGTGGTTCCCCTCGATGAATTCGCGGAGGTTCTTTTTCAGGTAGGGCGAATCGAGGACCGCCTTGTGAGGGCTGTCCGCGATCGTTTTGCCGGCATGCTTCGTCAGTTCCGGCTTGGGATCGAACGACTCCATGTGGCTCATGCCGCCGACCAGAAAGATCCAGATGACGTTCTTGGCCTTTGCTGGCGAGCGGGAGGCGTCAGCCTCCCGATGGCTCTCTCCCGCGATTCCATCCCGCGCCAGCATCGCCCCCATCGCCAGCCCCGCGAAACCCATGCCAACATCCGCTAAGAATCGACGTCGATCGCCTTTAACGCAAAGACGCGAAGGCGGAGAGTTCGCAAAGAGGAGAGTAGATGAATAGTGTTGCATACGTTCATTCCCTTTCACTCTTCTGCCTCCTTGCGACACTGCGCTCCTTGGCGGCTTTGCGTTAAAAGAACGGAGTTTTCTTTACCGCACCGTCACAAAATCATTGTGATTCAAGAGCACATGCACCAGGTTCTCGCGAGCGCGTTGCTCGGGATCGGTTGCCGGCGCGACCGACGCGGCAGGCCCCGACGAAAACGGCGTCAGCGATGCGAGATCGGCCAATGTTTCCGCCTGCTCCCCCAGGAACGCGCTGCACGTTGCCAGCTCGTCGGCCGTGGGCTCGCGGCAGAGGATTGTGATGAATGCCTGCTCGACGAACTTGCCCCCCGCCGCGTCGGCTGCGACCTCCTCGTTTTCGATGTCGTTGCCCAGGGCATCGCTCAGCTTTTTGGCCAGCAGCCGCGACTGGGCCAGCGTCAGCGTGCTATTGGCCATCGCCAGCGCCTGCTGCGGGGCGATGCTCTCGCTCCGGCGGTAACATTCGACCGGGTTGGCACTGTCGAACAGCGACAGGAACTGCATCTTCTTTTCTTTGCTCGCGCGGAAGTAGATGCTCCGCCGAGCGACCGTCAGGCCGGCGCTCGGGTCGAGCTCTGGGCCGCCGCGAGTCGCGTCGAGCGAGCCCGCCACATGCAGCGTCGCGTCGCGCACCGCTTCGGCCTCCAGCCGCCGCGGGTTGGCACGCCAGTAGTAGAGGTTTTCGGGATCGGTGGTGACTGAGTTTCTCGTTTCAAGTTCCAAGTTCCTGGTTAACTCTCTTTCAGAACCTGAAACTTGAAACTTGGAACCTGGTACTTGGCCGCCGCCACTCGCCAGGCGGTACGTCCGGCTCATGACGATCCGCTTGTGCAGGGGCTTCATTTGCCAACCCCCTTCCATCAGCTCGACCGCCAGCCAGTCGAGCAGCGGCTGGTTAGTTGGCGGCTTGCCGTTCAGTCCGAAGTCGAAGACCGAGGGAACCAACGGCGAATCGAAGTGCCGCAGCCAGATGTGGTTGATCGCCACGCGAGCCGCCAGCGGGTTGTCGCGCGACGTAATCCACCGCGCCAGCGCCAGCCGGCGGCCCGTGCTGGTGGCCGGATGCACCGCGGTCAGCCGGGTGTAGTTGTCCGACGGCTCGGTGGCCGCTTTCTCGGCCGCGGCGAGGGCCTTTTCCGCGTTGGCGACGGCCTTATCAGCAGCGTCGGCGGCCTTGGTTGATTTTTCATCTCCGGCTTTCACGCCCCGCTTGGCCTGGGCGGCTGTAAGCTGGGTCTGCAACAGGCCCACTTGGGCAGCCGCAGCCCCATGCTGGCGCTCGGCTGCTCCGGCGGCCAGCGACAATTCCTGGGCATTGGCGGCTGGTGGCTGGGTATAGTTGGCGGCATCGGCGGCAATGCGGACATTGGTGGAAACGAGAGACTCATCCGCCGCGACCAGCGTCTGCTCGGCGATCTTCACCGCGATCTGCGCATCCTGCACGGCGATCGCCAGCGGGGTGGACGATTTTTCCGCGAGATTCACTTTCGGTGAATCTTGCTGGGCAACCGACTCGGCCTCTTTCTGCTCGGCCTCTTTCTGCTCGGCCGCTGCCAGCGCTTGCTGCGCGGCGACGATTCCCGACTGGGCCTGGTCGATGGCGCTTTGGCCGGCGGCTCGCGCCTCGTCCCGCACGAACGGTGCGAGCCCCTGGTAATAGGCCCGCGGCGGAAGCGTTACCCGTTCAATCGCCAAGGGGGCGGGCAAAAACACTTTGGGCAGCGCCGGCGACAGCGGCTGGTCCTTCAACGGTTCTTTTTCGTTCCCGCGGACAAACAGATACGTTGGCGCAGCGGCCTTGGCGTCGAACACCCGCACCAAGCCCGCTTTTTCGGCATTCGCCTCGCCCGGCACGCGGTCGGTTCGCACGTCGTACGGCTCGAAAAAGGCCCGCATCTGAAAGTACTCGGTTTGCGCCAGCGGGTCGTACATGTGGTCGTGGCACTTGCAGCAGTTGAAGGTGACCCCCAAAAACGCCTTGCCCGTATGCTCGACCGCATCGTCCAGCCATTTGTTGCGATTGAACTTGTACCAACTCCGCGCCAGGTAGCCCGTCGCCCGCAGCGCCTCGGGATCGCTGGGCGACAGCTCGTCGGCCGCCAGCATTTCCTGCACCATCCGGTCGTACGGCTTGTCGGCGTTGAGCGATTCGACAATCCAATCCCGCCACCGCCAGATGTGCGGCTGGCTTTCGCGAACCTCCTTGCCGTAGCCGTCCCAATCGCTATACCGCCAGACATCCATCCAGTGCCGGCCCCAACGCTCGCCATAGTGCGGGCTTTCCAGCAGCCGATCGACGACTTTTTCATAAGCGTCGGGCGAATCGTCTGCCAGAAATTCGCGCAGCTCTTGCGGCGTTGGCGGCAGGCCGATCAGGTCGAGATAGACCCGCCGCAACAGCAAATGTTGGGGCGCCTCGCCGACCGGCGTCAGCTTCAGCTCGGCATGTTTCGCCGCGATAAAGGCGTCGATCGGATTGGCCGACCAGGCGGGATCGTTCACCGTGGGCACCGGCGGCCGCTCGGGCTTCAGGAACGACCAGTGAGTCGTTTGCGACTCGGCCCCGGCGGCGGGCGCGTGTGCGCCGGCATCGACCCAGGCCCGCAATGTGGCAATCTGGGCCTCGGTTAGCGGATCGCCCTCGGGGGGCATCGCAATATCGCCCGTGTGCAGCACGGCCGAAATCAGCGTGCTGTCGCCGCTTTTGCCCGGCACGACGACCGCTCCGCCGTCCCCGCCTTTGAGAATGGCGGCCACGCTGTCCAGTCGCAGGCCGCTTTCCTCTTCGATCGAGCTATGGCAGCGAAAGCAGCGCTGGGCCAGGATCGGCTTTACATCGCGGAGGAACTGAATCGCCGGCTCGGCGGCCGGAGCGCTGCTCACCAGCGCGACGGCAACGGCGGCGATCGAAATTAGACCCCAAGAACGGACCATCAGCGCACCTGCGGCAGAACGAGGCGAATCCATCAACCCGCTCTGATGATAACTGCTGGCGCACGATGGTCGCAAGGAGAATTCACCGCAAGCAGCTACGCGAGGTCATAACAACGGGCAATCAGGAGCTCGCATCGGCCCGTGGCGAGAGGCCCCAGATCCGCAACAACTCGGAGAGCCCCTCGTCCACATTGGGGCGCAGGTCAATTCGCTGGAATAGATCGAGCCAGCCGAACGTCGCCAAGTCACAGTCTTGGTACAAAAGCGGGACAATTCGCCTTTCCAGCCGCAACTGCTGCAATGCGAACGAGACTTCTCGTTTCACCCACATGGACTGAACCGCGACAGGCGAGAGCAACACGATGAACCAATCGCAGCGCCGTAGCGCGTGAAGGATTTCGTCCTGCCACTGTTGCGCGCCCACGATATCCTGAGGGGCAAAGAAGACAGGAATATGATGCGCTCGCAGGCTGTCGGCAATTTGCCGGGCTGCATCGCCGTCGCGGCTGGCATGCGATAGGAAGACTTCGATGGGCCGCATGTCATGCCGGTACGTGAAATGATTGAAGTCGCTCGATGACTTTGTCGAAACCCTCCGCTGGCGTGGCGATATAGACGGGATCAAGCTTTAGCAAGACCCACGGCAACTCGGGGCTGGCGACGAATTTGTGTTGCCCCACGAAAACCGGAACCACGCGGCCACGATAGTTCGGACCTTGAGTCAGGGCAAACAGCACGTCGCGAGCGAGCGAATCTGAAGCGGGTTGCGGCCGAGTCACGAGCGCGACCAAGACTTCGGACGATTCGAGCGCTTCGCCAATTATTTTTGCCCAGTTATCGCCGGGATAGATCTCCCTCGACTCGTCCCAAACTTGAAAGCCGGCTTGCTGCAACTGGCCTGCGAGTATGCGGGCGAGGTCGCGATCCTGTTCGTCATGACTGATGAAAATCTGCATCGCCTCATTCTACAATTGCTAGCTATGCACGGGCAATCTTACTTTTACTCCTTAAGGTCTAGTCGCCCTTCCGATACGGATTGATCGACAGCTTTTTGCCGATTTCCGTTTTCAGGCGTTCGAGAACCGACTTTTTGTCGGTCTGGGCCAGAATGCGGCGGGCGACTTCTTTCGGGCTCTCCCCTCCCCACGAGCTGCCGTGCTCGAAGTAATACTGGGCCGCCTGGCCCACGATGTACGAGCCAAAGCCGGCCGCCAGACCTTGCGGCACTGCGGTGATGAGGGTCGATTTGCCCAGCGTCACCCCCTTCAGCAGCGACATCAGCGCGGTCGAGGCGACGACGCCGACCGTCATCAGGCCGGCCCCCTTGGCGATCGAGGCGGCCAGCTCCTGGGCGTCGCTCCGCGAGACATCCAGCCCATAGACGGCCGCCAGAGTGACGATCATTGCCGCGTCGATCGCCACGCCGCCGAACACGTCGGCCAGCGGAATGGGATTCAGTCCCACGCCGATTACCTTCAGCGTGGCGTAGCTCCAGATCACCTGTTGGGCGCGAACGTTCCGCAACTGCACCCGCAACGCGGCCACCCGGTCGGTCTTGTCGGCTGCGTACAACGCCGCGTTCAGTGCGATCAGGGCGAGCCCTTCGCGGTCGAGCAGTTCGAGGATCAGCGACTTCACCTCTTCCACGTTCGGCGGCGGCTTGCGCCACTCGCTGCGCTCGACGCCGCTGGCCGCTTGGATGATGTATTCCCGCTCGCGCGGGTCGGCGGCCGCCGTGACGATGTGCTCGGGCGGGATAATGTCTTTCAGCCGCTGGTTGCGGATCACCTCGAGCAGCTTGGTCCGCTGGTCGGTCGTGTACAGGTCGATCTTGTTGAGCACCACGATCAGCGGCTTGTGAAACGTCGCCAGTTGCACCAGGTTTGAGTGCTCGGTTTCGTTCAGGTCCGAGTCGGTGACGAACAGGATCAGGTCCGACCGCTGGGCCGCCTCGCGGGCCATCTCGCCCCGGGCGCTGCCGCCGACCTCGTTGATGCCGGGCGTATCGACCAGCACGACCTGCGATTGCCCCAGGCCCGGCAAGCAATAGCCGGTGCCGTCCCAGGCGACATGCCACACCTCTTTTGTCCAGCCGCCGCGGACATCGACCGAGGCCACATCCTTGCCGACCAGGGCGTTGATCAAAGCCGATTTGCCGGTGCTGATCTCGCCGAAGATGACAATCTCGACCCGACCGCTGATCAGCTTGTCGTGCATCTGGCGCAAGCCGGCCAGTTCGGCTCGCAGGCGTCCCTTCTCTTCATCCGAGCAGCGGCGCACGCGATCGAGCGTTTGCTCGACGGCGGCGAGAGCCTGGTGATAAGAGTCGTTGGCGGGCAAGGGGGAGGAATCGGGGTTCGGGGTACGGACTGGCGAGCGGGATGCGTCAGCTTCCCGATGGCGCAAGCGGTGCTCGGGGTTCGGGACTTCTTCGCTCCGGCGAACTCTTGATTGTGGTTTTCACCCCCAGCCACAGTATATTCAGGGCAGGAGACTCCCCCATGTTACCCCGATTGGTCGTGTTGGCGCTCGCGCTGGTCCTGTTTCCACGCATTTCCGCGGCGGATGAGCCGGCGGCCAGCCAGGATGCCTTGCGAGAGGCGGTCGAAAAATCATTGCCATTGCTTACGGCTGGCGCTCGCGGACACCGCGAAAACCGGACTTGCTTTGCCTGCCACAACCAGGGCGTGCCGATCCTGGCGCTCACCGCGGCCAAATCTCGCGGCTTCGCCATCGACGAAGAAGAACTGGGCCGGCAATTGCAGTTTATCGCCGATTTTCTGGCGAAGAACCGCGAGCAGTACCTGCAAGGCAAAGGGCAAGGGGGCCAGGCCGATACCGCCGGCTACGCCCTGCTGACGCTCGAAGCTGGCGGCTGGCAGCCGGACGGAACGACCGCCGCCGTGGCCGAGTACCTCTTGCAGCGTCACGACGACAAATCGCACTGGACGAGCACCAGCAACCGGCCGCCGTCGGAGGCGAGCCCGTTCACCACCAGCTACCTCGCCCTCCGCGGATTGGACACCTATTGGACTCCCGAACAACTGGTGCGCGTCGGCCTGCGCCGCAGGCGGGTCCGCCAGTGGCTCGTGGACACTCCGGCCAAGGATCACGAAGACCGCGTCTTCCGGCTGCTGGCGCTACGGCAGGTGAAAGCTTTGCCCAACGAGATCGCGGCTGCGGCCCAGGAGTTAACCGGCAAGCAGCGGCCCGATGGAGGCTGGGCGCAGCTCGACAGCCTCGATTCAGAGAAGGACCAGTCGGCTGCGGCCACCGAGTCGGACGCCTACGCCACCGGCACGGCTCTAGTGGCTCTGCATCAGGCGGGCGGCCTCGCGACCAAGGGCCCGGTCTATCAGCGGGGCCTGCGGTACTTGCTCGATACCCAACAAGCCGACGGCTCGTGGCACGTCGCCAGCCGGAGCAAGCCGTTCCAGGCCTACTTTGAAACGGGCTTTCCGCACGGCAAGGATCAGTTCATCTCGTGCGGCGCGAGCGCCTGGGCGACGCTGGCGCTGGTGCTGGGGTGTGAGGAGTCAGCTTTGAAAGAGAGTTCGCAATGAACCCGCGTAAACGCCGGGCGCTCGAAGCGTCCGGCTTTCGGAATGGCGATGCGGCCGACTTTTTGGGCATGTCCGACGAAGAGCGCCCGTTGCTCGATCAACAGGGTGCCGACGTCGACACAAACTTGGCCGAGCGCCTGGGAAAGATAATCGGCATCGCCGAGGGGCTGCCCAGCGACCTGGCCGAGCAACACGACCACTATTTGCATGGCCGTCCGAAAAAGTGAGGAAGAGAACTATTTACGCCGCCGGGCGATACAGATCGGCCCGCGTTGGCGGCAATTGGGCGCGGCCTTTTTTGGCGTGCTTGCTGGCGACCACCTGGTAGATGCGGGCCGAGTTGTCGTAGAAGGCGAACGACACGCCCGCCAGGTAGAGCGCCCACAGCCGGTATCGCTCCGGGCCGACCAGTTCGATCGCCTCGTCCTTGCGGGCCGCCAGCCGCTGGCACCAGTGCCGCGTGGTCAGGTAGTAATGCTCGCGCCAATCTTCCACGTCGTGAACTTCGAAGCGGCAAGTTTCGAGCGATTCGCAGGTATGCCCGATGTGGTCGAGCTCGCCGCCGGGAAAGATGTATTTGAGGATCAGCCGCTGCTCGGGGCGGATGCGGCGGAAGCGGCTCTTGCTCCGCTTGGCTGGGCGGGTGATGCCGTGGTTCAGCAAAATGCCCCGGTCGCGGAGGAGCGAATTGATTTTGTCGAAATAGACCGGGTAGTTTTTGATTCCAACGTGCTCGTACATGCCGATGCTCGAAATCTTGTCGTACTGGCCGTCGAGCGTGCTGTAGTCGCGCAGCTCGATCCGCACTTGGCTTTCTAGCCCCAGCCGGCAGACTTTCTCAGTGGCAAAATCGAACTGCGTTTGCGACAGCGTCACGCCGTGGGCCCGCACGCCGTAGTTGCGGGCCGCATGGCAGACCAGGCCGCCCCAGCCGCAACCAATATCGAGCAGCCGTTCGCCCGGCGCCAGTCGGAGCTTGCGGCAGATCATGTCGAGCTTGTCTCGCTGGGCTTGTTCGAGCGAGCCGTTCCAATCGGTGAAGTAGCCGCACGAATACTGCATTTCGGGATCGAGAAAGAGCTGGTAAAAATCGTTCCCCAGGTCGTAGTGAAACTGGATGTAGTCCTGGTTTTTGCGCGCTTCGGCACTGGTCCGGCCCACCTGGTCGCCTGCGTAGGCATGAGTGGGCTGCGTGCTTTCGGCCGGTGCGAACAAAAAGGGCCAGGCGCTGCGCAGCAACATGCCGGTGCGAAGTTTCTTCAGGCGCGAGCGGGAGCGCTCGACCCGGGCCGCCTCGAAAAACTCGATCAAGTCGCCGCCATGCACTTCGATCTGGCCGGTGGCGTAGTGCCGCACGAGGTTGTCGAGCGTCGGCCAGCGGAGCAGGGCGCCGATCACCCCCGGCCCCTTAATCGAGACGTACAGGTCGGGATGGACTTCGGTTCCCAGGGGGACCCGCGAGCCGTCCCACAGTTCGACCGAAAAGCGGGCATTCAGCAGTTCGGCCGCATGCGCCAGCACCGAGCGGGCCGCCTCGAGCTGCCGGGCCGAGGACGAAAATGCAAGCAGGTTGCGCATGGAGGCGTTTCCCTTCCCAGGAGTATTTGAGGCGGCGGAAGGATAGGCAATACGGGGAATTGCGCCAAGTTCAAGCCGGGGTGAGCTATACTCGACAGAAGTCGAGGAATCCTTATGATTCGCACCGCCGTCTGGCTGATCATTCTATTTTGTACGAGCGCTGCCGCCTCGGCCGCCGATTGGCCCCAGTTTCGCGGCCCACGGGGGGATGGCACGGCCCAGGCGACCAACCTGCCAACCACCTGGGGAGGCTTCGGCGGCGTCTGTTGGCAGGCTGAGATTCCAGGTCGCGGCTGGTCGTCGCCGATCGTCGTCGGCGGGCGGGTCTGGGTCACCGCGGCGGAGCAGACGGCCCTGCCGACGAAGGCCCGCGAGCAGAAGCTGCAAGCGGGGCTGTACCGCGATTTCGCCGAGCAGCTTCAGGCGCATTCGTCGGTCACGCTGTACGCCGCCGAGTTCGATCTGCAATCGGGCGAACTGTTGCGCAATCTCGAACTGTTTACGGCCGACAATCCGCCGCCGATCCACTCCACCAACACCTACGCCTCGCCCACGCCCCTCAGCGACGGCGAGCGGCTCTTTTGCCACTTCGGTTCGCTGGGCACGGTGGCGGTGGAAATCGCCAACGGCAAGGTGCTGTGGAAGCAACAGTTTCAGTTCGACGACATCACCGGCCCCGGCAGCTCGCCCGTGCTGTGGCAAGGCAAGCTAATCGTTCCCTGCGACGGCGTGGATCGGCAGTTCGTCGTGGCGCTCGACGCACGAACCGGCGAAGTCGCCTGGCAAACGTCACGCCCCGCAATCCAGGCCGAAGGCAAACACCGCCGGGCGTTCAGCACGCCGCTGGTCGTCGAGCACGCCGGGCGCGAGCAACTGATCGTGCCCGGCGCGCAGTGGGTCTGCGCTTACGACCCGGCGAGCGGCAACGAGCTGTGGCGAGTGAACTTTGGCGAAGGGCGCCACGCCACCATTCCGCGTCCCGTGTTTCGCCAGGGGCTCGTCTATATTTGCACCGGCTACATGAAGCCGCAGCTTTGGGCGATCCGCGTCGATGGCGCGGGCGATGTGACCCCTTCGCATGTCGTCTGGCGGCACGAGAAGCAAGTGCCGGAGATCGCTTCGCCCATCGTGGTGGACGACGCGATCTATTTCACCTCGTCCTTGGGCGTGCTCAGTTGTCTCGCCGCGGCCACGGGCGAGCAGCGGTGGCAGCAGCGGCTGGGAGGCAACTACGCGGCCAGCCCCTTGGCCGCCGACGGCAAACTGTATTTCACCAGCCAGGAAGGGGTGACGACGGTGATCCGACCCGGCCGCGAATACACGGAACTAGCCCGCAACCAGTTGTTCGGCCAGACGATGGCCTCGCCGGCGATCGCCGGCGAAGCCCTGTTGATCCGGGCCGACCGCACGCTCTACTGCGTGGGCAAGCCGTAGGATTCTTTTCGCTCTACCACTTCAACCCGAACTGCTCGCCTTCGCTCTTTTTGGCCATGCCGCCCCGCAGCGGGCCGCTGCGCTTGGGAATCGCCAGCTCGCGCGGCGGTTCGTCCGCCGGCTCTTCTTCCTGGGGCTTCGTCCCTTCCTTGACCGGCTTGGCGAGTGTCGATTTGAGCGACAGGCCGATCCGCTGTGCCTCGGCATCGACCGATAGCACCTTGCACTCAACCTGCTCCCCTTCCTTCACCACGTTTTCGACGCGAAAGACCTTGTGGTGCGCCAGCTCGGAAATGTGGATCAGCCCCTCGACGCCCGGTGCCAGCTTGACGAACGCGCCGAACTGGGCGATCCGCGACACCGGCCCCGTGACCAGCGAGCCGACGGGAAACTTTTGCTCGATACCGGTCCAGGGATGCTCCTCCGGGTTTTTTAGCGACAGGCCGATCTTGCCGCTTTCCAAGTCGATCTTTTCGATGCGAACGCGAACCTTCTGCCCTTCCTGCAGAATTTCGCTGGGGTGAGCGACGCGGTCCCAACTCAACTGGCTGATGTGGATCAGTCCATCGACCCCGCCGAGATCGACGAACGCCCCAAAATCCAACAGCTTGCGGACGATCCCTTCGCGCATCTGCCCCGGCTCGAGCTCTTTGAGCAGCGCCGTTTTCGATTCTTCCTTTTCGCGTTCCAGCACCGCCCGCCGGCTGAGGATCAGATTGCCGCGGCGTTCGTTCGACTCGGTTACTACACAGACCATTTTCTGGCCGATCAGTTCGCCAAGATTCTCGATCCGAAAGAGCGAGACCTGGCCGCCCGGAATGAAGCCCCGCGCGCCGCCGACCTGGCATTCCAGGCCGCCGGTGTTGGCGCCGGTAATGCGGGCCTCGACGAGCGATCCCTCGGCGACGTCGGTCCATTGGCTGGCGACGATCGAAGCCCCGGGAATCGCCAGGTCGTACAGGTTGTCTTCGGGGTTGAGGCCCGTGACAACCACTTCGATCACGTCGCCGACTTGCGGCGGCTCGGCAAAGCTGCGGAGGCTGGCGACTCCTTGATTTTTGCCGCCGAGCGTGAAGAAGACGTCGTCGGCGTGGATTTCGGCGATCTGGGCCCGATGCCGCGATTCGTTCTCCAGCCGCTCGCCGCTGGTCTTGGCTTCGCCCGCGACCATCTGATCGAGCGACAAGCCGCCGAGGGCCGCGGCAACTTCCGCCTCCAACTCGTCCGAGACTTGGCGGCGGTTGGGCACGGGGACGGCGGGGCGCGGGCCTTCCTCGCGGCGGGCCTTCTTTTCCGATCGAGCGGCGCGATCGACTTCGGCGTCTTCCTCTCGATTCTTGTCGCGCGGCGATTTGGCCGGGGCGTCCGGGCGCGGCGGGCGGGCTTCCGGCGGCTTGTCGGCCGACTGGCCCCCCGGCGTTTCCGAGGCCGGTTTGCGCGGCTCGGAAGCGAGCGGCCCTCGCTTGAATGCGGCCAGCGGGCCGGGTTCCGCGGGATCGGAGACAGGGGGCGGCGAAGAGGTCTGGGAATCGGTGCTCATGGCCATTCAAGCGGGCAGCGAGTGTGCTGGGAACGTGGTGCGCGAGAGAACGGGCCGCCGCCGCAGACACCGCCAGCGCGGAACTGCCGGGCGACCATCAAGCTTAGTGTACCTGCCCGCCGAAAACTGCGGTAGAAGCGGGCCTACCGGGGCCGGCGGTTCCCTTGTCGGCCGGGAAGCGGGTCGCCCGTTTCCCGGTCGAACTCGTCGGGCGTCCGCTCGGCGGGGGTTCGGCCGCCGGTAGTTCGTTTCCAGTCGTCGAGCTCGGCCCGTAGTTTGGCCAAGGTCGCGGCATGTTGCGGTTCGTCGGCCAGGTTCGCCAATTCGTGCGGATCGACGGCCAGGTCGTACAGCTCTTCCTTGGCGAGCGGCTTGGTGAAGCACGTCATTTGCTCCGGCCGCAGCCGGCCGGCGTCACGCAGTTCGCGCATCGTTTGATAGGTGGGGGAGCGAACCGCATCGGCCGGCGGAGTGTTCGGCAGGTCGGCATATTCGTTGCGAATGTACTTCCACCGCGTGCCGCGCACGCTCCGGCTGCGGGCCTCGTAGTCGTGCCAGTTGTGCTCGGAGAACGCGAAGTCGCGCGTGGTTGCGGCGGGATCGGCCAGCACGGCGGCGAAGCTTTTGCCTTGCATCGGTTCGGCCGGTTTGACGCCCGCGATGTCGAGAACGCTCACCCCCACGTCGATCGAGCTGACGAGGCTGCTGGTGCTGCTCGCCGGCTTGATCTTGGCGGGCCAGCGCACGATCAGCGGCGACTTAATGCCGCTGTCGTACAGGGATGTCTTGCAGCGGGGAAACGGCCGGCCATTGTCGGTCATGAATAGGACGACCGTGTTGTCGGCGACTTGCTGCCGGTCGAGTTCGTCGAGCACCTGCCCGACGAAGCCATCCAGCCGGCTCACCTCGTCGTAGTACAGGGCCAGATCGCGGCGGACCTCGGGCGTGTCGGGAAAATAGGGGGGCACCGTCACATCCGCGGGCTCGTGCGGCCGGGCAATGGCGCCCGGCGCGTAAGGGCGATGCGGATCGAAGGCCGCCAGCCACAAAAAGAACGGCTTATCCCGCGGACGATCGCGGAGCGTCGGAACCCAGCCTTCGCAGCCGCTGGGATTGCCGCCGGCTCGTTTGGCTTTGCCTTTTGTCTGGCCTTTGGCCTGGCCGGCGTTCATCGGGTTGGCCGTTCCCCACGTACCCACCACGTCGAACCGGTCTTCGACGGCGCTTCCCAAATGCCACTTGCCGACGGCGGCCGTCCAATAGCCGGCCTCCTTGAGCAGTTCGACGAAGGTGGTTTGCTCCTTGGGCAGCGGCCAGTGCAATTGCTCGGCCCCCGTGTTGTGTGGATAGCGGCAGGTGATGATCGAGCTGCGGCTGGGGCTGCACGAACTGCACGTCAGGATTGCGTTGTCGAATCGCATGCCCCCCGCCGCCAGCCGATCGAGCTGCGGGGTGCGGATTTTCTCGTTGCCGTAGGGTCCGCTATCTTCCCAGCCGAGATCGTCTGCGATGATCAGCACCACGTTCGGCCGTTCGTCGGCCAGGGCGGGGAGCCAGGCAAATGCGGCGAGTGCGAACCAAGTCAGTATCAGCAGTTTTCGCATCGAAGTCTCAACAGAAAAGGGCAAATCGTCGAGCCGCGCCCAGCCTGCACGCTGGGCCGCCGTGAAGTAAGATGTCTTTACGTTCCGTTTATTGAGAACGAACTTGCCCCAATTCTGACCGAGGAGCCACGTCATGTCCAAAGGTTTTTCGCTGCTCGGCTCGGCTGCCCTGCTGCTGACCGCCGCCTGGGCCGCTGCCGCCGATCCCGCCCCCAACACCCTGACCGCCGAAGAACAGGCGGCGGGCTGGAAGCTGCTGTTCGACGGCCAATCGACCGCCGGCTGGCGGAACTACAAAAAGACCGACATCGGTCCCGGCTGGAAGGTTCAAGACGGGGCGCTCGTCCGGGCCGCGGCCGGCGCGGGCGACATCGTCACCAACGATAAGTACGGCGCGTTCGAACTGTCGCTCGAATATAACATCTCGAAAGGGGGGAACAGCGGGCTGATGTTCCACGTGACCGAAGAAGGGGGCGCTCCTTGGCACACCGGCCCTGAAATCCAAATTCAAGACAACAAGGATGGCCACGACCCGCAGCTTTCCGGCTGGCTGTACCAGCTATACAAGCCTGAGACCGACGCCACCCGCCCGGCCGGCGAGTGGAACCAGTTGCGCGTTTTGATCACTCCCGAAAAATGCGAAACGTGGATGAACGGCAAGAAATACTACGAGTTCGTCAAGGGCTCGCCAGATTGGGACGAGCGGGTAGCCAAAAGCAAGTTCGCCAAGATGCCGAGCTTCGGCAAACCGACCAGCGGCCACATCTGCCTGCAAGACCACGGCAACCTGGTGAGCTTTCGCAACGTCAAGATTCGGCCGATCCAGAGCAAGCCGTAGGGCGGGCTGCTGCCTTCCCTTGTTGCCGAGAGCTGGCATGCCCTATTGGTCCGATAAAGTCGCCCTGGTCACCGGCGGTTCCGCCGGGCTGGGGCTGGCGATTGCGCGGGCGCTAGTTTCCGCCGGGGCAAGCGTCGTCCTTGCCGCGCGCGACGAAGCTCGCCTGGCGGCCGCGGCCGAGTCGCTGAGCACGCCCCAGCGACAGTGCCACTGGCTAACGGCCGACGTGACGCAGGACAACCAGTGCCAAGCCCTGGTGGCGGAAGCGGCGGCTGCCGGCGGCCGGCTCGATCTGCTGGTCAACTGCGCGGGGCGCAGCGCGCGGGGCGAACTGGCCAAGGCGACCGCCGACGAATTCGCCCGCTTGATCGACGTGAACTTTCTTTCCGCCGTGCGCTGCACGCAGGCCGCCTTGCCCCATCTGCTCCAGCAGCGCGGGCACTTGGTACACATTGGCTCGCTCGCCTCGAAGGGGGCGGCGAAACATCTGGGCCCCTACCCGGCGAGCAAATTTCCGCTGGCCGCCTACGCGCAGCAATGCCGGCTGGAACTCGGTCCGCAAGGTTTGCACACGCTGCTCGTCTGTCCCGGACCCATTCGCCGCGAGGACGCGGGCCAGCGCTATCGCGAGTCGGCGCAGGGTTTGCCGCCCGCGGCGGCCCGGCCGGGTGGCGGCGTCAAGCTGCCGGGGATCGATCCCGACTGGCTCGCCAGTCGCATCTTGCTCGCCTGCGAGCGACGCGAAGCCGAGCTGGTCGTTCCCGCCCGAGCGAAGCTGCTGTTCGCCATTGGCCAACTGTGGCCGACGCTGGGCGATTGGATTGTCAACCGGATGACGCGGGAATAGGCGCGACGCCGCGACGCCGCGACGCCTGAGCATCTCGAAAGCAGGTATTAGCGAACTCGCCAGCCCTGTTTCGCTTATACTGCCCATAAGTGTAATGTGCGGAACTCGCCACTGTGTTCAATCGAGGGAGGCTGAACCGTGGATCCTATTCTCCATTCTCGACGCACCTTCCTGGCCGACGCCGGCATGGGCTTTGGCGCGCTGGCGCTGGGGGCGATGCTGGAGCGCGACGGCGTCGTTCGCGCGGACGAGCCCCAGCGAGAGGCTGCCGCCTCTCGCTCGCCAGGAAAAGCCAAGGCAAAATCCGTGATCTGGATTTTCCTGATCGGCGGCATGAGCCAGATGGAAAGTTTCGATCCCAAGCCCGAACTGAACGCTCACGCCGGCCAGACGATCGAAGAGTCTCCTTATAAGGCGACGCTCGAATCGCCGCTGCTGAAAAAGAACCTCCGCGAGGTGATCGAAGGGCTGCACAAGGTACATCCCAAAATCTATCCGCTGCAGGTCGGTTACAAAAAGTACGGCGCGGGCGGCCTCGCCATCAGCGATTGGTGGTCCACGCTGGGAACCCTCTGTGCCGACGATCTCTGCCTGGTGCGGAGCATGTGGACGACCGACAACAACCACGGGGCCCAGCTTCAGTTCCATACGGGCCGGCACGCCCTCGAAGGGCAGTTCCCCACGATCGGCTCGTGGGTACATTACGGCCTGGGGGCGCTCAACGACAACCTGCCGCAGTTCGTGGTCATGGGAACCCCCATCGCCGATTGCTGCGGCGGGGCCGGCGCGCACGGGGCCAACTACCTGGGCCCGCGGCACAACGGCATCCAGTTGGTCGTCGATCCCAAAAACCCGCTGCCGTTTGCCGCCCCCGACCAAAGCGTCTTTCAGGAAGAACAGCGTGGCGAGTTCGATCTGCTCGGCCGGCTGAATCGGCTGTCGGCGGCAGAGTACCCAGACGATGCATCGCTCGCCGCCCGCATCAAGTCCTACGAACTGGCCTACCAAATGCAGGCCGCCGTGCCGGACGTGGTGAACTTTGCCGCCGAGTCGGCCGAAACGCAAACGCTCTACGGCCTCGACCAGCCAGAGACCAAAACGTTTGCCGGCCAGTGCCTGGCGGCGCGGCGAATGGTCGAGCGGGGCGTGCGGTTCATTCAATTGTTTCACGGCAGCAATGGCGGCGCGGGAGCCTGGGACGCCCACGGCAACCTGCAAGCGGGGCACGGCAAACTGTGCGGCCAGGTCGATCGGCCGATCGCCGCCCTGATTCACGATCTAAAACGCCGTGGCCTGTTGGACGAGACGCTCGTCGTGATCGGCACCGAGTTCGGCCGCACGCCCGGCGCGCAAGGGTCCAACGGCCGCGACCACCACCCCTACGGCTTCTCGGTCGCGCTGGCCGGCGGCGGCATCCAGGGGGGCATCGCCCACGGCGCGACAGACGAACTCGGCTTTCACGCGGTCGAAAACCGCCACTACGTCACCGACCTGCACGCCACGCTGCTGCACCAACTGGGGCTCGACTCGCGGCGGCTCGAAATCCCCGGTCGCAAGCGGCTGGAGATCGACTTCGGCCAACCGATCCGCGAAATCGTGGCGTGATGCTCGGTACGCGTCAGCCGCGAAACGCAAAGTCGCAATGACATGCGCGCGTCGAGAAAGTCGCTCGCCGAGTTCCTGCCGCCGACCGACTTACCTCGTCAGTCGCCGCCGCAACCGACGACGTCTCAATCGCTTCGGATGCAACGGTTCGCCGTAAGTCGCGGTCAAAAAATCTGCCCCTGGTGACTAATCTGGTCACGCGAACTGGCCGCCAATTTTTAGTCAAACAGGCGAGGTGCTGCGTTACGAAGATTACGCACCGCCAACTCGGGCCAGCGATCGATCATCGGGGCAGCGGAAATTCGGCCAAGTTCGCTAGGCTCGATCTTGTTCAGCCCTCCCCCATAGACTCGTCCCTCGCCGCGCAGCTCGTGGCCGGTCACTTGCGTCAGGAAGGAATGCACGTCCCCCGCACGGCTAGGTTCACGACGCAACATGTTTGCCAAGGCATTTGTCGGATAGAGCATGAGGTACAGATTGGTTCCAATCGCCCGGGAACGATTCCAGATAAATCGGAACGGCCGCTTTTCCGATGAACCGCGGCCCATGTACGTGCAGAGATACGGCGCGGGTTCCCGCTTTTCTTGCTTGTACCAAGGTTTGCGTTTGCCGATCAAATAACCCTCCATAATGCCGAGCGATTCAGCCGTCCGCAAATATTTCCACAACTCTGGGCAGGTTGATTCGACAAGCGGCTGCGAAAGGCCGCAGTCGATGACACAGAGTTGCGGATCGACCAGAGGATAACCCTCCTCATCGGCATCGATCACGGTCTCTTGCAAGTAGCGTGGGCTGGGCAAGATCGGACGGAGATAGCGTTCGGGCAGGCGTCGACGTTTGGCGTCTACCCGGTCGAGGACGAAAAACTTATTACTGCCCGTGGCGATACCGCGCTGGATTCGGAAGTAGTCCGAAAGCGATGGCCCATCGCCTTGTTGCGTATGCCGGTCGTTGTTCGCGTGGCGGGGGAACGCGGACCATTTGCGCGACTCTCGCAGCCGCTGGAGAGGGATCGCGTCGGTCGCTTCAGGAGCGGGCAGCGATCCTCCAAACGTAAACTCGACCGAATGCTCTGGCCGCGGACGCGTTTTCCGGAAAACCAGAACGACGGACGAAACCAGCGCATCGCCAAACTGGACATTCGCCGGGTCGAACCGGTGGGCGCGAATGAGTGTTACGCGATCGGTCAAGAATTGTTTGAGCGCCGCGCCATAGTTTACGTCCATAAACTCCGCTGGGATCAGCCACGCGGCATAGCCATCGTCCTCCATCCAAGCGGTAGCCAGTAGCAGGAAGTAAACGTAAAGACCTGCCAGCCCATTGACCTCCGCGCCGGTCATTCGGAGCGTCAAGGCCTTCAAGCGTTGCTTGTCTTCTCGTTCGAGATGGTGGTGGCGAACGTATGGGGGATTGGCCAAAATCAGATTGGGAGCATCGTGGCGCGAGTTGTCGGCGACAATTCGGGTAAAGTCGCCCCGCACTACCTCTAGTCCGGCCTCCTGCCACAATGCGTTGGCGGCATCGCAGAACGCTGGATCGAGTTCTATCCCAACGGCGCTTTGAATACGTGACTTGCCAAACGTGGCGAGCACCGCGGAAAAAAAGCTGCCGGAACCGATTGCCGGATCGGCAAATCGGATTTTGCCTGCGGTTGGTCCCAGTAGTCCTGCGACGTAGTGAGCCATCTCGGTCGCCAGGACATTGGGCGTGGCGAATTGGCCGAGACGGTTCCTTTCCGCCGCCGATCGACGCGAATCGATTCCAGCCTGCATCGACTGCCGGCGCGTCTCCGTCAGGTTGTATTGATCCGCGAACATGCGGTCCTACAGTCCGAGTTTCAGCAGGTCGTCGATCCGGTGTTCCCAAACCCAATCTATCCCCTCCGCAGCCTCGTAGCCAAGGTAGTCGCTCCCAAAATAGCCGCAAAGGAACAACAGATAGACCACGGATTCTCCCAAGGTCGCCTGAAGTTGGTGGATTTTGGTTGCTTCCTCCTTGCGGCGTTTGTTTGTATTCGTAAAGTCCCCCGCGGACTTGGCCTCGATCAGGATCGGCAAGCGGTCCTTGCGCAACTTCCTTGGCTGGATCACCACGTCGACGGGAATCTTGACTTTGACGGTTGTGCCCACGAGTAAATTCATGCGCAAGGCGTAGGTTCCTGGTTGCATTTGGTCGAGGGACTTCCCGACAGGATGCGATTGTCTTCGATATCCGCGCCGCTCGAGGAATTCGCCGATGATGGCGAGCTGTCGCTGTTCCTGGGCATTGCGGACGATTGGATTGGCGACGGCGCTGCACAAGCGATCCGCGACGATCGTGGATGCCCGGCCCCGCTCGTGCTTAGTGGGTGCCTTGCCGGCATCCAGCCAGGGGAAAATATCCCGGTCGAGAAGTTTGAGCAGCACGCGACAAACTGACCCGAGGTGTTCCGCAAGCAGCTCCGGCTTCATCCGCACTGCCAGCTTTCCCTCTTCCATGCTGCCGATGAGCGATTTATTGGCGTTCGCCAATCCAATCAGTCGGTCCACGGCCAAGGGCGGCGCGGTACACATCCGCAGCGTTGGCAGTGTGCCAGGAAACGCCTGCAACGTCTGAACATTCAGGTATCTGAGGTCGCTCGTCGCTTGGAGTGCGGCTAGGACGTGCTCGGTGGTTTTGACGCGAGTCGCTCGAAACGCCTCCGGCGCGAACTGCATGAACCACTGATTGAACTGGTCCACGGAGGCCGCGATGTCTGCCTTCCAGAGATGAGGCTTATCGGCGTTGATCTTGACGAAAGGCAATCCTTTGCTCCATGTCGTTCATCGCCAGAAAAGGTAGTCCGTTGCGCGATCACCCGTCGTCGCCGTCCAGATAGTCGAAGCCGATCGAGACGACCTCGAGCGTGTACGAGCCCTTGGGAGCGGGAATCTTGGCCTTTTCGCCGATTTTCTTGCCCAAGAGGCCGGTGCCGAGCGGGCTGGTCACCAGGATGCGATCCCGGTCGTAGTCTTCGTCGCCCGAGCCGACCAACGTATAGACCTCTTCGTCGCCGCCGTCGTCTTTGACGGTGACCGTCGCCCCGAACGAGACCTGGTCGCGCGGCAGCGTGGCCGGATCGACGATCTCGGCCTTGGCCAGCTTGCTTCGAATCAGGTTGATCTTGGCCTGCAGCAGACCTTGCGCCTCGCGCTGGGCGTGGTACTCGGCATTCTCCTTCAAATCCCCTTCGGATCGGGCCAGGCCAATCTTTTCGGCAATGGCCGGCATCAACACGCCGTCCATGTGCTCGGCCTCGGCCTTGAGCTTGTCGAAACCCTTGCGGGTCATCGGGAACATATCATCCATGGCTAAACCCTCACGCGGATAAAAAACGCGACCTCCCGAAAGGAGGCCGCGTGCGTGCCGTTGATAAAAAATGAACCAGAATCGCGTTTACATCGGCCTATTCTGGCCCATCGCCTTGGGAATGTAAAGCCGCGGGAGCCCCGAGCGACTGAGGCACAACGCAGGAATAATGCCACCGCCCGCTCCAGTCCAGCAGGCAAGTAGCCACGGATTTTCACAGCCCGACGTAGCCGGAACCAAAGTCAACAACCACGAATCAAACGAATCCTACGAATCGAAGGCCGCAGCGGATTTGGAGGACAATCTGTGTGCATCCGCGCGATCCGAGCTGGTCCGCGATTTTCTTTTCTTAAAATCCGCGCAGCACGCGCGGAAGTTCAACGGTATTACGGATGAAACACGGATGAGAAATATCCGTGTTTCATCTGTGGCTTCCGATTCTCTCTCTGCGATTCGCTGGGGATAGATCGATCATGTGCTGCTTGCTGCCTTACTGCCCAGCAGCGGTCTCGCCGATCGACGTAACCAGCGAATTCGTCGTGCTCGCCGCTTCGGCTCGCTGCCCGGCGACCCTGGCAGCCACCAGTGCCCGCTGCAAATGAGCCGGCGAGAAGTAACGCTCGACCCTCCCGGTGAGCCGGTCTTTGCGGGCGATCTTGGTCGCCAGTTCTTCCCAGCTCAGGCCGTTTTGCAAATGCCAGACGGCGGCCTGCGCCGAGTGTTGATCGAGCTGCCCCTGGGCCAGCATCTTGCACACCTCGGTCACCTCGGCGCTCTTGGCGTACGTTTCGATCGGGACCAGTTCGTAAGGGACGCGGGGATTCGGGTCGGCTTTGCCGTGATCGAGGCAGACGCTTACCAGTTTGAGCTTGCCGACCTTCTCGGCGGGGACATTGAACATGCCGCCGCCGCCCATGCCGCCGCCGCCCATGCCGCCGCCACCCATGCCGCCCATGCCACCGCCCATGCCCT